>JBKPTS010000098.1:0-27497 GCA_046735575.1 Actinomycetota bacterium
AGTCCGAGACGCCGAGGACGACGAGCGCCCCGACGGTCGCGGCGAGGAGGACGAGCGACCAGAGCACGCCGGGCACGAACGTGTCGTGCGCGGCCCGCTCCGGCAGCGCGGCGAGCGGCGCGACCACGAGCGCGAGCACCGGCGGGTACGCGTACGGCGACTGCGTCGGCCCGATGCCGACCGAGGAGACGTACGAGCTCCGCCCTGCGAGGACGTCGTTCCCGGCGTCGAGGAAGATCGTGAAGTCGTACGGCTCCGAGACGCCTCCGAGCGAGCCGAGGCCGTTGGCCCAGACGCTGTCGTCGTGGTAGACATTGCTCGCCGCCCGGGCTACGACGACCGCCGCGACGCAGGCGGTGAGCGCCGCCGCGACCACGAGCAGGTTCCGACGGCCGGTCGCCGCGCGCACGCGCTGACAGTAGCGGGCTTTCCGGCCGCAGCGGTTAGCCGGGCGCCGGTTACCCTGGGCCGGTGCGCGCGCTCCTCCTCGTCGCGTCGGCGGCTGCGGTCGCGGGCGGCGCCAGCGCCGGCACGACGTCGCGAACCGCCCTCGCCGTGACGTACTGGGCCGGCGGGACGGGCGCGGGCACGCCCGTGACGTGGACGCTCCGCTGCTCGCCCGCACGCGGCACGCTTCCGCGTGCGGCCACCGCCTGCGCGCGGCTCGCGAGCGGCGGCCGGCGGCTCTTCGCGCCGGTTGCGAGGAACACCGTCTGCACCGAGATCTACGGCGGCCCGCAGGTCGCGCTCGTCGTCGGAGTCGTCCGGGGCCGGCGCGTGTGGGCGAAGCTCCAGCGCCGCAACGGCTGCGAGATCGAGCGCTGGAGCCGGCTCTCCCCGTGGCTGCTGCCCGCCGGCGGCATGGCCTAGGAGCGGAAGGCCGGCCCGCATAATGGCCGCCGTGTCCACGGCGGACGGGAGATCGCGCGCACGCCGGCCCGTCCTCGTGCTCGGGCTCCTGCCGGCCGGCCTCGCGGTCGCGCGCAGCCTGGGACGCTCCGGCATCCCCGTCTTCGGCGGGGCGTTCCGCCCCAACGAGTTCGGGCTGCGCTCGCGCTACCTGCAGGGCCGCTGCGTTGCGACCGAGCCCGCCGAGCAGGGCCGGGACCGCAGGATGCTCGCCTTTCTGCGCGGCGTCGCCGGCAGCTCGCGCGCGATCCTCGTCCCGGAGCGGGACGAGCACGTGGACTTCGTGCTCCGGAACTGGGACGAGGTGCACGAATTCGCGGACGTGCCGCTGCCCCCGGACCCGGACATCGTGCGACGGCTGCGCCGCAAGGACCTCCTCCCCGTCGTCGCGGCCGAGGCCGGGATCGCAGCGCCCCGGACGCTGCTCATGGAGGGCAGGGAGACGCTCGACGGGCGGCCCGAGCCGCCCTTCCTGCTGAAGCCGAGCGAAGGGCAGGAGTACGCGCTCGCCTTCGGGAGGAAGGCCGTCGTGGCGGAGACGGAGGAGGAGGCGCTCGCGACCTGGCGGGAGGCGAAGGCAAACGGGTTCGAGCTCGTCGCGCAGGAGCTCGTCCCCGACTCGCACGAGCAGGTGTTCTCGCTCTTCACGTACGTCTCGCAGGACGGGCGGGCGCTCGCCAGCGTCACCGGACGGAAGGTCCGGCAGGGCCCGCTCCGCTTCGGGACGAGCGCGGTCTTCGAGACGAGGGTCGAGCCGCAGGTGCTCGCGCTCGGCCAGCGGCTTCTCGCGTCCGCCGGCTACCGCGGCTTCGCGCACGTCGAGTTCGCCCTCGACCCCCGCGACGGGGAGCACAAGGTGCTCGAGGTGAACACGCGGCCGCCGGTCTGGGGCGGCGTCGCGATGGGCCGGTCGTTCGACATCGCCCGCGTCGCCTACGAGGACCTGAGCGGCGCCGAGCCGCAGGCACGCGACCCTCTGGACGAGGACCTCACCTGGGTCTACCTCGCGAAGGATCTCTGGGTCTCGACGCAGATGGCCAGGCGCGGCGAGCTCTCGCTCCGCGACTTCCTCTCGCAGCACGTCCGGACGGGCAAGGTAGGAGCCGTGTTCGCGCTCGACGACCCGCTCCCGGCGCTTGCCAGCGTCAGCTACCTCAGGTCCCGCGTATGAGGATCGTCCTGGTCGACCCGCTCGGCTACACGACGCCGTACGACCACCGGCTCGCCTCCGCGCTCGCCGAGCGGGGCCACGAGGTCCGGCTCGTGACGGCCCCGTTCCTCCTCGACCGGGCGCCGGAGCCGGAGGGCTACGCACGGGAAGAGCTCTTCATCCCGGTCTCGGGCCGCTTGCTCCGGCGCGCGCCGCGGGCGCCGCTGCGCCGCGCGCTCAAGGGGATCGAGTACCTGCCGAGCGTGCGCAGGCTCGTGCGCCGCCTCGACGAGCTCGACCCGGACGTCGTCCACCTGCAGTGGCTCGTCCGGCCGGAGCTCGACATCCGCTGGCTGCGGAAGGTCGCGCGCGCACGGCCGACCGTCCTCACCGCGCACAACGCGGGCCCGCGCCGAGCGAGGGCGCTCGGGGCCTGGCGCGAGGCGCTCGCCACCGTCGACCGCGTCGTCGTCCACTCGCGACACACCGAGGAGAAGCTCGTGGGCCAGGACGTCCCACGCGACAAGCTCGCGGTCGTGCCGCACCCGGTCTTCGACTCGCCTGCGGAGCTCGCCGTGACGCCTCCGGGCGGCCGGACGATGCTGTTCTTCGGTCTGATCCGGCGCTACAAGGGCCTCGACCTGCTCGTCGCGGCGCTGCCCCGGATACTCGGCGCCGTTCCCGACGCGCGGCTCGTCGTCGCCGGCGACCCGCTCGAGCCGGTCGAGCCCGTTCGGGAGCTCGCCGTCGAGCTCGGGGTCGACGGTGCGATCGACTGGCGGCTCGGCTTCCTCCCGGAGCCCGAGCTCGGGCCGCTCCTCGAAAGCTCGGCCTTCGTCGTCCTTCCCTATCGCGTGATCGAGTCGTCGGGCGTGCTGGCGCTCGCGCTCGGCCACGGGCGCCCGGCGGTCGTGAGCGACCTCGGTGCGGTCGGCGAGTCGGTTCGGGAGTTCGGCGCGGGCCGCGCGGTCGCAGCGGCGGACGTGGACGCCCTGGGCGCGGCCTGCGTCGAGCTGCTCACGGACGAGGCGGCGCTGCGTGCGGCGTACGAAGGAGCACTCGCCGCGCGTAGGACGCTGACCTGGTCGGAGTCGGCGAAGCGGCACGAGCGCCTCTACGAGGCGATCACGGGCAGGGTCCCGGCCGGGACGGCCGTGTCGTGAGGCGGGCCCAGCTCGCCATCAAGTGGGTTGCGGACCGGGTCGTCGCCGCCCTCGCCCTCGTCGTCCTCGCGCCCGTGTTCCTCGCGATCTGGGCGTGGGTGCGCCGCGACGCCGGGAAGCCGGTCTTCTTCAAGCAGCTGCGGGCGGGGAGGAACGGCGTTCCGTTCCAGCTGCTCAAGGTCCGCACGATGGTCCCGGACGCCGTGGCCGTGGGCCGGGAGCTGGGGCTGACGGACGACCCCTTCGGCGTCGTCCCCGAGGATCCGCGCATCACCCGCAGCGGCCGCGTCCTCCGTCGCACCGGCCTCGACGAGCTGCCGCAGCTCGTGAACATCGTGCGCGGCGAGATGAGCCTCGTCGGGCCGCGCCCGGACCTCGTCGAGCAGGTTGCGAACTACAGCGACGCCGACCGCCGCCGGCTCGCGGTGCGGCCGGGGCTCACGGGCTGGTCGCAGACGCACGGCCGCGAGGAGATCGGCTGGCCGGAGCGGATCGAGCAGGACGTCTGGTACATAGAGCACTGGTCGCTCTGGCTCGACCTCAAGATCCTCTTCCTCACGATCGCCCAGGTGTTCCGCCCCGAGCCGGAGCCCGCCGTCGACGAGATGAACATCGAGCGGGCTCGTGCCGCCCGGGGTCGCACGACGGAATGAGCGCCCTCGTCGAGGTCGCCCCCGAGGAGTGGGACGCCCTCCTCGCCGATCTCGGCGTCGTGGACGTCTACTTCCGCCGGGCGTACCTCGAGAGCGCGCGACTGCTCGGGCAGGGCTCGCCGGTGTTCCTGCACCTGCCCGCGAGCGGCGTCGTCTTCCCTGCCCTCGTCCGCGAGGCCGCGGACGCGTACGTCGACGTCGGGACCCCGATGGGCTACGGCGGGCCGGTCGCGTCCGGGGAGGAGCCGGCGGGCGCGGCGTTCTTCGAAGCCTACGAGCGCTGGTGCGCCGAGCGCCGGGTCGTCGCCACCTTCGCCCGCTTCCACCCCGTGCTCGCCAACCAGGCGCTCGCGGAGGGACGCTGGCACGTCGAGACGATCGGGCACTCGATCGGGTGGCGCGTCGAGGGCAAGGATCCGGACGAGGTCTTCGCCGGCCTGGACGCGCACCATCGGCGGGTCGTCCGAAAGGCGCGCCAGGCAGGCGTCGAGGTCGTCGCCGGGATCGGCGCCGACGAGCTCGGCGGCTTCGTCGACCTCTACCGGCAGACGATGCGCCGGCGCGAGGCCTCGGCGTTCTACTACTTCCCCGACGAGTACTGGCGCCACCTCGCGAAGGACCTGGGCGACGCGCTCCTCCGCTTCGACGCGTACGAGGACGGTGAGCTCGCCGCCTCGATCCTCTGCCTCGCGGCGCCTCCGCTCCTGCACTACCACCTGGGCGCATCGAGCGAGCGCGGCCAGTCGCTCGGCGCGAACCACGTCCTCTTCTGCGACACGGGCGCCTGGGCGGCGGCACAGGGCTTCTCGCTCTTCCACCTCGGGGGCGGGGTCGGCGGCTTCGAGGACTCGCTGTACGAGTTCAAGCGGCGCTTCGACCCCGAGGGGCTGCTGCCCGCGACGCTCGGGAAGGCCGTGCACGACGCGGACGCGTACCGCCGGCTCGCCAACGCCGCCGAGATCGACTACGCGGGCTACTTCCCCGCCTACCGCCGAAGCGCGTAATCGACGCCGCTATCGTCGCGCCGTGCTCGCGAAGACCTTGTTCTGGGGAAGCCTCGGCGCGCTCGCCTGGACGCACCTCGGGTACCCGGTGACTGCCGCCGCCCTCGCGCGCCTGCGACCGCGCCCGGTCCGGAAGGAGGACATCACCCCCGACGTCACGATCGTCGTCGCGGCCCACGACGAGGAGGACGTGATCGGCCGGCGGGTCGAGAACCTGCTCGAGCTCGACTACCCATCCGAGAGGCTCTCGGTCCTCGTCGCCTCGGACGGCTCGACGGACGGGACCGACTCGATCGTCGATGGTCTGGCCGCCCGCTCGCCGTCCGTGCGCCTGCTGCGGTGCGAGCGCGCCGGGAAGGCGACGGCGCAGAACCGCGCGGTCGCGGAGAGCACGAGCGAGATCGTCGCCTTTTCGGACGCCAACTCGCGCTGGGAGCCCGACGCGCTGCGCAAGCTCGTCCGCAGCTTCGCCGATCCCGCCGTCGGCTACGTCTGCGGCCGGCTCCGGCTGGAGGCGGCGGACGGCGCGAGCCGCGAGGGGCTCTACTGGCGCTACGAGCTCTGGCAGCGGGAGAGCGAGTCGGCGCTCGGCTCGATCACCGCGGGGAACGGGGCGATCTACGCCGTGCGCCGGTCCGACTACCTCGGCTACGACGACCCGCGCATCGGCCACGACTTCGGGCTCCCGTTCCGGCTCGTCCAGCGCAAGCGGCGGGCGGTGTACGAGCCGGAGGCGGTCGCGTGGGAGAAGCCTGCGCGCGACGCGGAGGAGGAGTACGGGCGCAAGGTGCGGATGATGACGCGCAGCTGGCGGCCGCTCCTCGACGGCTCGCTCGCGCGCACGGGCGACGCGCTCTACCTCCTGGAGCTCGTCTCCCACCGCGTCCTCCGCTACGGGAGCGGCATCCTCCATCTCGTGCTCCTCGGCTCGAGCATCGCGCTCGCGCAGGAGGCGCCGGTGTACGCCGTCGCGCTCGTCGGGCAGCTCGGCTTCCTCGCGCTCGCCTACGCGGGCAGGAGGCGGCTGGCCGTCCCTGGGGCGGCGCTCGCCTACTACTACGTCCTCACCACGGCCGCGACCCTCGACGCGCTCGTTCGCTACCTGACCCACGGCTCGCCTGCGACGTGGGCGAAGACCGAGGGCACGCGCTAGGCGCCCGTGGCGACGCTCCTGTTCGTCGGCGCCGGGCGCCACCAGCGCCGCGCGATCCTCCGCGTTCGCGAGCTCGGCCACCGCGTCGTCGCCGTCGACCGGAACGCGGCCGCCCCCGGCCTCGGGGCCGCCGACCTGGGCGAGCTCGTCGACTTCGCCGACCTCGAGCGGGTCGTCGAGGCCGGGCGCTCGCACTCGGTCGACGGCGTCCTCACGGTCGCCGCCGACCGGGCGGTGCCGATCGTCGCCGCGGTCGCGGAGGCGCTCGGGCTGCCGGGCATCGGGACGGAGACGGCGCGCCGCATGACCCACAAGCGCCTCATGCGGGAGGCGTTCGCGGCCGCCGGCGTCGCGCAGCCGCCGTTCGCGGCGGTGCGCTCGGAGGCCGACGTCGAGGCCGCATGCGCCGCGGTCCCGTTCCCTGCGGTGCTGAAGCCGGCCGACTCCGGAGGTCAGCGCGCCGTCTTCCGCGTAGACACTCCCGCCGACGTCGAGCGCAGCCTCGCGGAGGCGCTCGCCGAGTCGCCGACCGGGGAGGCGATCGTGGAGCAGTTCGTGGACGGGACGGAGATGAACGGGATCGTCGTCGTCCGCCGCGGGGAAGCCCGCCTGCTCACGCTCTCGGATCGCCTCCGCCCGCCCGGCATCGGCTTCGGGGTCGGCTGGATCCACGTGCACCCGCCGTCCGTCGACTCCGGGCAGCTCGCGCTCTCCCGGCAGGTCGCCGTCGCTGCCGTGCAGGCCCTGGGACTGCGAGACGGCATCGCGTTCCCGCAGCTCATCGCCGCGGAGGACGGAGGGGTGAACGTCGTCGAGGTGGCTGCGAGGATCCCCGGCGGGCAGATGGCGGATCTCGTCCGACACGCGGCCGGCGTGGACCTCGTGCAGGTCGCGGTCCTGCAGGCGCTCGGCGAGGACGTCCCGGACGAGGTCGCGCTCCCGCGCCGCTCCCAGCCGCTCGCGATCCGCTTCTTCACGGCCGACCCGGGCCCCCTCCCGACCGGCCGCGTGACGAGGATAGGCTCGCTCGATCCGGTGCTCGAGGCGGAGGGAGTCGTGCAGGCCGAGACCTACCTCGAGCTCGGCGAGACGATCCGGCCGGTCCGCCGGGACGGAGACCGGCGCGGCTACGTGATCGCCGTAGGCGAGTCGCCAGGCCAGGCGCTCGCGCGCGCGGAGCGGGCCGCGGGCCTGCTCGAGGTGGAGGTCGAGACGTGAGCTGCACGTTCGACCTCGACCACTACCGCGAGCTCCTCGATGCCGCGAGAGCAGGCGGCTACCGGTTCGCGGTGTTCGAGGGCGCAGGGCCGGTGGCGGGAGACCTGCTCCTGCGCCACGACGTCGACCTCTCGCTCGCGGCCGCTCTCGAGCTCGCGGAGCTCGAGGCCGAGCTCGACGCGCGGGCGACCTACTTCCTGATGACGGAGTCCGTCTTCTACAACCTCGCCTCGGCGGAGGGAGTCGACACGATCGCCCGGCTGCGCGAGCTCGGGCACGGGGTCGGGCTGCACGCCGTCTACCCGAACGGCGTCGTCGACGAGCGCTTCGACCCCGTCCTCTCCTGGCACAACCCGGACCCCGACCTCATGTCGGAGCCCGTCCCTGGCGGGATCAACGCGTACGCGGAGCCGTGGTTCGTACCGGAGTGCTACCGCTCCGACTCGAACCGCCGCTGGCGCGCGGGCTGCCCGCACGACGAGCTCCGCTCCGGCTCGTTCCCGTGGCTGCAGCTGCTCGTGCACCCCGAGATCTGGGTGTATCCCGGCGAGACGATGGGCGAGACCATGCGGGCGATGCTGGACTCCGAGCGCGAGCGCCGCTGGCAGCAGCTCGCGGCCGACGACATCGACCTCTCCTGACCGTGGCTCTGCGACCGATCACCGTCCTCGTCACCGCCTGCGGCGCGCCCGGAACGGCGGCGCTCGCCCGCTCGCTGCGCCAGAACGGCGAACGCGAGGTGCGCCTCGTCGGCACGGACGTCTCCGAGCGGGCGGTCGGCCGGCAGCTCTGCGACGCGTTCCACCTCGTCCCGCGCGGGGGCGACCCGGAGTTCGCCGAAGCCGTCCGTCACATCGCCGGGGCAGAGGAAGTGGACGTCGTGCTCCCGCAGTCGTCGTTCGATCTCGAGCGGCTCGCCGAGGCGCGCGAGCAGTTCGGCGAGACGAAGGTTCTCGTCTCCGGGCCCGAGACGATCCGGCTCTCGAACGACAAGGGCGAGTGCTACCGGCTGCTGCACGAGCTGGGCGTGCCTGCTCCCGAGTTCCGCCGGGTGTCGGGTGCGGCGGCCGTGGGAGAGGCGGCGCGCGAGCTCGGGTATCCCGAGCGGCCGGTGTGCTTCAAGCCCGTCTTCTCCTCCGGATCGCGCGGGTACCGCGTGCTCGATCCCACGGTCGACCGCGCGCACCAGCTCCTGCACGAGCGGCCGGGCGCCGTCGCGATGCGGCTCGAGGAGGCGCTCGAGCTGCTCCCGGACGAAGGAGGGCCGGAGCTGCTCGTGATGGAGCTCGCGACGGGGGGCGAGCGGACGATCGACGGCATCGGCGACGGGGCGCGCGTCGTCCTCGGCCATCCGAAGACGCGCGAGTCGATGCGCGCCGGCCTCGCGATGTTCTTCGTCACGCTCGAGGACCCGGCGCTCATGGAGCTCGCCGACCGGGTGGTCGCAGGCCTCCGGATCGAGCACTTCTTCAACATCCAGCTCGTGGGCGACCTCGTCATCGAGGTCAACCCGCGCATCTCGACGGTCGTGTACCAGGAAGACCTGAACGTTCCCTATCTCGGCGTGAAGCGTGTCTTGGGAGAGATTTCGGACGGGGCGCTCCGCAAGCTCGCCCCGCTCGTCCGACCGGGCCGCACGGCGCTCCGGTACTTCGATCAGCTCGAGTGGGACGCGTAGGGCTCTTGAAAGGCGGTGTCAGACACTCGCAACGAACGGCACAAGGCCCCACCTGTCCCCAAGAGACCGGGCGCATCGCCCCGCGATCCCGCTATTCGGCTCGGGAGCACCACTCGAGCCCGTCCAACCGGTGAGCTCTTCGTGACGGATCTGATGCATTCCCGCCGTTGACAAAGACGGTGTCTGACACCGGTGTTGACAAACGCCGGCCGCTGCGCGTCGTCCACTGCCCGGTCAACACGGCCGGGATCCCGTGGACGAACGTGCAGGCTCTTCGGGCGCGCGGCGTCGACGCGCGGCTCGTCGTCTTCAACCGCTACCGGCTGCACCCGGAGGCAGACCGCTCGCTCGACCGGCACGGCGGGCTCGTCCGGCGGCAGCTGACGCAGTGGCGCGCGCTCCTCGAGCTGCTTCCGAGAACCGACGTCTTCCACTTCTACTTCGGCCTGACGCTCGTCCCCCGCGCGCTCCAGTTCCCGCTCCTCCGCGCGCTGCGCAAGAAGTCGGTGCTGCACTACCTCGGCTCCGACATCCGGGGCAAGCCGCCCAATGAACTCGCATACGGAAAGAAGGCCGACGCGCAGGTCGTCGGCTCCTACGACGCGATCCGCTGGGTTCCGGAGGCCGACCTGATCCCGCCGGGGATCGACGTGCGAGGGATCGAGCCCACGGCGCCCTCCGAACGTCCCCGCCCCGTCATCCTGCACGCCCCCTCCTCGCGCGCCCGCAAGGGCACCGAGCACGTCCTCGCCGCCTGCGAGGGGCTCGACGCCGAGGTCCATCTCGTGGAAGGCCTCGACCACGACGAGGCGTTCGAGCGCTACCGGGAGGCCGACATCGTCGTCGACCAGCTCAACTCCGGCTGGTACGGGATGTTCGCAATCGAGTGCATGGCGCTCGGCAAGCCCGTGGTGGGCCACCTGCACGAGGACGCGGCACGGCGCACCGCCGAGGCATTCGGCATCGAGGTCCCCGTCGTCCGCGCGACGAAGGAGGACCTTCGCGCACGGCTCGAGCACCTCGTCGCCTGCCCCGGGGAACGCAGCCGGCTGGGAGCCGCCTCGCGCGCCTACGCAGAGCGGGTGCACGATCTCGAGCAGGTCACCGATCGCCTGCTCGCGCTCTACTCTCGGTTGTAGTGGCACCGCTCGGCGGACAGCTCGGACGACTCGGGAAGCACTCCGTCATCTATGGGCTCGGGGGGCTCGTCTCCCGGATCCTCGCCGTCATCCTGCTGCCGCTCTACACGCGGTACCTCACGCCCTCCGACTACGGCAAGGTCGAGACGCTCATCGCGCTGACAACGGTGCTCGGGATCCTGCTCGCCATGGGGATCACGAGCGCGTTCTTCCGCTTCTACTTCGACTCGACTGAGGAGGAGCACCGCCTGCTCGTGGTCCGCACGTCGTTCTGGTTCACGATGGGGATGGCGACCGTCGGCCTCGTCCTCGGGGTGGCGCTCTCGACCGAGATCGCCCAGGTCCTCTTCGGCTCGCGGAGCACCGCCGACCTCGTTGCGGCGTCATTCGTCGGCCTCTGGGCCGGGATGAACTGGGCGCAGATCACGTCCCTCTTCCGCGTCGAGGAGCGCTCCGTCGCCTACGTCTGCGCGACGGTCGCCAACATCCTGATCACGGTCGGCGCGACGCTCGTCCTCGTCGTCGGGCTCGAGGCCGGGCCGCTAGGCGTCATCGTCGGGACGTTCACGGGGACGCTCGCCGTCTATGTCGTGCTGCTCGCCTACCGGCGGGAGCAGCTCGGCCTCCAGTTCGACCGCCGGCTCCTGCGGGAGATGAACCGCTTCGGCCTCCCCCTCGTCCCCACCGCCGTCTTCCTCTGGGTCACGAACTTCAGCGATCGGCTCTTCCTCGTGAAACTGACCGACACGAGGGAGGTCGGCCTCTACTCCGTCGGCGTCCGCATCGCCTCGGCCATGGTGCTCCTGCTCACCGCCTTCCGCACCGCGTGGCCCGCCTTCGCCTACTCCATCGGCGAGGAGCGCGAGGCGCGCCGGACGTACGCCTTCGTGCTCACCTACCTCGTCGTCACGACGACCTGGGTCGCGACCGGCCTGACCCTCCTCTCGCCCTGGATCGTGGAGTGGCTCGCGGCCCCGGACTTCGCGAGCGCCTCGCGCGTCGTCGGACCGCTCTCGTTCGCCGCCGTCGCCTTCGGCGGCTACATCGTCGTCGCGATCGGCGTCGGACGCGCACGCAGGACACAGTTCAACTGGGTCGTGACGGGGGCTGCCGCCGCGGTGAACATCGCGCTCAACCTGCTCCTCATCCCGCCCTACGGGATGATGGGGGCCGCGATCGCGACCGTCGCTGCCTACGCGACGATGTTCGGCGGAATGGCGTGGCGCGCGCAGCACATCTATCCCGTCCCCTACCAGTGGCGCCGCGTCCTGACGGCGGGGCTCGCCGGCGTTGCCCTGACGGTCGCGGGCAAGCTGGCCGGCGGCGGCCTCCCCGTCGCATTCGCGCTCGCGCTCGCCTACCCGTTCGTCCTGATCCCGCTCGGGTTCTACCTCCCGGTCGAGCGCAAGGCAATCGGCGCCCGGCTGCGACTCGCGCGTCCTTGAGGACGAATCGCGCCTTCGCGCTCCGGCGGAGGATCTGGCGCGTGCGCCGGAGCGTGCCGCGGGTCGCCCGCCCGCTCTCCCTCGTCCTGCCCAGGCTCGACGCGCCGGCGCGGCCGGTCCTCGTCCTCGGCTGCCCGCGCTCGGGGACGAGCCTGCTCTTCGAGGCGCTGCGCCGGAGCCCCGAGCTGCGCTCGGTCCAGAGCGAGGGCCACATCCTCTGGGACGAGTACCACCACCCGCGCGATCGCGGTTGGGACTCGGACGCGCTCTCCGCGTCGGACGTCACGGAGCGGGAGCGGCAGTACGTCTACCGCGCGATCCGCCTGTTCGCCCGCGGCGCCCGCTTCCTCGACAAGACCCCGGAGAGCTGTCTCCGCGTCGGCTACCTGAACGAGCTCTTCCCGGACGCGACGTACGTCTTCCTCCGCCGCCGGGCGGCGGCGAACGTGAGCTCCCTGGTCGAGGCCTGGAAAGCGCGTCCGCGCTTCGTCAAGTACCGGCTGCCGGAGCCGCTCGACGGCCTGGGCGAGCTCTCCGGGAACCAGTGGAGCTTCACGCTGATTCCGGGCTGGCGCGAACTCCGGCACGCCCCGCTCGAGGAGATCTGCGCCCGCCAGTACGTCGCCTCCAACGAGGCCGTGCTCGACGCGCGGGAGCTGGTGGAGGAAGCCCGCTGGATCGACGTTCGCTACGAGGACGTCGTGGCCTCGCCGCTCGACGAGCTCGGCAGACTCTACGCGAGGCTCGGGCTCGAGCTCGTGCCGGACGCGCGGAAGTACGCGGAAGCGCTCGCAGGCAACGTCTCCCGCACGGCGCTCAGCGCCCCGCGCGAGGAGAAGTGGCGCGAGCAGGACGCGGAGGCGATCGAGCGCATCCTGCCGCTCACCGCCGACACGGAGCGGAGGCTCGGCTACGCCTAGCCGAACAGGGTCTGCTCGAGCAGGAAGAGGTTCAGGGCGATGATCACCGCCGCGACGACGGTCGCGACGGCGGTGGTCACGGGGCGATTGACGAGCGACCCCATGAGCCTGCGATCGCGACAGGCGAGGAGCAGGGGCACGAGCGCGAAGGGAATCCCGAACGAGAGGACCACCTGGCTGATGACGAGGGCCCGGGACGGATTGACCCCGATCGCGATCACGACCAGGGCCGGCACCATGGTGACGAAGCGCCGGAGGAAGAGCGGGATCTGCCGGTTGACGAAGCCCTGCATGACGACCTGACCGGCGAGCGTCCCCACGCTCGACGAGGAGAGTCCGGACGCGAGCAGGGCGATCCCGAAGAGCACGCCGGCGCCGTCTCCGACGTAGGTCCCGAGCGCCGCGTGGACGTCTCCGAGGCGCTCGCCGATCTCGGTCAGGCCGCGCGAATGGAACACCGCCGCCGCGGTCACGAGCATGCTGATGTTCACGATCCCGGCGAGGGTCATCGCGATCACGACGTCGACCCGCTCGAAGCGGGCGATCCGCCGCTTCGCCTCCTCGGTCGCGCCCACGAGCCGGTGCTGGGTCAGCGCGGAGTGCAGGTAGATGACGTGCGGCATCACCGTCGCCCCGAGGATCCCGACGGCGAGAAGGACGCTCTCCGTCCCCTGGAACCCCGGCACGAAGAGCCCGTGCGCGATTCCCGACGAGTCCGGATGGGCCATGAAGACCTGGAGCGCGAAGGCGAGGACGATCACGCCGATGAGGCCCGCGATGACTGCCTCGAGCCGGCGGAACCCCCGCGCCTGGAGCGCCAGGATTCCGAACGCCGCCACGCCCGTGAGCAGCGCCGCCGGAAAGAGCTGGATGCCGAACAGGAGCTGGAGGCCGATGGCTGCGCCCATGAACTCTGCGAGGTCGGTCGCCATCGCGATCACCTCCGCCTGCAGCCAGAGCAGGATGCTCGTCGTCCGCGAGTAGCGCTGGCGACAGACCTCTGGCAGGTTCTTGCCCGTCGCGATGCCGAGCTTCGCGCTCATCGACTGGATGAGCATCGCCATGAGGTTCGCCATGAGGACGACCCAGAGCAGGAGGTAGCCGTACCTGGCTCCGGCAGCCATGTTCGTCGCGAAGTTCCCCGGATCGATGTAGGCGACCGCGGCGATGAAGGCGGGCCCGAGGAAGGGCGACAACCGCCGAACGCCGCGCCGGCGGCCGGCGAGCGACTCCTCGGCCGCCTCGAGGACGCGCGCCTCGCCCGGGAGGACGTCGTCGAGCGGGTGGACGAGCGCGCCGCGGTCGTGCCGGGCGGGCCCGACGGCGAGCCTCGCGTCTTCCATCGCTGATTTAGGCATCTCTAAATCCGATCAGGAGTGTAATCTCAAAACCGCAGTGGAAAGCGAGGCCACCGACCTGACGGACGCGGTCCAGGACTACCTGAAGGCGATCTACGCCCTCGAGTCGGAGGGGACGCAGGTCACGACCTCGGCGCTCGCCACGAGGATGCGCGTGAGCCCGCCCTCGGCAACCGCGATGACGAAGCGGCTCGCGGAGCTCGGCCTCGTCGAGCGCCGGCCGTACAAGGGCGTCGCGCTGACGGACGACGGGAGGCGCGGGGCGCTCGAGGTCCTTCGCCACCATCGCCTGCTCGAGCGCTATCTGGCAGACCGGCTCGGGCTCTCGATCGAGGACGTGCACGACGAGGCCGACCGGCTCGAGCACGCGCTCTCGGAGGAGCTCGAGGCGAAGATCGACGCCGAGCTCGGCTACCCCACCCACGACCCGCACGGCGACCCGATCCCCGACCGCGAGCTCCGCGTCCGCGCGGTGCGCGACCGCACGCTCTCGGAGCTCGCTCCGTCCGAGTCCTCGGTCGTGTCGCGCGTGCCGGACCGGGACCCGGAGCTCCTGCGCTACCTGCGCGAGCTCGGTCTCACGCCGGGCGCCGAGGTCGAGCTCGTCTCGATCGCGCCCTTCGGCGGCCCGGTCACCCTGCGCACGGAGACGGGCGAGCACGCCATCTCGCGCGAGCTCGCAGCGGGGATCGAGGCCCAGCCCGCCTGAGCAGGCGGGCGACCCATCCGTCGGCACCGAGTCTTTGACATCTTTGGGTCGGCGGAGCAGAATCGCGTCCCTCGCAGTGCGCTGAGGAGGTCACGGACGTAAGCCGTCGCGAAGCGTTCGACTTCGTGGTCATCGGCGGAGGTGCCGCCGGCTGCGTGGTTGCTGCGCGGGTCGCCGAGTCAGCCTCACACTCGGTGCTGCTGCTCGAGGCCGGCCCGGACCGGCGCACCGAGACATCACCGGAGCTCCGCAACGGCTGGACGATCGAGCCCGATCCATTTGACTGGGGCTACGAGTCCGAGCCTCATTCGGGAGGTGCCATCCGGGCGGTGCGGCGCAAGAAGCTGCTCGGCGGCACCTCCTGGCTGACGCGCTTTACGCCCCGCGGCTCACCGGCCGACTACGACGGCTGGGAGGCGCTCGGGAACCCAGGCTGGAGCTTCGACGACGTGCTCCCGTACTTCATCCGCCTGGAGGAAGACACCGACTTCGGGCACGAGCCATGGCACGGAGATCGCGGGCCGGTCCCGTCGACGCGCTACCTGGATCTCGACCACAGCGAGGTCGTAGCGGCAGCGGTTGACGCGCTCGCGGCCACCGGCTTCCCGGCGGTCGAGGATCACAACCGACCCGGGGCGGTCGGAGCGGGTCGCATGCCGATGAACACCCGCAACGGCGTTCGGGTCACAACGGCGGATGCGTACCTCCCGTCCGGGCGAACACCGCCGAACCTGACGGTCCGCGGCGACTCGGAAGTCGCCAGTGTTGTCCTCGAAGACTCGCGCGCGGTCGGCGTGCGACTCCTCGACGGGCACGTGATCGAGGCGGGCCGCGTCGTGCTCTGCGCCGGGACGTACGGCAGCCCGCCGATCCTGATGCGGTCGGGCGTTGGCCCAGCTGCGCACCTGCGCGAGCTAGGGATTCCGGTCATCGCCGACCTGCCGGGAGTCGGGGCGAACCTCGCCGACCATCCGCAGGTCGAAGTGGACTGTGCCTACACGGGCGCTGGCCGTAGCGCGCCTGTCCTCCATTCGATTGCGACCTTCCACAGCGCCGGCCGCTCGACGCGCGAAACACCCGATCTCATGCTCTGGCTCGCCGATCCGGAAGAGGGCGAGAGCTTCATGATCGAAATCCTGCTACTGCGACCACGCTCCCGCGGCAGCGTAAGTCTTCGGTCCGCCGACCCCAGCGACCCGCCTATCATCGAGCTCCCGGACCTGGGCGACGCATCGGACATAGAGCGGCTCGCCGAGGGATACCGGCGGGCACTCGAGGTGGCCAACCATCCGGAGCTGCGCCGGGTCTGCAGAGGCCCGGCGCCGGTCGAGCCTGACGACTTGGACGAGCTGATCCGTGCGGAGGAGTACTCCATCCCACATGTGGTGGGCACGTGCGCGATGGGTCCGAGACCAGAGGATGGCGCGGTCGTCGATCCCTCCGGGCGCGTATACGGCATCGAACGCCTGAGAGTCGTCGACGCGTCGATCATGCCTGACGTACCCTCGGGCTTCACGCATGTTCCGACGATCATGATCGCCGAGCGTCTCTCGGCGGAGCTTGCCTCGCCGCAAGCCTGAGGGCAGCGCTCAAGAGACATTCCCGCACACCCGGGCAAGCCAGCCTCGCTTTCCATGTCGGCTTCGCGTCGACGTTAGGAGACGCGTGCTAGCCGATCAGCGCGAACAGACGCCACGGCTCAGGTACGCCTTTGAGGTCGTGCTCGCCGCGATCCTCGAACCGAAGGTCCGAGCCTGCGACGAGATCCTTGACCGTGCTCGATACGAGCACCTCGCCCAGTTCGGCGAGCGCTGCGATGCGTGCCCCGATCGAGACTGCGATGCCGGCGACCTTGCCGTCCGCGACTTCGCATTCGCCGCTATGCAGACCGGCCCGGATTGCGATCTCGAGCTCGCCGAGCGAGTCGCGGATTGCAGCCGCGGCGCGGACGGCACGAGCGGGGCCATCGAAGGCAGCGAAGAATCCGTCCCCGGCCGTATCGATCTCCCTGCCCTGGAAGCGCGCGAGCTCGCGGCGGACGAGGCCGTGATGCCGTTGGAGTAACTCCCGCCAAGCCGAGTCGCCGACCCGCGCAGCGAGCTCGGTCGAGCCGACGATGTCAGTGAAGAGAATCGTGGCGAGTATCCGCTCCGACTCGACGCGCTCGGTGAGACGTGAGACAAAGCGTTGAGTTGCCGCCATCGTCGCCCGGTGCGCCGCGTCGTCTACCCACGTGTAGACACCCCGCAGTTCCGGCAACTCGACGACCTCCGATCCTCGGATTCGCTCGGCGGTGTAATGACCAGGGGCAGGGAGGGCGGGGCGCGGAATGACGAGCGTCGGGACACGAACCGCCGCAAGGACGTCCCGCACGTCGAGCTCCATCGCGGTGCGGAATGACGTCAGCGCCGCGCCGGGGCTGAGACTCCGACGCATGTGCATGACGAACCAGTTGCGGAATCGCTCGTCCCCGGCCACCTCCGGTGCCCACTCTCGAGCGAGGCTTTCGAGGTAGCCACGTTCACCCCAGCCTGCGCGTACGGCCGTGAGCTGCTCGTGCCAGTCCTCCTCCGTCGGAGCCCACGGGTAGTCGGACGATCGAGTTCCTCTCATCCTCGGGTCGAAGATGATGAGGCCGGCGCAGCGCTCGGGATAGGTGGCCGCAAAGAGCACACCGATACCCGTGCTCGTCCCACCGGTCCAGAGAACAGCGGATTGCGAACCCGCCGCGTCCATCACAGCGCGTACATCGTCCATCGTCGTTTCGAGCGGCTGCACCTCGCGGACGCGATCCGACAGGCCGGTTCCGCGCTTGTCGAGCATGAGCACGCGCCCGCACGCCGCAAGACCCTCGACGTGACGCACGAGCAGCGGCTGCTCCCATGTCGACAGGAGGTCTCCCGTGATCCCGCGGACGAAGACGATGTCGATGGGGCCCTCGCCGACGACCTGGTAGGCGATAGCGACGTCTCCGCTTCGGACGTACTTGACGTCAGGTACGTCTGACGGTTCCACCGCGAAAGCTTCGTTGATCGCTGCGGCCCGTGCGTGACGCTTGTGCCATCCACCTCAGTTCAAGCGACATTCCCGCACGCTCGCACACGTCGGCGAGACCTATGCAGAGCGGACGCTTTCGCCTTACTGCCTACTCTTCGTAGAAGCCGGTCAGCCTGGCGATTCGCCCGTCGGGGGCGAACTCGACGAAGTCGACCCCCGTGAATGATTCCCCCGTCTCGAGTGTCGCGCTCCAGCGGAACCACGCGCGGTCGCCGAGGACAGCAGGCGCGTTGCTGGCGATCGACATCCCCGGGTACAGCTCAAGCTGTGCGTCGATTGTGCGTGCGAGCGCTTCAGGACCGCGCGCACCCTCCGGCACGTCAGGGTCCACGTACAGCCCATCGTCCGCCCAGATCTTCCGGAGCAGTTCAAGCCGACTCTCATAGTCGGGAATCGTCCATGCCTCGTCGTAGAGGCGCAGGGCGGCGGTCGGGTCAAGGCTCATGGATCCTCCGTTCGCGAGAATCGGGATCGATTCTCCCACGGCCCGTCAACAGTTGCTCGGGGCGACATTCGTGGACATCGCCGCATCCGGGAGTCGGCGGTACAGGGCGCTCGAGGTGCGAGCGCCGAGGCAGGTCGTTACTGCCCTCGTTGTGCCGAACGTGACGTTCGCTTAGTCTCCGCGGATAGAGGCGAAGGAGGGTTCGATGCGCTTTCTCCCTACTAGCCCCGGCAGGTTGCGGGGCGTCCTTTCCACGGGCCTCGCGCTGCTGTTCGTCGCGCTGGCCGGCTGGGGCGGTGGCGGAGACGCGCCGACCGCGTCCGCTGCCGGCTCCGCAACCTCGGGCAGCCCCGGTGACTACTACCTCGCGCTCGGGGACTCGATCGCCTACGGATTCCAGCCCACGAAGGCGAACGCGGCCCCACCTTCGGCCTTCGACAAGGGTTTTGTCGACGTCTTCGCGGGCCAATCTTCGCAAGCTGTCACCGACGATGGACGTCGTCAACTACGGCTGTCCAGGCGAGTCCACTGTGACTTTTGTGCGTGGCGGTTGCCCGGCGTTTCGCGACAAGATCACGCTTCACGATCCGTTTCGAGGCGCGCAACTCTCGGCGGCGGTCTCCTTCCTGCGAGCGCACCGCGGCGTCACCCCGATCACGCTGACCCTGTACGGCAACGACTGGTTCCCGATGCTGCTCGACACGTGCAAGGCAGCCGTCCCGTGCGTCCGCAAGCACGCGCCGGGCACCACCATGGCGTTCGCGTCGCGCTTGCACTCGATCCTCCACCGGCTTCGCGCTGCGGCTCCGACCGCCGACATCGTCGTGACCGGAGCCTGGAACCCTGATCCTGCAACGGTAGGAAAGCTCAGGCCGGTCTACCGCTCCCTCGAGGCTTCCATCGCTCGCGCGGCCGCGGACTCGCATGCCCGGACCGCGAGGATGCTCCCGGTTTTCAATCCCGCGGGTAGCGCGGGGATGCAGAAAGCCCGGCTCTGCGCGCTCACGTTCATCTGCTCGAAGGGCGATCCGCATCCGACGAACGCGGGATACCGCGCGATCGCGGATGCCGTGACGCGATCCTTGGGCTAGCGGGAGCCCAGGCGCTCCCGAGTCGCTGCAGTCGAGGACGCAACCCCACACCCGCTGCGACCAAGGGAGCCCCTGGGATCGTGATTCGAGATCTCGGTGGAGTCAAATAGGTGAGGGTTCTCCGCCACGCGTTCAAGGGACGTTCCCGAACACCCGGCGCACCTGGGCGAGATGGCCGCCGCGCAGGCGCACACCTTTCTCGTAGCGTCCAGGGGAGATCGGACCAGGGTCGATGCCGGAAAGGAGGCGCCGTGTCCGCAACCGTTCTGTACATGTCCATGTCGGTCGACGGGTTCATCGCCGGGCCGAACGAGGGGCCCGACAACGGCCTCGGCGACGGCGGGCTTCGGCTCCACGACTGGTTGCTGGCCGGCGGCGACGTCGACCTGGAGGCCATCCGTCGGTCGGGCGGCGTCAACGGCAAGATCGTGGACGAGTTCCTGGCCACCGGGGCGACCGTCGCCGGGCGGGGGACCTTCGAGCCAGCCGGCGGCTGGGGCGGCGACCACCACGACGGCGTGCCGATCTTCATCCTCAGCCGGCACGAGCCGGCCGCCGAATTCGCGCAGATGCCGCTGGTCACCTACGTGGACGACGTCATGACCGCGATGACTCGAGCCAAGCAGGCTGCGGGCGGCAGGAACGTGCTCGTCCACGGAGCCGGAACCGCACGACTCGCGCTTGCCGCCGGAGTCCTCGACGAGCTCGAGCTCCACGTGATCCCGGTGCTCTTCGGCCAAGGGCGCCGTCTGTTCGAGGGCCTCGCCCCGGAGCAGATCGAGCTGCAGCGCACCCGGGTCCTCGAGGGGGAGGGCGGCGTCACGCACATACACTACCGCGTCCAGCGCTCCTGAACCGCGATTCCGCGGGCGTCAGGCCAGGATGCGGTAGACCTGGAAGCACTCCGCGTACTCCAGGTTCACGTTGACGCCGTGGACGCGAGCGAGGTTCCACACGTACTCCGGATTGCAGTAGCGACGGTGCTGCTGCGAGGCGTAGTGCGAGAGCGCGGCCACCTTCCGCTCGACGTGCTGCCGCTCGAGCCCGACGTAGGCGCCGTATGAGAAGTCGAAGTTGTTCCACGGGATCTCGTAGCCGAGGAGCGTGGTGCGCTTGAACGCACGCAGGCCCTCCTGGGCGATCGTCTGGTGGTCCTGGTGCACGTCGTGGTGCGACGGCTGGAAGACGACGTCGGGAGCCCACTCCTCCCAGATCGCGACGAGGAGCTCGAGGATGTCCTGCCTGCGCTCGGGGAAGGTGCGGACGTCGAAGTCGTGCACGGTGAGGTTCTCCTCGGGGATGCCGAGCTCGGCGGTCGCCGCTCGCACCTCGCGAGCGAGGGTGTCCGGCTCGAACCCCGGCGGCAGCGAGCGGGTCGCGACCGAGAACGCGACGTAGCGCACGTCGCAGCCCGCCTCGGCGAGCCGGGCGGCCGTCCCGCCGCAGCCGAGCTCCCCGTCGTCGGTGTGCGGCGCGAGGATCAGCGCGCGTTTCCAGCCCTCGATCACGGCGCGAGCATAGTGCGGCCGGACGTCGCCCCTGGCAACGGACCGCGCCGCGAGTAGACACGCTTTACCCGTTCACTACGCGCGGAAGGTCGGTGCGCCTCCTGCCGAACGCGTAAGTTTCCCCGCGGTGGAGCACGCCGACGCCGCCCAGTTCGCTGCACTGGTCGGAGCCCTCGGCGCGGTGCTCGTGCTGCTTCCGCGCGGCCGGGTGGCGCCGCTCATCGGCTTCGTCCTGCTCGGCGTCGCCGCCGCCGGCATCGGCCGCTCCCTGATGGGCGATCACGACGTGAGGCTGCTCTTCACGGATCGCGCCGGGCTCGCGCTCCTCGGGGTCGGCGTGCTCGGGGCGGTCGCGTTGGCGGTCCCGCTCGTCCGCTACCCGGCGGTCGTCCCCGTCGCGCTCCTCGCCGTCGCCCCGTTCCGGATCCCGGTCCAGCTCGGGGACCAGGACGCCTTCCTGCTTCTCCCCCTCTACCTCGTGCTGGCGGCGTCCGTGCTCGCCGTCGGGTGCCGGATGGCCCGGGGCTGGAGGCCGGCACCTCCTCCGCTCTTCCTCGCGCTGCCGATCGCCGCCTTCGTCGTCTACACGACGGTCTCGTTCCTGTGGACGTACGACCGGCACGAGGGCGGGATCGAGCTCGCCTTCTTCATCTTCCCCTTCGTCGCCGGGTTCGGCGTCGTCGCCCGTACCGCGATCGCTCCCTGGCTCGCGCGAGCGCTCGCGTTCACGCTCGTGGCCCTCGGCTGCCTGTTCGCCGCCGTCGGCCTCTGGGAGGCGCACACGCGCAGGCTCATCTTCGCCCGCGACGTCGCGGTCGCCAACGTCTACACGTCGTTCTTCCGCGTCACGTCGCTCTTCAAGGACCCGAGCCTGTACGGCCGGTATCTCGTGCTCCCCATCGCCGTGCTGCTCGTCGCGCTCTGGGTGCGACGCGGCCGGCCGCACGAGTGGATTCCGCTCGGGATCCTCATCGCCTTCCTCTTCGCCGGGCTCTACTACTCCTACTCGCAGTCGAGCTTCGTGGCGCTCTTCTGCGTCAGCTTCGCGATCGCGTTCCTCGCAGCCGGGCGGAAGCTGCGCCTCTTCCTCCTGGCCTGCGCGCTCGTCGCAGCGGTCGGGGCGGCGGCATTCGCCGCGCAGGCGATCCAGGGGCGCTCTCTGAAGGACGTCACGAGCAGCCGCTCGCGGCTCGTCACGATCACGCTCGACGCCTTCGAGCGGAGACCGGTGACCGGGGTCGGCGTCGGCGGGCAGCGGCAGGCGAGCGGCGACGCGATCGGCACCAGGAAGGTGACGAAGAACGCATCGCACACGACGCCGCTGACGGTGCTCGCCGAGCTCGGCGTGCTCGGCTTCGCCCTCTACCTGTGGACCGCGGCCGCGGCGGTGCTCGCGCTCCTCTTCACGATCCGGCGAGACCGTCTCCTCGGCGTCGGGCTCGGCGCGGTGCTCCTCGTGCTCTTCGTGCACTCGCTGATGTACGCGGGCTTCTTCGAGGACCCGCTGACCTGGGGAGTCCTCGCCGTCGCGTCCTCGCTGCTCGCCTCCGTTCCCGTGACGCTGGCGTCGGAGCTCGGTATCGCCCGGCGCGCGCGGCTCTCGCTGGCACACTTCGGACGCGGCCGTTTCCGCGGCCGCTTCTCTATGCCGAGAGCGGTGAAATGGATCCTCGCGGGCGTCGTGGCGTTCGTCCTCCTCCTGGCCGGGGCCGCAGGAGCGGTCTGGCTCACCCGCGACCCGCCGCAGGGCGCGCTCGACACGAACCTGCGGGGCGTCACCGTCACCGTCGCGCATCGCACCCCCGCGCCGGCGAAGCATCCGGCGAAGGCCACGCCGAAAGGCGACAAGACCTGCTGGCTCGAGTTCGGCGGCAACCCCGGGCGCACGCTCGCCCGACCCGGCCAGGATCTGGGAGTGCCGGTGCGGACGCCGCTCTGGTCGCGCACGCTCGACGACTACGCGGAGTTCCCGCCGAGCTATTGCGATGGGATGCTCTACGTGAACACGCTGCGCGGGCACACGTACGCGATCGTCGCGGCCACCGGCAAGGTGCGCTGGAAGCGGAAGATCCCCGGGCCGAAGCCCTCGTCGCCCGCGATCGACGGCCCGAGGCTCATCGTCAGTTCCAAGGACGGCACCGTCACCGCCCTCGACCGCGAGACGGGCCGGCTGCTCTGGGTGCTGAGCACGAACTCGGGCGTCGAGTCGTCGCCCGTCGTCGTCGACGGCCTCGTCTACTTCGGGGCGCACGACGGGAGGCTCTTCGCCGTGAGCTCCAAGACGGGCAAGACCCGATGGGCCTTCAACACCGGGGGGCGGATCAACGCCAGCCCCTCGGTGTTCGGCCGGCGCGTCTGCGTCACGACGTATGCGGGAGGGATCTTCTGCCTCGACCGGAGGACCGGCCGCAAGCTCTGGAGCACGTACATCAAGCGCAACGCGTTCCAG
Source organism: Actinomycetota bacterium (assembly GCA_046735575.1). Lineage (GTDB taxonomy): Bacteria > Actinomycetota > Thermoleophilia > Gaiellales > Gaiellaceae > GMQP-bins7. Next base: position 23,050 of record JBKPTS010000098.1, read on the forward strand.
TACGACAGCTTCTACTCGAGCCCCTCGACCGACGGGAGGAGGCTGTACACGATCTCGCGCTCCGGGAAGATCGTGGCGGTGAGCGCCCGCACGGGCAACGTCCTCTGGACGTACGACGTCGGCGGGTGGGGGTACGGGACTCCCGCCGTCACCCACACACGGGTCTTCTTCGGCGGCTTCGACGGACACCTCCGCGCCTTCAGCCCGTCGACCGGCCACGTGCTCTGGAGCCAGGGCGTCGGCGGGAAGATCCTCGGGTCTCCGGTCGTCGTCGGCAATCTCGTGTTCGTCACGACCGTGAACCAGCGGACGTCCGCGCTCCGAGTCGGGGACGGGAAGATCGTCTGGCAGCTCCGGCTCGGCAAGTACACGCCGGTCATCGCGACGGAGCGCACCTACTACTTCACCCTCTTCGGCCGCCTGCTCGCGATCCGAGGCAGAGAAGCGCCGAAGAGCTAGCCGGCGAGGGAGGTGAGCTTGGCGGCGACGCCGCCGACCCCGTCGCCTCCGTTCACCCGCACGCGGGCGAGCGTGTACGGCTGCGAGGGGCGCGCGAGGCCGTAGTTCGTGGTCGTCGCGCCGAGGAATCCGGCTCGACGCACTGCGGCGATCACCCTCGCGTCGTACCTGCCCGCCGGGTAGCAGAAGAAGTCGACCGGGACGTGGAACATCCGCCGGATCGCCGCGCGCGACCCTGCGACCTCGTGCTCGAGCTGCGCGTCGCCCACCGTCGTCAGGTCCGGGTGGGTGATCGTGTGCGCGTCGATCTCCCAGCCCGCCGCGATCAGCCTCCGCACGCCGCGCGGACGGAGATCGCCGGGTTTCAGGTTGCCGACCTTGAGGTTGAGGACCCCCGGCCAGCCGTGCCGCTTCAGCACGGGCAGCGCGACGCCCACGTCGCTCCGGTAGCCGTCGTCGAAGGAGACGACGAGCGGGCGCGCCGGGAGCGCCCGGCGGCCGTGCCAGTGCCTCCAGACGGCGTCGAGGGTCACGGCGTGGTAGCCGTGCTTCGCGAGCCAGCGCATCTGGCCCTCGAAGTCGGATCGCCGGACGAAGAGGTCGGGGTACGGCGCGCCTGCGGGCGCGTCGCCGAGGACGTGGTACATGAGGATCGGGACGGGCGCCGAGGCGGACGTGCTCGTCCTCGTTCGCGCCGCCGGGACCGCCGAGGGCGCCGCGGCGCGGGCCGCGGGCCGAGCGGCCGGATCGTCCTTGCCGACCGCGAGGCCGCCTGCGAACGCGCAGACGAGGGCGCTGGCGATGGACGCTAGCGCGATCCGCCGCCTGCGGCGTGCGGTCGCTCGTCTCATCTGGCCGGCGCCACGACCACTTCCGCGCGGTCGGCGTGCCGTCCGACGGAGACGTAGACGGCGTACGTTCCCGGGGGCTTGGGCGCGCGCAGGATCAGCGTCCTCGACCGTCTCGCACCCTGCTTCCGGTAGAAGAGCCAGCGGTACCTCCGCGCCGCGGTCAGCACGCCGATCGAGAACCGCTTGCCGGCGATCGCGTGCACGCGGTTGCGGCGGAATGCGACGTAGAACACGTGGACCGCGAGGCTGCGGGTCGCGGTCGAGGTGTTGCCGGCCTGGTCGTAGGCGCGAAGCTGGATGCGGTACCTGCCCGGAGGCACCGCGCGGCCGTCGACGATCCCGTACCAGAAGAGACGGCCTTTCGTGGCGCGGAATCTCGTCGCGACGCGACGCTGGCCGTCGACGAGCATCACCGCATGCGCCTTCTCGTCCGTCTTGTACGAAGCGGCCACACGCGCGTTGCCGCCCGGGGCCCGGGGCGAGATCAGCCGCGGGGAAACGCCGGTCAGCGCGATCGTGGGCGCGGTGGTGTCCACGCGGATCGGGTTCGGCAGCACGAACGTCCGTCCGTGCTCGAAGAGGCGAACGCGCGGGCGGTAGACCCCCTCGGGGACGACGACGCCGGTCTCGGTCCTCCCGTCCCAGGTGTACGAGACCCGGCCCCTGCCCTCGTGCTGGTCCCGCACGAGCGTCGCGACCGGCTTGCCGTGTCCGTCGAGCACGTCGACGGTGACTCGCTCCGGCTTCCGCAGACGGAACGTGATCACGGAGACGTCGTGCGTGCACTCGCAGACGGGAGAGAAGATCTTGTCGACCCGCGTGCCGGTGATCGGGCTCTTCTCGAGCTTGAGCCGCTCGGTCACCGCGAACGCCGTCGCGGTCGCGGCGAGCAGGCCGAGGACGACGAGGGTCTGCGGAATCCGCGTCACGAATCGCTCAGCCGGACTCGAGACCCCGGACGAGGACGAACGGCTCGGCGTACTCGCAGCCACAGCTCGCGCCGTAGAACTCGGCCGCGGCCCGGATCGCCCGCTCGCTGCGCGGATGCGGGTACGGCCGCTGCTCGGTCCCGTAGTGCGCGAACGCGGCGAGCTTGCGCTCGAGCGTCCCGGTCACGTCGACGAACCAGTTCGGCACGAACCAGTTGCGCGCAGCCGGCGTCCACTCGGTGCTCGAGGTGGGCGCGTACGTCAGGACGCGCCGCACGAGCTGCTCCGGCGTCGGCCTCGTCGCGACCGCGACCGAGTCGAAGAGCGCGCGGTGGTCGAGGTTCACGTCCGGGTGCGGCGTGTAGACCGTCTGCGGCGAGAAGTCGCGAACCTGCTCCTCGACGACGCGGTTGACCTCGACGTGCGGAAGGGTGTCGAGCCGCATGTCGGGCAGGTCGAGGTGGACGTAGTCCGCGACGCCGAGCTCCCCCGCCGCGCGCCTCGCCTCGTCCTCCTTCCGCGCCCTGGTCGCGGCGTCGCCGGGGTACTGGGTCGAGCTCCCGTCCGTGACGCAGACGATGCGAACGGCGTAGCCGCGCCCGGCGTGGAGAGCGATCGTGCCGCCCATCCCGAGCACCTCGTCGTCCGGGTGCGCGGCGAGCACGAGGATGCGCTTCATCCGAGCCGCTCGCCCACTGCCAGCGCGCCCCGCTCCAGCTCGACCTCCTCGAGGAGCAGGGCGCCCTCGCCGCAGGCGACGACGTGCCCCTCGGCACGTTGGGCCACGATCGTCCCCGCCGGCGCGGCCTCCTCGAGCTCGACCGGGCGCGCGCGCCAGACGACGACCTTCTCGTCGCCGCGGAACGTGAACGCGCCCGGATACGGCCGCGTCTGCGCGCGCACCCAGTCGTACAGGTAGGGGGCGCGCGTCTCCCAGTCGATGATCCCGTCGGCCGGCGTGCGCCTCGGCCATGTGCTCGCGCGCCTCTCATCCTGCGGGACGCGCGGCGCCGTCCTCCGCAGCAGCTGCGGGACGTACTCGCGAACGAGGTCGACGTGGGCCCGCGCGAGACGCTCGAACAGCGTGGTCGCCGTCTCGTCGGGCGCGATGTCCACGACGGCCTGCCCGACGATCGCGCCGGAGTCGGCGGTCGAATCCGTGATCTCGAAGAGCGTGACGCCGGTCCGCGCGAGCCCGGAGAGGATCGCCCACGGCACCGGCGCACGTCCGCGGTGGCGCGGCAGAAGGGTCGGGTGCATCCCGAAGACGCCCTCGCGGGCGAGCTCGATGAACGGGCCCTGCACGAGCTGCGACCAGCCGACGACGAAGACGAGCTCGGGCTCGAGCGCGCGGACCGCCTGCAGCGTCTCGCCCGAGTTGACCTGAGCCGTCTCTACGAGCTGCGCGCCGAGCCGTCGTGCGACCTCGTCGAACGCGCACTGGCCCGAGCGGTCGGGGTCGACGGGGCCGGGCAGGGTCACCACGCCGACGACCTCCGCGCCCGCGTCCGCCGCTGCCTCGAGGCAGTCGCGGCCGATCGTGTCGAAGCTGACCCAGACCGTGCGCACGGCGCGCGCGATGGTATCCGCGGCGTGGGCTCGACGGAGCCGGCGCGGGGCCGGACGTATCCTCCCCGGCCGTGGCGGTAACCATTCGGCAAGGCCCGATCGTCGGCGAGGACGCCGTCACCTTCGTGCTCCGCGATCGCAGGCTCACGACGGTCGCGCTGCTGCACGAGCTCCGCCGGCCGCGCCGCGTCGAGCTCAGACGGGTGGGCGCGACCTTCACGCTCACATTGGAGCGGCCCGACGCGGACCGGCTCGAGTACCTCCTCGAGCTCACCGGCCGCGGCGGCACCCGCGTGACCCCGGATCCGACGAACAGGCTCCGAGCGCCGGGCCCCTTCGGCGACAAGTCCGCGATCGAGTTCCCCGGCTACGAGCCTCCGGCGTGGGTGCAGGACGAGGAGGCGCCCCGGGGGGAGCTGCGCGAGCTGACGCTCGCGAGCAGGCGGCTCTCGCGCTCGTTCCCGGCGCTGCTGTGGTCGCCGCCGGACACGGACGCGAGCAGGCCGCTACCGCTCCTCGTCGTCCACGACGGGCCCGAGTACGCGGAGTTCTCGTCCCTCACGCGGCTCCTCGACCACCTCGTCTCCTTCGGCGAGACGCCCGACTTCCGCGCGCTGCTGCTGCCTCCGGGCCCGACGCG
>JBKPTS010000099.1:0-18629 GCA_046735575.1 Actinomycetota bacterium
ACCGTCCCGCCGACGAGTTCCTCGCGGCGATGAACGCGCGCGCGCCGGAGATCGAGGTTCGCGTGCTCCATCCGGGAGAGGAGACCACGTTCTAGGCCGCCTCGCCGCTCGCCGGCACGAGACCACCCGGGTGATCGTCGATTGACCCGGTCGTGCGCGCGCGCGGCGCTTTAGAGTCGCGGTATCTCCGAAGCCGTTCCCACGCACGGGTTCGACCCGAGCCGTCGCGACGTCCGCCCCAAGCTACGTCCGGCGCGGCTCCTGCTCTCGCTGCTCGTCGGGGCGGCGAGCGTCTTCGTGGCCGCCGCGATCCTTCCGCGGTTCTCCGTCGGCGACTTCTGGGCTGCGCTCGCCGCGGCGGCGCTGATCGGGATCCTCAATGCGGTACTCGCCCCGCTCGTCGCGGCGATCCGGCTCCCGTACACGGTCGCGACCTCGTTTCTCCTCGTGCTTCTCCTGGACGTCCTCGTCCTCCGCGCGATCGACGCGTTCACGGACGGCGCGATCTCGGTCGGCGGATTCGGCTCCGCGTTCGTCGCCGCCCTCGTCATCTCGGCGATCTCGACGGTGCTCGAGGTCGTCGTCGGGGCCAACGACGACGACGCGTACTCCCTGCGCGTGATCCACAACATCGCGCGCAGGTCGGGCGAGCGGGTCGAGACCGACGTGCCCGGGATCGTCTTCCTCGAGATCGACGGGCTCTCGAAGCCCGTCCTGCAGCGTGCGCTGCGCGACGGGAACGCGCCGCAGATGGCGCGCTGGCTCGCGGAGGGCACGCACCGCCTCGTCGAGTGGGAGACCGACCTCTCGTCCCAGACGGGCGCGAGCCAGGCCGGGATCCTGCTCGGCTCGAACGACGACATCCCCGCCTTCCGCTGGGTCGAGAAGGAGCGCGGCGAGCTCATGGTCTGCTCGAACCCCGACGACTGCGCCGAGATCGAGCGGCGGCACGCCGGCGACGGCCTGCTCCGGAACGGCGGGGCGAGCCGTGGCAACCTCCTCTCGGGCGAGGCCGACCACGTCCTCCTGACGGCGAGTCGCGTGAGCGCCGAGAAGAAGGCGAATCCCGGCTACCGCGCCTTCTTCTCGAACGGCTTCAACATCACGCGCACGCTCGTGCTGATCGTCTGGGAGGTCATCCTCGAGGTCGTCGCCTCCGCGCGGCAACGGCGCCGGGACGTGCAGCCGCGTGGTCACCGAGGCGGCATCTATCCGCTCCTGCGCGCGGGCATGTGCGTCTTCGTCCGCGACCTCACCGTCTTCGCCGTCCTCACGGACATGCTCGAGGGGCGGCCCGCCGTCTACGCGACGTTCGCGAGCTACGACGAGGTCGCCCATCACTCCGGGCTCGAGCGGCCCGACACGCTCGAGGCGCTGCGCAAGCTCGACCAGCAGTTCGGGAGGATCGACCGCGCCCGCCGGTACGCGCCCCGCCCCTACCACCTCGTCGTGCTCTCCGACCACGGGCAGACGCAGGGGGCGACCTTCAAGCAGCGGAACGGCTACGGCCTCGACGACCTCGTTCGCAAGTCGGTCGAGTCCGACCAGGTGCGCGCCGTCGGAGGCGAGGACGAGAGCAGCACGCACGTCGGCGTCGCATTCGACGAGGCGACGGGCCAGGGCGAGGCCTCCGGCAAGAAGCGCGGGCCGAAGAAGGACGTGTCCGGCGAGGAGGTGGTCGTCCTCGGCTCCGGCAACCTCGGGCTCGTCTACCTCATGGACGAGCCGCGACGGATGTCGCTCGAGGAGATCGAGCGGCGCCATCCGCGCCTGCTGCCCACGTTGAAGGCACACCCGCACGTGGGGTTCGTGGTCGTCGATTCCGAGCAGGACGGCCCGCTCGCCCTCGGCGCCCGCGGGACCCGCCACCTCGCGGACGACCGCGTCGAGGGCCAGGACCCACTCGCCGCGTTCCCGCCAGGCGCAGCCAGCCATCTCCTCCGCTCGTCCTCCTTCACGCACGCCCCCGACCTCTTCGTGAACAGCTTCTACGACCCGGACCTCGACGAGGGGTGCGCGTTCGAGGAGCTCATCTCGTTCCACGGAGGGATGGGCGGCTCCCAGACGCGCCCGTTCATCCTCGCGCCCAACGAGCTGCCTCTTCCCGAGGAGCCGATCGTGGGCGCCGCAGAAGTGCACCGGCTGCTCAAGAGCTGGCGGAACGACGGACGCTCCGCGGACGTCGTGAGCGCCTAGCCCCCCGGCGGCCCCGGCTCCGCCGATGCACTGGCAGCTCGTCTCGGTCGCGCTGATCCTCCTCGTCTTCGCGGCCGTCTCGGGCCGGCTCGAGGGAACGTCCATCACGGCGCCGATGGTCTTCACCGCGGCCGGGCTGCTCGTGGGCGTGAACGCGCTCGGCCTCGTCGAGCCTGCGCCGGCCGGACACGAGGTGAGGCTGCTCGCGGAGGCCGCGCTCACGGTCGTCCTCTTCGCCGAGGCGGCGCGCACCGATCTGCATGCGCTCTCCGGCCACGTCAGCCTCCCGGCCCGCCTGCTCGGGCTCGGCCTGCCCCTCACGATCGGAGCTGGGTTCCTCGTCGCGCTTCCGCTTCTCGGCGGGCTCGACTGGCCGGAGGCGCTCCTGCTCGCGGTCGTCCTCGCACCGACCGACGCGGCGCTCGGCCAGGTCGTCGTGAGCCTCCCGCGCCTGCCGGGGCGCATCCGGCGCACGCTGAGCGTCGAGAGCGGATTGAACGACGGGATCTGCGTCCCGCTCTTCTTCATCGTGCTCGCGGTCGCGCAGGCCGAGCAGGAGCGGATCGGATGGCGGCACGCCCTCCGCTTCGTCCTCGAGAAGATCGGCTACGGCGCGATCGGCGGCGTCGTCGCCGGCGTCGCCGCCTGGGCCGTCCTCGTCGCCGCCCGCCGGCTCGGCTCCGTCGTACCGGCATGGGTCCAGGTCGTCCCGCTCGCTGGAGCGGCGCTCGCGTTCGGCCTCGCCGAGGCCATCGGCGGATCCGGATTCATCGCCGCGTTCGTGGGCGGCGCGACGTTCGGGGCGCTGGCCGCACACCCCGGGGAGGAGGCCTCGTACCTGATCGACGAGATTGGGGTCCTTCTCGGCGCCGTCACCTTCGTCGTGTTCGGCGCGGCCCTCCTCGGCCCCGCGCTCGGCGACGTGACGTGGTCGCTCGCGCTCTACGCGGTGCTGAGCCTCACCGCGATCCGGATGGTGCCGGTGGCGATCTCTCTCCTGGGATCGAGGACCGCCCTGCCCACGGTCGGCTTCCTCGGCTGGTTCGGGCCACGGGGACTGGCCTCGATCATCTTCGCTCTCATCCTCGTCGAGGAGGGCGGGCTGCCGCACGACGACCTGATCCTCGCGGCTGCGTTTCTGACCGTCGGTCTCTCGGTCCTCGCGCACGGGGTCACCGCGGCGCCGCTCGCGAATGCCTATGCGAGCTGGGCCGAGACGAACCCGGAGCCCGAGCGCTCGCCGTCGCTCGAACCTTCTAGAGTCACCGAGGCATGAGCGAGCTCGCCGCGACGCCGGACCTCGACGCGCTGGCCTCGAAGCGCAGGAGGCTCCTACGGATCGTCTCCTGGCTCGTGGGCCTGGGGCTCTTCTGGCTCGTGCTGCAGCTGCTCGGCGTCGACGTGAGCGGCTGGTTCCACCAGCTCTGGGACCAGATCAAGTCGATCTGGGAGAACAACCCGGGCTACATCGTCGGCGCCCTCACCCTCCAGGCCGGCCAGACCTTCTTCGCCGGCCTGAGCTACTACGGGATCCTCAAGGCGGCGTACGGCGTGGAGGTGCGCTTCTGGCAGATCATCGCCTCCTACGCCGTCGGCGTGGCCATGAACGGCTTCCTGCCCGCCAACATCGGGACGTTCGTGACGCTCTTCATGTTCGTCGCGATCATCCCGAGCTGTACGTTCGGCGGCGCGATCGCGGCGTACCTGGTGCAGAAGATCTTCTACACCCTCGCCGGCACATTCGTGTACCTGTACATGTTCCTGAGCGTCCCGGGCGCGTTCGACATCAGCTTCGGGAGAGAGAAGTCCCACCCGGCCGCGACGCTGCTGATCGCCGCCGGCATCGTCGTCCTGCTCGTCATCCTCGGTCGCATCTTCTGGCGCCAGGTGAAGAAGCTCTGGGCGCAGGCGAAGCAGGGCGGCGTGATCCTCACTCAGCCGAAGCGGTACCTGAAGTGGTCGTTCCTGCCCGCCTTCCTCTCCTGGGTCTGCAAGCTTCTCGTCGTCGCGATCTTCCTCGCCGCGTTCGCGATCCCCGTCACCTTCGAGTCGATCATGTGGGTCGTGGGCTCCGGCTCGCTCGCCAACGTCGCCTCGTTCACCCCCGGGGCGATCGGCGTGACCCAGGCGACGAACGCCCTTGCCCTGAAGACGTGCTGCGGCGTCCAGAACGGCGTCGCAGTCGACTACTCGACGGCGCAGCAGCTGATCACGACCGCCTGGAACCAGGTCGTGGCGATCGTGCTCGTCGTGTGGGTCTTCGGCTGGTCGGGCGGCAAGCTGCTCGTGAGCCAGTCCTACGGCGAGGCGAAGACGAAGGTGGCGGAGACGAAGGAGGAACGCAGGGAGAAGAAGGCGCTCAAGAGGGCCGAGAAGGAACATGCGGCGCACGGCGAGGGAGAAGTCGAGTCGGGCGACGAGTGAGTCGCAGACTCGGCGCATAGGTCGATCGCGTGGGCTGGATCCAGGCCGAGCTGGCGCTGACCGCGCTGGCGGCGATGCTCTCGCCCACGACCCTCACGTTCTCGATCCTCGTGCTCGTGCTCTCACGCCGCGCGCTCCGGACCGGCTTCTTCTTCTACCTCGGGGCGCTCGGGGCGACCCTCGCGATCGGCGTCGTCGCGGCGTTCGTGCTCGGGAACGCCGCCGCCGACCGGACGCCGAGCACGCCGAAGACGTGGGTGGCGATCTTCGACGTGATCGCGGGTGCGCTGCTGATCGCCGTCGTCGTCTGGGCGCTCCGCCGGCCGCGCAACCCCGCAAGGACGGCGGGGATGATCGCCCAGATCCAGAAGGTCGCGGACTCGCCCGCGGTGGCAGTCGTCGGGGCCGGCGCTGCGCTCGCGAACCCGGGCGCGTTCATCCCGATCGCGCTCAAGGACATCTCGGAGCTCGACCCGACGCGCGCCGAGTACGTCGTGAACTGGGTCTTCTTCTCGGTCGTCTCGCTCCTGCCCCTAGCCGTCGCGATGGTGCTGCTGCTCGTCGCACGCGAGTGGGCGGAGCGACTGCTCGTCGCGGTCCGCGGCTGGCTCGAGCGGAACGCGAGAACCGTCGCCGCCGTGATCGTCGTGCTGCTCGCGGCCTCGCTCGTCCGCAACGGGATCGCCGGGCTGACCGGCTGATGTCCTTGCGCAAGAGCAGGAGTCGCGGAATCCCGCTCGCGCGAACACCGCCTAAAGACGGCGGCTTAGCCGCCTTGTGACAGCGTTCCGTCTGCGCTCGCCTAGGATGAGCCGAGCGCGTCCTTGATCTTCGCGATCGCCGCGGTCTCGCCCTCCTTCACGCCTCCCTTCGCGCTGGCCACGGCATCGGCCACGTCCAGGACGAGCTTCCTGTAGGGCTCGAGCTCGTCCGGCGCCTTGGCCGCGAGCGTCGCGGTCGAGGAGCGCAGCGCCGCGAGCGTCTCCGTCTCGACCTTCTGCGGGGACGCCGTGAAGCCGAACCCGCTGCCGTGCACGGCTGCGAGGTCACGCACGAGCGCACTCTCGCTTCGTTCGTGCTCGGCGCGCAGGTGCTTCGCGAGCGCGCCCGCCTCGCCGAAGGTGTCGGTGAAGTCCCGGTCCGCGACCGAGACGAGCATGCCGGCCCCGGTCACGCCCTTGTGCAGGGCGTCCCATTCGGCCTCGCTGAAATCGGACTTCGTCGCCATCGTGCCTCCTCTCCTACAGGCCTACACGGGCGCTTGTCGCCGACTCTCGCGCCCCCGAACTGCACGGCACGAGCCTAGCCGGAGGCGGGAGCGCGAGCTGGGACCGTCCTCAGTGGGCGACGAGGGCCTTGAGGAGGACGATGAGCAGGGCGAAGCCGAGGTTGATCGCGACCGAGACGGCCGTCCCCGTCCGGCTGAGCTGCTCGAGCCGCGCGTAGCGCACGCCCTGGACCGCGAGCGTCACGATGCCGATCGCCACCGCGATCCAGATGGCCGTCGTGTCCGTGACAGCTCGCAACGCGCCGACCGCGACCGCGAGCAGGGGAAGGGTCGCCGCGATCGGAATCGCCAGCTCCCGGCCGACGATCTCCGAGCGCTCCCTCCGGGTGAGCCGCCTTCCGAGCCGGAGGCTCTCCCCGAGACCGTGTGCGTAGGCGTGCGCGATCCAGAGGATGAGGACCGAGGCGACGGCAATCGCCTCGAGCTTCCACAGCTCGTGCTCGTACGCGGTCGCGCCCTCCGCCAGCACGGCGAGGACGACGATCGTCCCGTACACGGAGCCGGCGATCCGGTCGCGTGAGCCGAGCGCGAGCCCCCTGACGTTCCACATCGCTGACGACGGTTCCTTGCCAAACCCCCGGCTCCTGCTGAGATACTGGCCACCCCGCGACGACGAGCCGGGCAGAAAAGGCCCGGAGGAGGTCAGAGCATGCAGCTCGCGAGCAGCTATCCGTTCCTCGACGTCTTCTGGTCGATGTGCATCTTCTTCCTGTTCTTCATCTGGATCATGATCCTGTTCCGGGTGTTCGGGGACATCTTCCGCCGGAACGACATCGGCGGCGGATCGAAGACGCTCTGGGTCGTCTTCGTGATCATCGCGCCCTTCCTGGGCGTGCTCATCTACCTGCTCACGCAGAACGAGGGGATGACGCAGCGCGCGCTCGACCGTGCGCAAGCGCAGCAGGAGCAGATGGACACCTACGTGCGATCGGTCGCCGGAGGCGGTGGCGGCGCGGCCGGGGAGATCGAGCGGGCGAAGGGCCTGCTCGACTCGGGCGCGATCACGCAGGCGGAGTTCGACGCGATCAAGGCGAAGGCCCTCGCCTCCTAGGCGCGCGTGAATCGCCGCGAACTGGAGGAGGCCGTCCGCCCCGCGGCCTCCTCCGTCGACGGCCGCAGGTTCACGTTCCAGTGCAGCCTGCACGGGCTCGAGCTCCAGCCCGGCGGGTACGTCTCGATCGGCGAGGGCCTGCTCGGGCAGGTCCATGCGCTCGAGCACGCCTGGGCCGAGGGCGCGGAGCTGGCCGACGCGACGGGGCTCGAGCGCTCGCAGGTCGCCGACGGCCGTGCGGCCTTCGCCCGGGGCGACGGCCTCGTGCTCGATCGGGGGGCACCGCCCTTCCACGATCTCGGCTTCGAGCCCGCGCAAGCCGCGACGGTGTCGTCCTGGCTCGACGCCACGCGGAACTCCGGCGCGCGGCTCGACGTGGGCGAGCTCCTGCTCGAGCCCGAGGTGCGTTTCTCGCTCGCCGCGGACGGCTTCGACCGCCACACCTTTCTCTGCGGCCAGTCCGGCTCCGGCAAGACCTTCGCCCTGGGCGTCCTCCTCGAGCAGGTCCTCCTGCAGACGTCGATCCGGGTGGTGATCCTCGATCCGAACTCCGATTTCGTGCAGCTCGCATCCGTACGGGACGGAATCGACGAGGAAGCCGCCCGCAGCTACCGGGATGCGACGGCAGGGCTCACGGTTCGCGGCCAGGATGCGTCCGCGGGGGAGAGGCTGCACGTGCGCTTCCTCGACTGCGACGCCGACGAGCAGGCGGCGGCGCTCCGGCTCGACCCCATCCGCGACCGCGACGAGTACGGGGCCCTCCTCGACATGCTCGACAGCGGTCTCGAGGCCTCGAGCGCGAGCACGGTCGAGCTCGGCGAGAGGCTGCGCGCCACGCCGAGGGAGGACGTCCAGGCGCTCGGCACCAGGCTTCGCAACCTGGGCATCGACCAGTGGCCGATCTGGTCCCTGGGCGAAGAGGGCTCGGTCCAGGACCTCGTCGCACCCGGCGGCCCACGCGCCGTCGTCGTCGACCTCGGCTCGCTCGCGCGGCCCGGGGAGAAGGCGATCGCGGCGGAGAGCGTGCTCGCCGCGCTCTGGAGACGCCGCGCGGCGCGCGAGCCCGTGCTGCTCGTCATCGACGAGGCGCACAACGTGTGCCCGCGAGACCCCGCCGACGAGGTCACGGCGCTCGCGACCGAGTGCGCCGGACGGATCGCGGCCGAAGGCCGGAAGTTCGGCCTCTACCTCCTCGTCTCGACGCAGCGACCGCAGCGCGTCAACGAGCTCGTGGTCTCGCAGTGCGACAACCTGCTGCTGATGCGGATGACGTCTGCGGGTGATCTCGCGTACATCTCGGACGTCCTCTCGTTCGCGCCGAGGCCGCTCCTCGACCGCGCGACGTCGTTCCGCATCGGCGAGTCCCTGGTCGCCGGGAAGGCGGCGTCGCATCCGGCCCTCGTGCGCTTCGGCCCCCGGATCTCGCAAGAGGGCGGCGCAGACGTGCCCGCCACGTGGGCTCGGGGAGGCTGACCCAGCCGATCAGCCTGCCGGTATACCCTCGGTTCGTTCGTGTCCGAGGCTGCGCTCCAGCGCGACGTACCGACGCCGCTCCGCCCGGTGCTTTCCCGGCGCCGGCTGATCCTTCCGCTTGCCCTCGCTCAGTTCATCTGCAGCTTCGCAGGCTCGAACATGAACGTGATGATCACGGACATCAGCGACGACCTCGACACCACGGTCAAGGGCGTCCAGACGGCCATCACGCTGTTCCTGCTGATCATGGCGATCCTGATGATCCCGTGCAGCAAGCTGACCGACCGCTGGGGCCGCAAGCGCTGCTTCACCTGGGGGCTCCTCCTCTACGGCGTCGGGGCGCTCCTGAGCGCCGTGGCGCCGGGCCTCGGCGTGCTCATCCTCGGGAACTCGGTGCTCGAAGGCGTCGGGACGGCGCTGCTGATCCCGCCCGTGTACATCCTCGCCACGCTCTGGTTCGAGGACATCACAGCGCGCGCGTGGGCGTTCGGGGCCATCAGCGGGATGGGCGGTGTCGGAGCCGCCGCAGGACCGCTGATCGGAGGTGTCATCACGACGGGCATCAGCTGGCGGGCGGCGTTCGTCTTCCAGGCCGTGGTCGTGGCCACCATCGTCCTGCTCAGCCGCCGGCTCGTCGACCCGCTCCCTGCGGACCCGACGCGTCCGTTCGACGCCGTCGGAGCGGTCCTGTCGGCCGTCGGCATGTTCTTCGTGGTCTTCGGGATCCTGCAGGCGGGGACGCGGAACGTCCTGCTCGCGATCTGCATCGTGGCGGGAGTCGCGTGCCTGACCGCCTTCTACGTCTACATCCGCGCCCGCGAGCGAGCCGGCAACGAGCCGCTCCTGTCGACGGGACTCTTCAGGAACCGGACGTCCAACCTCGCGCTCGTCACGCAGAACATGCAGTGGCTCCTGCTGATGGGCGTGTCGTTCATCGTCTCCGTCTTTCTGCAGGAGGTGAGGGGATACAGCGCGATCGGGACGGGAGTCGTCTTCACCGCGGCGACCGTCGGCGTGCTCGTCTCCTCCTTCGCAGCACAGCGGCTCGCCCGCAGATTCCGGCAGCGGACGTTGATCGTGGCGGGCTTCGTCGGCACCGTCGCGGGGATCGCGCTCCTGCTCGGCTTCGTCCACAACTCGTCTCGCGTCGTGGCCTTCGTGCCGGGGCTGCTGCTCGTCGGCCTCGGTCTCGGGGTCATGCTCACACCGTCGGTCAACGTCGTGCAGTCGAGCTTCCCGGAAGCACTCCAGGGAGAGATCTCCGGCCTCTCCCGGGCCGTGTCCAACCTCGGCTCGTCGTTCGGCACCGCGATCGCGGGGACCATCCTCGTGTCCCTCGTCGCGCTCGGGACGAGATCGTACGCGGCGGCGTTGATCGCACTCGTCGTCTTCGGGCTGATCGGCCTCGGCGCCGCGCTCGCGCTTCCGGCACGCGTCGAACGCGCCTAGACGGTTCTCTTCACCGTCGGGCTCGGCGGAGCGCACGGCGCTCGGCGAGCGGGGGTGAGACGCTGGCCGCGAAGACGATGACGCCCGAGCTCAAGAGCAGCCAGAAGTAGATCGCCATGACCACTCCGAGCCCGCCGTAGTCCTTCGCGTAGAGGTCGACCCAGGGCTCCATCACGAAACCGGAGACGAGCATCAGGGCGACGAGCCCAGCCGCCGCGAGGACAGCTCCGGGCAGAAGGTCACGGCGCGAGATCGACTTGTGGGTGAGCATTCTCGGCGCCCAGACGAAGAAGACCACCAAGAGGCAGATCCAGCCGGGAGTGAGGACGAGCTCGAGCGACGATGTCCCCGCGAGCTCCTTCAGCTGGACGAGCAGCAGAAGGATCAAGCCGTAGAGTCCGAGCAGGACGGCCGCGAAACGGATCTGGTCGGCCTGTCGCATGGGGAGCTCGAGTCGCCACGCCCGCGCGTGCACGAGCTGGAGAACCCGTCCGAAGCCGAGGCCGAAGAAGAGCGCGCCGGCGATCGCGAGGAGCGCGGACCCGAGCTCGTGCGTCTTGCTCTGCACGAGCACGTCGCGGAGCAGAGCTGCCGTCTCGGACGAGAGCCCGTAGTGGCGCACGAGCTGCGTCGCCAGCGCCTTCGGGTTTTCTTCCAGGTACTCCTCCATCACGAGGAGCGCCGGGAGAATCGCGACCAGGAAGTACAGGGAGAGGAGCGCGGATTGCAGCGGACCGTCGACGGCGCGATAGCGCCGCCAGGCGCCGATCGCCACGCCGGTGCGCGAGGCGGGATCTCGGCGATCGATCCAGTCCCGGCCTCTACGCGAGAGCGCCGCCGCGCGAGCCCGAACGCCTGTGAGCATCGCCGTCGCCCGGGATCTAGGCGGCGAAGCCGGGACCCGGATCCGGTGCCGGCGGAGAATGCTCCGGCTCCGTTGCGACCTCCACCTCCGTTACCGAGGCGGCCTTGGCAGCTGCGAGCTCGCGGCTTATGTGGACGGCAGCGGAGGTCAGGGGCGCCGCGAGGATCATCCCGACCATCCCGAAGATCGCCCCGAACCCGATGGTGACGATGAGGACGACGAGCGGGTTCAGGTCGAGCGTGGCGCCGAAGGCGATCGGCTGGACGATGTTCTGCAGCAGCCCGTTCGCGAGGATGACGATCACGAGCATGACGAGGGCGGTCGTCGTCCCCTGCCCGGCGAGGGCGAGGATCACCGCCAGCGCGCCGGCGACGAACGCCCCGATGAAGGGGACGTAGGCGGTCACGAAGGTCACGACCGCGATCGTCCCCGCGAGCGGCACGTCGAGGACGAGGGCCCCGACGCCGACGACGACGGCGTTGAACGCCGCGACGATCGTGACGCCGAGGAAGTAGCGCCGCAGCGAGAGGATGACGTTGCCGGTGATCGTCGTCGCGACCGCCTGCGGAACGCCGAGGCTCCGGTCGATGAAGCGCCGCACCGCCGGCCCGTCCTTCAAGAGGAAGAACGTGCTGAAGAAGGTGAAGGTGAAGAAGAAGACCAGCGACGTCAGCCCCCTGATCCCGTTCGCGAGCCCCTGCAGCAGCGTGCCGCCGGCCGCTGAGGTGGACGTCTGCACGTCGTCCGCGGCGCCGGCGGTGCCGCCCGCGTCGACGTCGTTCGCCCAGGCGCGGACGGTGTCGAGCGCCTCCGACGCGGCGGCCTTGATCTCGGACGACTGCTCCACGATCCCTCCGAAGACGAGGAGCAGGATGACGACACCGAGGGCGAGCAGCCCGAGGAGGACGATCGCGGCACCCGCGGCGCGCGGCACGCCGCGGCGCTGCAGCGCGGTGACGAGCGGCCCGGCCACGGTCGCGAGCACGAGCCCGACGAGCACCGGATCGGTGATCGTCGCGGTGAGCCCGAGCAGTGCGACCAGGCCGACGGCCACGAGCGCGACGCCGACGAGGAACCAGGCCAGGAGGCCGAGATCGCGCAGCCACATGGGCGCCGAGAAGACGCGCGACAGCGTCGTCGCGTCGACCTGGATGACCGTCGCAGACGGGGTCTCGACCGCGGGCTTCGCAGAGGTCTGACGGAAGCGGTCCAGGAACCCCATCAGCGCCGATTCTGGCGCTCGCTACGGACGGTGACTGCCGAGTTCGTTCTCGATCGCCGCGAGTCTGGCGTCGATGCTCTCGAGCAGCTTGCGGGCCTCCTCCTCCCGCGCGGAGCGCGCCGCCTCGAGCGCGTCGCGGCTCGTGTCCACGAAGAGCGAGGTCACGATCGCGATGAGGAACGAGAGGAAGGTCACGCCGAAGACGATGACGACGCTCCCCAGCACGCGACCCCACGTCGTATGGGGGACGACGTCCCCGTAGCCGACGGTGGCGAGCGTCACGATCGACCACCAGATGCCGATCCCGAAGCTCGGGAAGTCCTTCTTGTCGATGAGGTGGGCGATCAGCCCGGTGATCACGGCGGTGGCAGCGGTCGTAAGCGCGAGGAACGGAAACACCCGTCTCGTCCGGACCGAGATCTCGGCGCGCTCCGCGAGCCAGGAACGGCCCGGGCCGCGCGCGAACTTCTGCGGCGCGCTCACGAGCCGAACCTTCGCACGGGCGTCAGACAGCGACTGCGAGCTTTCACCCGGGTGAATCGGCCCCCGGCCCAGTCTCCGTCCTCCGGTCCGCGAGATGATCGGAGTCAACTGCTCGTCGTCGACGAGCTGACCGCGATCGAGCGCGGTCGCGGAAAGGAGAAGTCATGCCAGTGGAAGACACCGAGACTCCCGTCCTCGACCTCATCCAGAGGATGACGGCGGACTCGCTCGAGACCTCCGACCTCGACCCCGAGACGCTGATGCTCGTGCGCATCGCGGCGCTCGTGGCGGTCGACGCGCCGCCGGCCTCGTACATGCTCAACCTCGCGGCCGCGAAGGAGATCGGCATCGACGAGGAGCGGATCCGCGGCGTGTTCGCGGCCATCGCCCCGATCGTGGGCACCGCCCGCGTCGCCTCGGCGATGGGGAAGATCGTGCGAGCCCTCGGCCTTGCGATCGAGCTCGCCGAGATCGAGGAGGAGGCCCAGGCGCCGGCCTAGACAGGGCGCGGGCGCAAGGGACGGGGCCGGGGGCGGCGTGGAGCTTCGCGCCGCCCCTGCGGCTCTCCGGGTGGCACGCGGGCCGATCGGCTCGCGGGTAGGCGCGATCAGACTCCTGCGGGCTCCGGCACGACCCGTGCCCGCGGCTCGGGCACGCTCGCCCCGGCGGACTCGGGCAGCAGCAGGACGGCGCCGACGAGGAAGCAGAGGCCGCCGAACGCGGTGAAGCCGTTGTCGGCGGCAAGATCGACGACGCTCCCCCGCGAGGGCACCCAGTACGAGGCGATGGCCGCGATGCCGAAGGCCACGCACCCGACCAGGTTCCACGCGGCGATCTTCCAGTCGAGGCCCCGCCGGCTCGTCCAGAACGCGTCGCCGCAGACCTCGGCGTACGCGAGGTATCCGGAGACGAGGAAGCACACGCAGCCGGCCGCGTCGGGCCTCCACACGAGCTTGTCGTAGGAGCCGGCGTCGAGCCCGGACTGCAGCGCCTGGAAGGTGGTCACGTTGAACAGGAGGGTCCCGAGGAGCAGCACGCCGCAGACCCACCAGTCGATCCGGTGCGGCTCGAAGGTCAGGACCCGGAGACGCGCGTTACGCGCGTGCGGCCCCGGGGCGGCGTTGATCGTCTCGAGCCACTGCAGCGCCGCCGCCGAGGTGAAGAAGATCGAGCCGATGAAGAAGACGGCGGAGTCCGGACCCGAGCCCACGAGCTCGACGAACCCCGGAAACGGAGCGACGAGGAAGCACGTGGAGCCGATCGCGAAGAGGACGCCGATCCACCACGAGGACCGCCGCGGGGGCCACGAGACGCCGCTCTCCGCCTGCGACAGCCGCGAGCTGCTCTTGCGGTGGCGCCTCGACGACCATTCGGCCAGGCGTCCGTCCGGTCGGACCCAGGTCACGTGCGTCGTGAAGGGCCCGATCCCCCGACGCGACTCGACCTGCCACCCGGCCGGAGTAGCCGGGTATGCGGGCGCGGGCGGAACCTCCTCCGCCCGCTCGTCGGGCGCCATCTATTCCGGTGGACGAGGCGTGAACGGGTGGAGCTCGTCCTGCCCTTCCTGGACGACGCCGTAGCTCGACTCCGGAACCTCGTTCCACGCGCCCGCGAGGTCGCCGAGCGGCTCGGACACGACGAGCCGGGTCTCGTCGGAGAGCTCGTGGAAGAGCGGGTTGTCCGGGTACTGCCGGCGCAGCGTCTCGACGAGCGTCGAGAAGAAGAGCGAACGCGACTTGCGTTCGGTCGAGTACCGGAATCCCCACACCCTGCTGCCGTCGCTCGCCGCGACCGTCATCTGGATCGGGTGCTCGATCCCGTGCTCACGGCCGACCTTCTCGATGAAGCCGACGGCGCGCTCGACCGCGGCCGGCGGGTCGTCCTCGAGCCCGAGCGTGAGCGCAAGGAAGAAGAACGCCTCCGAGTCGGTCGAGCCCTCGAGGTCCGGGTAGAGAGACGGGTCGACCGCGAGCAGGAGGTCCCGCTTGACGTCGTGGAACTGCGCGATGGAGCCGTTGTGCATCCAGAGCCAGCGCCCGTGGCGAAACGGGTGGCAGTTCGTCTGCTGCACCGGGGTGCCCGTCGAGGCGCGGATGTGGGCGAAGACGAGCCCGGAGCGGATGTGCCCCGCGAGCTCCTTCAGGTTCCTGTCGTTCCAGGCGGGCTCGACGCTCTTGAAGACCGCCGGGGTCGCGGCCTCGCCGTACCAGCCCACGCCGAAGCCGTCGCCGTTCGTCGTCTCGACGCCGAGCCGCGAGTGGAGGCTCTGGTCGATGAGCGAGTGCGCCGGCTTGTAGAGGAGCTCCTCGAGCAGGACCGGGGTGCCGGAGTACGCGAGCCAGCGGCACATCAGTGCGCGAAAGCCGTGCCCGTCGACGCGTCGTGCACGGGCCCCGGCTGCCGCTCGAGCCGCGGCAGCTGGCGCTCGAGGTCGGCGACGAGGAGGTCGGCGAGATCGTGCGTGAACCCGCGTCGCACGACGACCCGCAGGGCCGCGAGGTCGGTGCGGTTCTCCGGGAACGTGTACGCCGGGACCTGCCATCCTCGCTCCCGCATGGCGTTGGAGACGTCGAAGACCGTGTAGCTGTCGACGTCGTCGCGAAGCGTGAACGCGAACACGGGCAGCTCGTCGCCGCGCGTCAGGAGCTCGAACGGCCCGAGCTCGCCGATCTGCTCGGAGAGACGGGTCGCGACGTCGCGTGCGTAGCCCTGCACCCTGCGGTAGCCCTCGAACCCGAGCCGCAGGAAGTTGTAGTA
Source organism: Actinomycetota bacterium (assembly GCA_046735575.1). Taxonomy (GTDB): domain Bacteria; phylum Actinomycetota; class Thermoleophilia; order Gaiellales; family Gaiellaceae; genus GMQP-bins7. The sequence goes on from JBKPTS010000099.1 coordinate 15,209, forward strand.
CTGCGCGACCACCTGCGCCCCCGGACGCGAGAAGTTGAGCGCGAACGTCGGCATGTTGTCGCCCAGGTAGTTGACCCAGAAGATGAGGTCCTCGGGCAGCGCCTCCGCGTCGCGCCAGACGATCCAGCCGACGCCCGGATAGACGAGGCCGTACTTGTGGCCCGAGGTGTTGATCGACGCAACCCGCGGCAGCCGGAAGTCCCACTCGAGGTCGGGATCGACGAAGGGCGCGATCATCGCCCCGGAGGCGCCGTCCACGTGCACGGGGATGTCGATGCCGGTCTCGGCCTCGTACCCGTCGAGCGCGGCGCAAATCTCGGCCACCGGCTCGTACGAGCCGTCGAACGTGGAGCCGAGGATCGCGACGACGCCGATCGTGTTCTCGTCGCACAGCTTCACCGCCTCCTCGGCGGAGAGATGGAAGCGGTCGCCCTCCATCGGGACGAGGCGCATCTCGACGTCCCAGTAGTTCGCGAACTTCTCCCAGCAGACCTGGACGTTGATCCCCATGACGAGATTGGGCCTGTCCGCCGGCGCTCCGTCGGTCGCCCGGCGCTTCTGCCAGCGCCGCTTGAGAGCGAGGCCGCCCAGCATCGCCGCCTCGCTCGAGCCGGTCGTCGAGCAGCCGGTGGGCTGCTCGGACTCGGGAGCGTGCCAGAGGTTCGAGAGGATGGCGACGCAGCGGCTCTCGAGCTCGGCCGTCTGCGGGTACTCGTCCTTGTCGATCATGTTCTTGTCGAAGCACTCGGCCATCAGCTTCTCGGCCTGCGGCTCCATCCAGGTGCTGACGAAGGTGGCGACGTTCAGACGGGCGTTGCCGTCGAGCATGAGCTCGTCGTGGACGATCTGGTAGGCGACGTCCGGGGGCAGCTGGCCCTGGGGCAGCTCGTGGCGCGGGATCGTCGTGCCCTCGAGGCTGAAGAGCGGCGGTACGGAGAGCTCCTCCTTCGGCCGGCGTCTGGCCCTCGGGTGCGTGAGCGTCATGCGGGGACCTCCTCTTCGGCAGGGTGGGCGGCGATCGACGCTAACAGCGCAGCTCCGTCGCCCCGGGATGGGGGTCGGGCCTTCACCCGGGTGAACCGTCCGCGGAGGGAGGGTCGTCGTAGGCGACGACCGTCCCCGCGAGAAAGTCCTGCAGGCCTCGCCGCTGCTCGGTGAACAGCACCGGGACGAAGCCTGCGAAGAGCGGGACGATCGCGAGCAGGAGGCCGACGAAGCGGACGAGCGCTCGTCCGACCGAGGGCGGTCCACCCCTCGACCGCACGCTGACGCGCAGGCGCAGCAGCCGCATCCCGGGGGTCTGACCGGCCGTGCTCCAGAAGAGCACGAAGTAGCCGGCGACGAGCAGCGCCCAGCCCGACGCGAGGAGCACGCCAGCGAGCCAGGCCGGACGGAGACCCCCGGCGAGAGAGGCGACGAGGGCGGCCACTCCCACGACGGACATGAAGAGCACGATCGTCAGGGCGGCGTCGGTCGCGAGCCCGAGCGCCCGCGTGGCGATGCCCCCGAACTCCGCCGGCGTCGGCCGGTCGGCGCGTCGCACGACCCGCTCCGCCCGGTCGTCGAGGCGCCGGCCGGACGAGCGGATGCCGCCGACCAGGTCCTCCGCCAGGCCCGCCGACTGCCGCGCGACCGCTTCCCGGAGCTCGGTGCTTCCAGCGACGTGCCGCAGGGCGTGCTGCGCCTCGTCGCTCGCGAGCACGCGGTCGGTGAGATCGAGCGTACGCTCGCTCGCGAGCGCCGCCGCCACGAGCCGTTCCAGCTCGCCCGTCTCGGCCAGCTCCCGCACGACGCGCTCGAGGACGCGATGGCGGACGAGCGAGCGCACGAGCTCTTCGGGAAGCGGCCCGGCCAGCGCACGGTCGACGACGCGGGCGATCTCGGGGGCCGAGAGAACCTCGTCGACCGCGTCCTCGAGCGGTCGGCGCCACGCCCGAGCCGCAGCCCGGGCGGGAAAGAACGCCGCGCGGCCCGCGGCTCCCGCCAGCCCGGCGCGGTGTTCTTCGTCCTCGTGCGCCATCGTCGGACCCCTTCCGCTACCCGCGCGTCAGCTGCTGCAGGGACTGCTCGATCCGGTCGAGTCGCGCGTCCAATCCGTCCAGCCGGCGCTCGGTCGCGTCCTCGATCTCACCGCTCGCCTCCCTCAGCTGCAGCTCCCGCTGGGCCCGCGCGACGAACGTCGAGGTGATCGCCGCGATGACGATGGTCAGGCCGGCGATGCCCTCGAGCATGACGAAGGTGGCGATGATCCTCCCCGAGACGTTCCTCGGCGTCACGTCGCCGTAGCCGACGGTCGTCACCGTCTGGACGGCCCACCACATGCCCACCCAGACGTTCGAGTACTCGTCATGGTCGAGCGCCCACATCAGCACACCGCCCGCGACGACGACGATCGCGGTGGCCGTGACGATGACGCTCGCCGCGGTCCGTACCTTCGGCGGCTCGCGCAGGAAGCGCGACGTGCGGCGCTCGATGAAGCTCTGGGCGGAGACCCGCGGCATCGACCCTCAGGCCCGGGGGATCGACCAGAGCCGGACTCCGTGTGCCGCGAGAACCATCGTCGTGGTTCCTCCAATCGCCGGGTTGCGTCATCCTCCCCGCGCGTCCGACGACGGACAAGGCGCGGACGTCGCGCTCACCCGGGTGAAAAGGCCGCCGAGATCGGCGGACTCGAGCCGCTCTCGCATGACGCTCCCGAGGAACATCCCCGGTCGCGTCACGAGTCGCATGCCGCGCGGGCGGTGGAGGCCCTGCCTCGGCGAGGAGGGCCCCCACCCGCGAACTCGGATCAGGTGCTCAGTACGAGCTGGCGGCCGACCGCGATGTCGTCGTCGCGAGCCCGTAGACGATGAGCCCGGCGATCGTGATCGCGATCGCGCCGTACCACGGTGCGTACGCGAGGATCAGGAACCCGTTCACGATCACGAGGATCGCCCAGATGTACGCGACGATCCGCCCGAACTCGCCTCCCTCGAGCAGCGAGTAGGCGGCGTAGATCGCGAGGGCGGCGATGCCGAGGTCCCACAGGCCCCAGACCCACATGTTGTCGCCGAACAGGCCGAGGGTGAAGTTGTTCACCTTGTGGCTGTCGACGAGGTACGAGATCCCGGAGATGATCCGGAAGAACCCGACCGCGTAGAGGACGATCGCGGCGAACGTGACCCACCCCGAGGTCCACTTGGGCGAGGTCGGCTCCATGGACGTCATGCTTCCTCCCTTTCCGTTTGCCCGCCTGATTCTCCCTCGAATGGTTGCCTCCTTTGCGAAGAACGGCCGCGGGCGGCGTTAGGGTCCGGCCGTGGCCAGCGTCCTCGCCCTCGTCGCCGCGGCGCTGTTCGCGCTGGCGGCGACGCTGCAACAGCGCGGCGCGCTCGACATCGGCGTGGCGCCGGACAGCCTGCGCTCCCTTGCTGGGCTCGTG
>JBKPTS010000100.1:0-14649 GCA_046735575.1 Actinomycetota bacterium
GTCTCGAGGCGGAGGCGGATCGGCGTCTTCTGACTCTCCGCCTGCGCGAGGTACCACGCGAGCATCCGGTGGCCGCCCGCTCGCCCGCGGAAGACGTCCACCCTCGAGACGATCGAGTCGTCACCCTTGTCGAAACGAACCTGGTAGCCGGCGAGGTGGCCCCAGGTGCGGTACTTCGCCTTCAAGCCCGGATACCCGGCGGCGTCCTGGGCGACTGTGCGCGCCCCCGACTCGCCGTCGTTCAGCCGGTACGCCGGCGGCACGTCCGCCTGTCGCAGGACGAGCGTCGCAGGATCGACCGCCGCCCCGTTCGCGCCGGCCGAGACGGCGAGGACGACGAGGAAGCCGAGGAGGACGAGCCGGCGCACCCTCTGAGGATGACTCAGTTCCCGCCGCACGGGAAGGTGGGCTTCAACCGGCGGGGCTCCCGGCCCCGCGGGCCGAACGCCGCAGGACGCGCCGGTCGCCGATCCTCCGCGTGAGCCCGTCCCCGTCGAAGCGCTCGAGCAGGAGCTGCGCGTCACGCCTTCCGATCCCGGCGAGGTCGCGGAAGCGGGCGAGCGTGATCTCCCCGGCCGTCCCGCACTCGGCGAGCAGGAGCCGCTTCGCCTCCTCGTACGCGGCGGCCCCGATCGCGTGCCCGTCGCCGAGGCGGACGAGCCGGCCCGCGGCCTCGAGGTGGCGCGCGAGCTCCGGATCGTCGACCCTGGTCGGCCGCAGGCCCGCCGTCGCGAGCTCGCCTTCGAGAGCCGCCGCCTCCGACTCGCGGGCGCCGAGCGACGCGACGGCCCCGGGCAGGTAGAGCTTCGAGCCCCGGCGCTCGAACGGCAGCAGCGGGACGACGTCCGGCGCCCAGGCCCCGGCGGGGAGCGGGACGCCCGGGTCGAGCGGGTCGGCATGCTCGAGCTGCCGCCGGAGCGTCGTCTCGAGCTCGGCGAGCCAGTCTCCCGAGAACACCCACGGGCCCGCACGCTCGAGACCGGCCGCGCCGTCGCCTAGGAGGTGCTGCAGCGAGGACGCGCGCACCGGCCCCCTGACCGTGTCGGCGATCCGCCCGCTCTCCACGAGCGCCATACGCCGCCCGTCGCGATGGCGCGGCGGGGCGGGGTCGAGCACGACGCCGCCCGCGACCGTCGTCTCCCCCCGCAGGATCACGCGATCGCCCCGGGCTGCGATGACCGGCGCCGCGAGCCGGAGCTGCGCCCAGCGCCCGCCGATGCGAACGACCCGTGCGGGCACGTGGGCGGTGCCGAGATGCACCTGGAGGCGGGCCCCGTCGGCGACTGGCTCGAGCTCGTCGAGCCCGACGTCGAGCCGGTACGTGGTCGGATAGGCGCCCGGAGCGACGAGCGCGTCGCCGCGCCGCACGTCACGGCGCTCGATCCCGGGCAGGCTCACGGCGACGCGCTGCCCGGCCTCTGCGCGCTCGACCTTGCGCTCGTGCACCTGCACGCTCCGAACCCGCACGTCCGGGCCGCCCGGCTCGAGCCGGAGCTCGTCCCCCTCCCCGACGGAGCCCGACCAGAGCGTGCCCGTGACGACCGTCCCGATGCCGTGGAGCGTGAAGGAGCGATCGATCCAGAGCCGGGCGGGCGCATCCGCCGACGCCGGCCCGACCTCCCTCACGACCCGTCCCAGCGCCGCCCGGAGCTCCTCCAGTCCCGCTCCCGTCTTCGCGCTCACCGCGACCGCCTCGGCCCCCGGAACGAGCTCGTGCGCCTCGTCGAACGCGAGCTCGAGCGTCTCCGCGTCGACGGCGTCGGCCTTCGTCACTGCGACGACGCCCCGCTCGATCCCGAGGAGCCGCAGGATGGCGAGATGCTCGTGCGTCTGAGGCCGCGCGCCCTCGCCCGCGTCGATCACGAGCAGGAAGAGGTCGATCCCGGTCGCGCCGGCCACCATCGTTCGCACGAAGCGCTCGTGCCCGGGCACGTCGACGACGGAGAGCCTCGTGCCCTCGGGGAGCTCGAGCGGCGCGTAGCCGAGGTCGATCGAGATCCCGCGCCGCTGCTCCTCGGGCAGCCGGTCCGTGTCCTTCCCCGTGAGCGCCCGCACGAGCCACGTCTTGCCGTGGTCGATGTGGCCGGCGGTCCCGAGGGTCAGCGGCATCGACGCCGTTCCCTCTCAGCCCTGTGACAAGTCGTCACTAGGCATCGTTCGCCGCAGCGCGGGCGGCTCGTACCGCAGCCGCGACCTCACCCACGTCCACATCCGTCAGCGTCCGGCAGTCGAGGAGCGTGCGGCCGTCGCGAACGACCGCGACGACGGGCGGCTCGCCGAGCCGCAGCGCCTCGGCGAGCCGCTCCTCCACGGCGCAAGCGGCACTCGGGAGCTCGGCGAGCGGAAGCGCGCCGCCGCCGACGCGCGCCACGGTCTCCTCGACCTCGCCGCCGGTGAGCTCCGCGAGGCGCTCCGCGCGAGCGCGCACCACCTCGAGCGGCTCGTGGAACATCCGCAGGACGGGGATTTCCTGCGCCCGCGCGGTGTCGAGCGCGAGGGCAAGCGTGCCCTCGAGCGCGGCGAGCGTCAGCTTGTCGGCGCGGAGGGCCCGCTGGAGCGGATGCCTGCGCAGGCGCTCGACGAGCTCTGGACGGCCGACGACTACTCCGGCCTGCGGGCCGCCGAGGAGCTTGTCCCCGGAGAAGGTGACGAGATCGGCGCCCGCGCGCAGGCTCTCGGCGGGCGTCGGCTCGTCGCCCAGCGGGAGCAGCGCTCCCGAGCCGAGATCGTCGACGAGCGGGATGCCGCACCCGCGCGCGAGCTCCGCGAGGCTGCGAAGTGCCGGCAGCTCCGTGAAGCCGACGACGCGGAAGTTCGACTGGTGCACGCGCAGGAGGAGCGCCGTCTCCGGGCCGATCGCCCGCTCGTAGTCCGCGATGCGGGTGCGGTTCGTCGTCCCGACCTCCACGAGACGCGCGCCCGAGCGGGCGAGCACGTCCGGGATCCGGAACCCGTCCCCGATCTCGACGAGCTCGCCCCGGGAGACGACGACCTCCCGGCCTTCCGCCAGGGCGGCGAGCGCGAGCAGGACCGCTGCGGCGTTGTTGTTGACGACGAGGGCGGCCTCGGCTCCGGTCAGCCGGCAGAGGAGCGCCGCGAGATGGTCCTGGCGCGACCCCCGGGCGCCGGCCTCGAGGTCGTACTCGAGATTCGAGTAGCCCGCCCCTACCTCGGCGACGCGGTCGAGCGCCGCAGGCGCGAGCGGCGCGCGGCCGAGATTCGTGTGCACGAGCACGCCCGTCGCGTTCAGAACCCGGCGCAGGCTCGGGCGGCGCGTGCGCGAGAGCTCCGCGAGCACGGCCTCGACGAGCGGTCCGGGCTCTCTCCCGGCCCGGATCTCGTCCCGCGCCCGCTCGAGGACCGCTCGCGCCGCCGGCAGCGCGAGCTCGTGAGGCTCGTCCCGGAGCCGCTCGTCCGCCAGCAGCCGGTCGACCGAGGGAAGGTCGCGAAGGGAGCGCATCCGCGCTGAGTGTACGGCCGTGGATCTAGGCGGAGCCCTCCGCGACGCGGGCGCGGTACCGCGCCGCCACGAGCTCGACGGCTCGCTCGGGATCGTCGGTCAACTCGAGCAGCTCGAGGTCGTCGCTCGAGATGAGTCGGTCCTCGAGCATCCGGCTGCGCACCCAGTCGAGCAGCTCGCTCCAGTACGAGGAGTCGAGCAGCACGATCGGGAAGTGGCCGATCTTCCCCGTCTGGATGAGCGTCAGCGCCTCCCAGAACTCGTCCTGCGTCCCGAAGCCCCCGCGGAAGATCACGAAGCCCTCCGCGGCCTTCACGAACATGACCTTCCGCGCGTAGAAGTGGTGGAAGGTGAGCGAGAGGTCGCAGAAGGGGTTGAGCCCCTGCTCGTGCGGCAGCTCGATGTTGAAGCCGACGGAGAGGCCGCCGCCCTCCCGGCAGCCGCGGTTGGCCGCCTCCATCACGCCGGGCCCGCCGCCTGTCACCACCGCGAAGCCCGCCTCCGCGAAGGCACGCCCGGTCGCGCGGGCGCTCTCGTACGTCGGCGTGCCTTCGGCGACGCGGGCGGAGCCGAAGATGGAGATCGCCGGCCGGTCGATCTGCTCCACGACCTTGAAGCCGGCGAGGAACTCGGACGCGATGAGCGCCACGTCGGTCGCGACCGTCTCGTGGGTGCGCCGGAACAGCCGGGTATCGAGCTCGTGCTGCGGCGTGCTCAAAAGTGCCGCTCGACGTGCGTCTCGGCGACCGCGATCCCGAGGACCGCGATCAGACCGATGTAGACGACGGCGACGGCGAAGCGCTGCGAGAGCGGCAGACGGTAGTACGCAGGACGAAGATCGCGCTCGCGCCAGCGGCGCCAGAGCTCGAGGCCGCCGACGAGGACGATGATGATGAGGATCGGGTTCGGGCGCACTACCGCGAGCCCGACGACGATGAGGAGGCCCAGCCCCCAGATCGCGGGGTGCAGCGCGGCCGCCGCCCGCCCTCCGTCGAGCGGAACGATCGGGATCAGGTTGAACAGGTTGAGGAAGAAGCCGACGAACGCGAGCGCCCGGAGCAGATCCGAACCGGTCGCCTCCGCCGCGAGGAGGAAGCCCGCAGCTCCGACCGAGCCGAGGATCGGGCCGGCGAGGGCAACCTTCGCCTCCTTCCACGCGTCGTCCGGGAGCTGCCGCATGCCGATCACGGCGCCGAGGAAGGGGATGAAGAGCGGCGCGCTCGCCGGCACGCCCTGGCGGCGCAGCTCGAGCACGTGCCCCATCTCGTGGACGAGGATCAGGACGACGAATCCGACCGCGAAGGGCAGTCCCCAGATCCACGTGTAGGCGGCGATCGAGACGAGCATCGACGCGGCCACGGTGAAGACCTTGAGCTTGAAGAGGATGGCGCCCCACTTCAGGAGGAGGAGGCCGAGCCCGACGAGGGGAGCGAAGAGCTTCCGCAGGAAATCGCGGATCCCCCCGGGCTCCATCGGCTCGTAGCCGCGGTCGCCGGCATGCGCGGGCCGGGGGTCCGGAAGCGTTCCGGGCTCCGGCGCCTCGACTGGCTCGTGCTCGTCTACGACCCGCGGCCGATCCATTCCTCACCGCCGACGTAGACCTCTTTCTTCCACAGGGGGACCGACGCCTTGAGCTCGTCGATCGCCTCCCGGCACGCCTCGAGCGCGGCCGCGCGGTGTGGCGCGGAGACGGCGATGACGACGCTCGTCTCGCCGACGTCGACGCGCCCGATCCGGTGGTGGATCGCGACCTCGCAGAGATCGTGCCTGCGCTTGAGCGCGTCGGCGAGGCTCGCCATGACCTGCTCGGCCATGCCTTCGTACGCCTCGTACTCCAGGTGCACGACGTCGCGGTCGCGCGAGCGACGGCGGGTCGTGCCCACGAAGGTGGCGATCCCTCCTGCGCTCTCGTCCCGCACCTCGTCCACCGCACGCCCCAGCGAGAGGGGTTCCTGGGAGAGCCGGAAGCTGCCCCCGGAGACGGGCGGGATGACCGCTACCTCGTCGCCGTCGGCGAGGGCCGCCTCCCGCGCGGTGTACTCCCGGTTGCGCGCGAAGAGCAGCCCCGGCGGCTCGCCGTCGAGCTCGAGCGCGGGCCATACGTCCCCGACGACCGCGCCGTCCGGCAGCTCGACCTCGAGCTCACCCGTCCCGGCCCGCTCGCGCAGACCGGCGAACAGTCGCACTCGAACCTTCACCCGCAGAGCGTAGCCGCGGGTTGCGCGCCTCCCCGGACCGCGAGAGCCGCCGCGCGCTTACGCGGCGACGGCTTCGGCGAGCGGCAGGCCGATCTCGATCGGCGCGCCGATCACGACGACCTGCGTGCCCTCCGGCCCCTGCGGCGCCTCGAACGTCGCGACGACGGTCGACGCGGAGAAGGTCCCGAAGACCCGGAGCGGCTCGGAACCGATGTTGCGGAGGCCGTGCGGCGCCATCGCGGGCACGAGCGCGGCCTGATGCGCCTCGAGAGCCCCGACCTCGTCGCCGACCCGCGCCTCCGCGCGCCCGGAAAGGACGAGGAGAAGCTCCTCCGCGCTGTCCGTGTGCACGGGCAGCTCGGCTCCGGGCTCGAGCTCGAAGACCACCGCGGCGGAGCTCGCGGCGCCGGTCAGGCTGTGCATCGGGAAGCTCACGCTGAGTCCCGGGCCGCGCGGTTCGAGCTCGTGCCGCTCGACGTCGATGGTGAACACGCCTGTCTCCTTTCGTTGCACAATAGTGTGCCGCGATTATGAGGAGCGCGTTACCGGGTGTCAAGGGTTGGGAGTACACTCTTGTGCAGTGAAGAGGAAGTACGAGCTCAAGGAGCGTGCGCGGCGGCAGGAGGAGACTCGCCGGCGCATCGTCGAGGCGGCGGTCGACCTGCACACGAGCGTCGGCCCGGCGAGAACGACGATCAGCGCCATCGCGGAGCGGGCCGGGGTCGAGCGCCACACGGTCTACGCGCACTTCCCCGACGAGAGAACGCTCTTCCGCGCCTGCTCGGCCCACTGGCGCGCCGAGCATCCGGCTCCCGACTTCGCCAGGCTGGCGCAGCCCGATGATCCGGCGCGTCGCCTGCGGCGCTCCTTGACCGAGATGTACGCCTGGTACGAGAGCGTCGAGCCCCATCTCGCGCTCTTCGTCCGCGACGCGCCCCTCACCGTCTCCGGCAGCGAGACGCTCGCCGAGACGACCGGGCGGATCACCGCATTCGCCGACGAGCTCGCCCGCGGCTGGCCGCGGCGGCAGTCGGTCCGGGCCGCGATCGGCCATGCGCTCGAGTTCGAGACCTGGCGCTCGCTCGTGCGCCGCCAGGGCCTCTCGCGCAAGCAGGCGGTCGACACCATGCTGCGGCTCGCCACGAGCGTCTAGCGTCTTCCCCCGGTGCCCCAGTGGACGGCCGAGATCGTCGTCGGCGAGCCGCTCGCGAGACATCTTCTCCGCGAGCAGTTCCCGAGCCTCGAGGCGCGCTCGCTGCGACTCCTCGCGAGCGGCTGGGACAACACCGTCTGGCTCGCCGACGAGGCGTGGGCGTTCCGCTTCCCGCGCCGCGAGATCGCGGTTCCTCTCGTCGAGCGAGAGCTCGCCGCGCTTCCGCACGTAGCGGCGATGCTCCCGCTCGCCGTCCCCGTCCCCCGTTTCGTCGGTGAGCCGTCGGAGTCGTACCCGTGGCCGTTCCTCGGGTGCGAGCTCCTGCCGGGCCGCGAGCTCGGGTCGGTCGACGTCGACAGCGCGGGGGAGATCGCGATCGCAGGAGCGGTGGGCCGCTTCCTCCGCGCCCTGCACTCGGAGGAGGCGCTGGCCGAGCTCCCGCACCCGGAGCGCGTCCCCGTGGACCCGAACGGACGGGCGGACATGACGGTCCGCGTTCCCCGGACGCGCGAGGTGCTGACACGACTTGCCGAGCAGAGGGTCTGGGTGCCGCCCGCGGAGGCCGAGAGCATCCTCGGGTCGGCGGAGTCGCTCGGGCCCTCCGACTCGCGGGCCCTCGTCCACGGCGATCTCCACTTCCGCCACGTTCTCGTCGACCGCGGCCGGGCAAGCGGGGTCATCGACTGGGGCGACGTCTGTATCGCCGACCCCTGCGTCGATCTGCAGCTCGTCTGGAGCTCCTTCGGAGAGGACGCGCGGGACGCCTTCGTCGCCGAGTACGGCCCGATCCCGGAGGAGCGGCTGCTCCGGGCGCGAGTCCTGGCCCTGTTCCTGAACGGGATCCTCGCCCTGTACGGGCGAGACGAGGGGCAGCCCGTCATCGAGCGGGCTTCCCTCGCGGGGCTCGAACGTACGATGCGCCCATGGCGACGGCCGAGGATCGGCGTCTGACGGACTCGGACATCGAGATCAAGCCCGTCTACACCGGCGCCGACGTCCCGGGCGGCGAGCTCGAGCCGCCGGGCGAATATCCCTTCACCCGCGGGCCGTACCCGACGATGTACCGGGGGCGGCCGTGGACCGTGCGCCAGTACGCCGGCTACGGCTCGGCCGAGGAGACGAACGCCCGCTTCCGCTTCCTGCTCGAGCGCGGGCAGACGGGCCTCTCGGTCGCCTTCGACCTCCCCACGCAGCTCGGCTACGACTCCGACGACCCGCTCGCGGCAGGCGAGGTGGGCCGCACGGGCGTCGCCATCGACTCGATCGAGGACATGCGCGCCCTCCTGCACGGGATCCCGCTCGGCGAGGTCTCGACGTCGATGACGATCAACGCGCCCGCCGCGCTCCTCCTGCTGCTGTACGAGCTCGTCGCGGAGGAGCAGGGCGTGCCCGGGAGCGCGCTGCGCGGGACGGTGCAGAACGACGTGCTCAAGGAATACGTCGCGCGCGGCAACTACATCTTCCCGCCGCGCCCGTCCATGCGGCTGACGACGGACCTCTTCGCCTACTGCGCGGAGCGCCTGCCGAGCTGGAACACGATCTCCATCTCCGGGTACCACATCCGCGAGGCGGGAGCGAGCGCCGCGCAGGAGCTCGCGTTCACCCTCGCGAACGGGATCGCCTACTGCGAGGCGGCGATCGCCGCCGGCCTCTCACCGGACGCCTTCGGCGAGCGCCTTTCCTTCTTCTTCAACGCGCACAACAACTTCTTCCAGGAGGTCGCGAAGTTCCGGGCTGCGCGCCGTCTGTGGGCACGGATCATGCGCGAGCGGTTCGGGGCGACGAACCCGCGCGCGCTCGCGCTTCGCTTCCACGCGCAGACGGGGGGCTCCACGCTCACGGCGCAGCAACCCGAGAACAACGTCGTGCGGGTCGCGGTGCAGGCGCTCTCCGCCGTCTGCGGCGGCGCCCAGTCACTGCACACGAACTCCTTCGACGAGGCGCTCGCGCTCCCGAGCGAGCGTGCGGCGCGGATCGCGCTGCGGACGCAGCAGATCCTCCTCCACGAGGCGGGAACGACCGATACCGCCGATCCGCTTGGGGGCGCGTTCTTCGTCGAGGCGCTGACGAGCGAGCTCGAGCGCAGGGCGCACGAGCTCATCGAGCGAGTGGACGAGCGCGGCGGAGCGGTCGCGGCGATCGAAGAGGGGTTCGTGCAGGCGGAGATCGACGCGTCCGCGTTCCGCTTCCAGTCCGAGGTCGAGGCGGGCGAACGGGTGGTCGTAGGCGTCAACCGCTTCGGCGAGGACGACGGCGATCGCGTCGAGCTCCTCGAGGTCGACCCCGCGAGCGAGCGGCGGCAGCGCGAGCGGACGGCGCGCGTCCGCGGGGAACGCTCCGCCGAGGCAGCGGAGACGGCGCTTGCCGAGGTACGGCGGGTGGCGGAGACAGACGAGAACGTCCTCCCGGCGCTCCGGGACGCGCTGCGGGCACGCTGCACCGTCGGCGAGATCTGCGGCGCCCTGCGAGAGCTCTGGGGCATGTATGACACGAGGCATGCGTAGGCGGCACTTCGTCCTCCTCCTCGCCGCGCTCGCCGTCGGCGCGGTGCTGGCCGCGCTCGGCGCCTCGGGCGGGAGCGGTGCCTCGCCCGGCTTCGAGCGAGACGTCGCACCCATCCTGCAGGCGAAGTGCGAGGGGTGTCATCGAATCGGCGGGATCGCCCCGTTCGCCTTCGCGACGCGGCAGGACGTGAAGGAGTGGGCGCCGGTCATGGCGTCGGCGATCCGCTCCCGGCTGATGCCGCCCTGGCCCCCCGGGCCGCGCTCGCCGGCCTACGTGGGCGAGGGCACCCGCAAGCTCTCCCCCTCCGAGCGCGCGACCATCCTCGACTGGGTTCGCTCCGGAGCGAAGGTCGACGGACCGCCGCGGAAGCCGCTGCCCGCGCCGCCGATTCCCGTCGCCGCGGGCGAGTCGGTGCTTCGAGTGGGGATGCCGACGACGTACAGGCCGACCTCGCGGAACGGCGCGACCGACGACTATCGCTGCTTCCTCCTCGATCCCAAGCTCGCCCAGGACGTCTTCGTCACGTCCGCACGGATCGTCCCCGGCGCGAACCGCGTCGTCCACCACGTGATCCTCTTCAAGGAGACGCCCCCGCAGGTGGCGGAGGCGAAGCGCCTCGACGCGGCGAGCCCCGGCCAGGGCTGGTCGTGCTTCGGCGGCACGGGCGTAAGCATCGCCTCGAGCGCGGCGAGCGTCGAGTCGGCGCTGAACGACGCGAACTGGATCGCCGCCTGGGCGCCTGGCTGGGGCGGGGGCCGCCTCCCGGACGGGAACGGCGTGCCGCTCCAGGCGGGCAGCCAGATCGTGATGCAGGTGCACTACAACCTGCTGAACGGCAAGACGCCCGACCGCTCCCAGGCCGTCCTCACCGTCGCGCCCGCGAGCGCTCACCTGACGCCGGTGGAGACCATGCTCGTCCCCGCGCCCGTCGAGCTCGCCTGCACCGGGAAGGAGCACGGCCCCCTCTGCACGCGCAACGCCGCGCTCCAGAACCTCGTCACGAAGTACGGCGGGGGCGCCGGCATCGCGCCGGCGGGGCTCCTGCTCCTGTGCGGCCAGGACGCGGCGCATCCACGTCCGAGCGCCGTCAGCACGTGCGACCGGCGCTTCAGCGCGCCGACGAAGATCCTCGTCGTCGCAGGGCACATGCACCTGCTCGGCGCCTCCATCAGGCTGACGCTGAACCCGGGCACGCCGCGCGCCCGCGTCCTGCTCGACATCCCCCGCTGGAACTTCCACTGGCAGAACGCCTACACCCTCGCGCAGCCGGTCGAGGCGAAGCCGGGCGACGTCGTGCGGGTGACCTGCCGCTACGACGTCGGCAAGCGCGTCCATCTCGGGAACCGCGTGGCCCGCGCTCCCCGGTACGTGCTCTGGGGCGAGGGGACGACCGACGAGATGTGCCTCGGGCTGCTCCAGGTCACCCGCGGGTAGGGCTCGCCTGCGGATCCTCCTCGTCTCGCAGATGTACCCGGGGCCCGACGATCCGGACCTCGGCGCCTTCGTCGCCAACATGGAGCGCGAGCTCCTCCTGCGCGGACACGAGATCGAACGGGCGGTGCTCGACCGGCGCTCCGGCGGCCGACGTCGCTACCTCTCTCTCGCCTGGGACGCCTTCCGCGGCGCGCGGCGCTTCGGCCCCGACGTCGTCTACGCGCACTTCCTCGTCCCGGCCGGCCTCGCCGCAGTTCTCACGTCGCGGGCTCCGCTCGTCGTCACGGCGCACGGCCAGGACGTGCGGAACGTCGGCGTCGTGCCCGGCGTGCGCACGACCACTCGCTACGTCGTCCGCCGCGCCGCGGCGGTCGTCGCCGTCTCCGACTGGCTCCGGCGCGAGCTCGAGAGCCGCATCCCCGACGCGAGGGGGAAGACTGAGGTCGTCGACATGGGAGTCGACCTCGAACGCTTCACGGTTCGCGCTGCCGAGGAGGCTCGACGCGAGCTCGGCTGGGAGCCGCAGGGGACGGCCTTCCTCTGCCTCGGCGCGCTCACGGCGCGCAAGAACGTCCTCCGGCTGGCGCGTGCATTCGAGCGGCGCGGTGAGGGCGAGCTCGCGTTCGTCGGCGACGGCGAGCTGCGAGCCGCGCTCGAGGGTCGGACGGGGATCCGGATCGCCGGACGCGTCCTCCACGAGCACGTTCCGGCCTGGATCGCGGCCTGCGACGTCCTCTGCCAGCCGAGCCTCGTCGAGCCGTTCGGGCTCGCGACGCTCGAGGCGATGGCCGCGGGCCGCTCGGTCGTGGCGACGCGGGTCGGAGGCCCTCCCGAGTTCGTCGCGGACGAGGCGGGCGTTCTCGTCGATCCCGAGGACGAGGACGCGCTCGTGGACGCGCTCGGGCGGGCGGCCTCGCTGCCGAGGCCGAACGTCGCTGCCCGCTGGGCCGCGAGCGAGCACGACGTCAGGCGTCAGGCGGCCCGGGTGGAGGCGATTCTGGAGCGAGCTGCCGGAGGTCGCGCAGCCTGACCTCGACGAGGGGCCGCACCGATTCCTCGAGGCCGGCCTCGCGCGCGACGGCGAGCGCCTGCTCGTAGCTCTCGCGCACCTTCTCGACCGAGACGCCCTGCTTGAGGCGGTTGTCGCCCGTTACGAGCAGGTGCTGGATCTTCGCCCGCGCATCGTCCGTCTCGCCCACGGGGTGACCCTACAGCCGTTGCTACTCTCGTCGGCTGTGCTCGTCGCCTCCATCTGGCTCTCCGCGTCCGCCGTGCTGCAGGTGCTCCTCGCGGCATTCCTCGTCACCCTCGTCCTCATGCACTCGGGGCGCGAGGCAGGGTTCGGCGGCATGGGCTTCACGCCGGCCTCCCAGGGCGGGACGCACATCGTGGAGCGAAACCTCACCCGCCTCACGGTCGTCGTCGCCGCGGTCTTCGGCCTCAACACGATCCTCCTCTTCCACCTGCTCTAGCGTGGGCGGTCAGCCTGCGGCGCCGGCGCTAGAATTGGCGCCTCGGGCGCTGGTGGCGGAATTGGTAGACGCGCTAGGTTGAGGGCCTAGTGGCCGCTTGAGGCCGTGGAGGTTCAAGTCCTCTCCAGCGCACTGAAGACGGCCCGGCGAGGGCCGTTTTCGTCTCTTGGGTTGACGGCGTCCGGCAGGACCTCTACCCTGCCTGGCGAACATACGTTCGTCAGCGACCTCCGTCGAACAACAGGGAGAGACGATGCTCACCGCACGCCAACAGGAGATCTGGCAGTACCTCGCCCAGTACGTGGACGACCACGGGTACCCGCCGACCGTCCGGGAGATCGGCGACGCGGTGGGTCTCGCGTCGCCGTCGACCGTGCACGCCCATCTCGCCAACCTGGAGCGCGCCGGCCTCCTGCGCCGCGACCCGACGAAGCCCCGCGCGCTCGAGCTCGTCGGCCGGCGAAAGCCGGAGCCGCAGCAGGCGGCGGCGCGCGAGCCGGTTCCGACGCTGCCTCTCCTCGGCCAGATCGCAGCCGGCAGTCCGCTGCTCGCCGACGAGGCGGTGGAGGACCGCGTCGCCGTCCCCGAACCGCTGGGGCGGGACGCCGACTTCCTGCTCCGCGTGCAGGGCGAGTCGATGGTCGAAGCCGGGATCCTCGACGGCGACATCGTCGTCGTGCGCCGCCAGCAGGACGCCCGCGACGGCGACGTCGTGGTCGCGCTCGTCGGCGACGACGAGACCGCGGACGAGGCGACGGTCAAGACGTTCCACCGTGAGCCCGGGGGCCGCGTCCGACTGCAGCCGGAGAACAGCTCGCTCGAGCCCCTCTACCCAGAGCACGTCGAGATCCTCGGGAGGGTGACCGGCGTGTTCCGAAGCCTGACGTGACGCTGGAGAGCCTCAACCGCACGCTCGACCAGGAGCTCGGCGCCCTCGTCCGGGGCGTGAGCCTCGAGTGCCCAGTTTGCGGGGAGTTCGTCCTGCAGGTTCAGGGCGCCCTCGCCTGCCCGGAATGTCGATCGATCCTTGCGGAGGGACGAGAACCGCCCGAGATCGCGTTACCATCGGTCGTGCAGGCCGGGTGACCGCGGGCCGCTCTCGCGAGAGTGCGGCCTGAGGAAAGTCCGGACACCGCAGGGCAGGACGCTGGGTCGCTCCGCGAGGGGTGGCCCAGGCGGCGAAAGCCGACGGAAAGTGGAACAGAAAGGAGACCGCCGACTGATTCGTGCACGATCCAGTCGGTAAGGGTGAAACGGTGGGGTAAGAGCCCACCAGCGGCCGTGGCGACACGGCCGGCTCGCCAAACCCCGTCCGGTGCAAGGCGAAGCAGGTCCCGCTGACGTGGCCCGCCGAGGGACCGGGTACGCCGCAGAGAGAGATGGTCACCCTCGACAGAATCCGGCTTACAGGCCTGCTACGGAAAGCCCCCGCGAGAGCGGGGGTTTTCTATATCCGCGAGATCCGACTCGTTCGGCTCGCGCGTCGGATCGTGCGCGGCGAACGCTGAGCGGCCGCTACAGGTCGCGCTCGTAGTAGAGCATCCGCGGCCCGTCGGGGCCCCCTCCCGGTTCGTCAAGCCGGCGCTCTCGTACAGCGCGAGAGCTGCGACGTCCGCCTCGCCTCCGGCACGACGTACAGCTCCTCGAGGTAGGCGTCGAGCGCCCCGGTGTAGAGGGACTGCCGGAAGCGGAGCTCCGCGAAGCCGTCCGGACCGTCGCCTGCGAGCAAGACGACGACCTCGCCGCTCTCGATCAACGGAGCTGCCCGGGCCGGGACCGTCTGGCCGCACGACACGGCGCTCGTCGCCGCCGGGATGGCGCGCTACGGGTTCGCCGACGAGGCGCGCACGGTCATCGGGGCGCTGCTCGAGGCCGCCGCGACGTTCGAGTACCGCCTGCCGGGGTGTTCTCCGGCTTCGCGCGGGACGCCACGAACGTCCCCGTCCGCTATCCGGCGGCGCCCGTCCCGCAGGCTTGGGCCGCCGCGGCGCCGCTCCTCTGCCTCCGGGAGCTCATGGGCTTGGACGCGGCCGAGGGGCGGCTCAGCGCCGAGCCGCTCGTCGAGGGTGTCGCTCTCGAGGGGCTGCCTTTCCGGGGCGAGCGCGTCGACGTCCCGTAGGAGCCCACGTCAACGCCGCCGCGGGGGCGCGACGCAGAGACGGTTGCGCGGGCTGTGGCCGTCCCAGGTGAAGCCGACCGCCGCGACGCGGGTGACGGTGCTGGTGAAGCAGCCACCGCGCCGGACGCGGAGGCGGAAGGAGACTCGACCCGCGGCTCCGGTGGTCGCGCGCCTCGAGTAGTAGGGCCGGCCGTTACGACGCACGAGCACCGAGACGTGCGCCTGCGGCACCGACTTCCCGGCCGGGTCGACTGCCAGCAGACTGACGAAGACACCGCGGTCGAGCTTCTGGAGGTGCAGGACCGCGA
>JBKPTS010000101.1:0-10776 GCA_046735575.1 Actinomycetota bacterium
GCTCCGGACTGCACCGGCCGGTCGAGGCCCTCGCGCTCGCGCCAGCTCTCGTCGCCCGACTGCCACAGATGGAGCACGGCGTCGTCGCGGCGGACGACCGCGAAGCCGTCGTCGTGATGCGCGACCTCGAAACCGAGCCGCCCCCGGTAGAAGTTCACGGCGGCCTCTGCGTCGCGCACCGGGAGCGCGGGGATCGTCCTCGTCAGCGTCACCATCGGCGAAGCTCGTTGTAGAGGGTGTCGCGCTGGACGGGGATGCGGCCGGCCTCGCGCACGAACCGCACGAGCTGCTCCACCTTCTGCTCCGTCTCCGTCCTCGCGCCCGCCGCGTGGAAGATCTCCTCCCGGACGACCGTGCCCTGGACGTCGTTCGCGCCGAAGTGCAGGGCGATCGCCGCGAGCGGCATGCCCATCATGATCCAGTAGGCCTTGACGTTCGGCACGTTGTCGAGCAGCAGCCGCGAGAAGGCGAGCATCTTGAGGTCGTCGGCGCCGGTCGTGTGCCGCCACCCGCGGCGCTCGAAGACGGTGTTCTCGGGATGGAACGCGAGCGGGATGAAGGCGAGGAAGCCGCCCGTGCGGTCCTGCTGGTCGCGGAGGCGGAGGATGTGGTCGACCCGCTCCTCGTACGTCTCGACGTGCCCGTAGAGCATCGTGCAGTGCGTCGGGATCCCGAGCCTGTGCGCCGTGTCGTGCACGTGGAACCACACGTCCGGGTGCTCCTTGCCCGGGGCGACGAGCCGGCGCACACGCTCGGCGAAGACCTCGGCCCCGCCGCCCGGCAGCGAGCCGAGGCCGGCGTCCTTGAGCTCGCGCAGCACGTCCTCGTGCGTGAGCCCCGACAGCGTCGTCATGTGGTGGATCTCCGATGCCGTGTAGCACTTGAGGTGCACGTCCGGAACCGCCTCGTGCAGCGCCGCGATCGTGTCGCGGTAGAAGTCGAAGTCCACGTGCGGGTTCTCGCCGTTGACCATGTGGATCTCGGTGAATCCCGTCGCCTCGCGCTGGCGGAGCACGTCCTCGACGAGCTCGGCGGCCGTGTACGTGTAGGCGTGCGGCTGCTTCCGCGTCGCCGCGAAGGCGCAGAACTTGCACTTCACGCGGCAGACGTTCGTCTGGTTCAGGTACAGGTTCTGGACGAAGTAGACCTCGTCCGTGCCACCGCGCAGGCGCCGCGCCCGATCGGCCAGCTCGCCGATCGCGAGCAGGTCGTCCGACTCGAGGATCGCGAGCCCGTCCTCGAAGTCGAGCCGCTCGCCGCTCTCGACCTTGTCCCGGACCCGTTCGAGCGAGCTCGTCTCGACGACGGCCATCTAGTGGTCTCCGCCGTGCATACGGTCTTGGCCGGCCGCGCGAGAACCGAGCAGGCCAAGGACGCAGGGAGCGCCCATATCGAAAGAGATATGGGCGCGACTGAGGACGCCGGCATGCGAAGGTTCGCAGCCGGCTGGACTGGGCGTATGTGCGGCGGCGACCACTTAACGCTCCCTGTCGATGACGATGTGCGTGAGCGCCTCCAGCGCGGCCTCCTCGTCGAGCAGCTCCCGCGCCCGGCGGGCGTAGTCGAGGGCGATCTCGCGCGACCGCTCGAGCGCGTCGGTCGCCGCGACGCGGACGAGGACGCCCTCCGTAGGCCCTCCGGCGAGCGCGCGGCGGACGACCGCGTCCTCGCGGGCGGCCAGGATGAGCGGAAGCGTCGGCACCCCGTCGCGCAGGTCGGCGCCGGGGATCTTTCCGGTCTCGATCGTCTCGCCGACGCAGTCGAGGATGTCGTCCGCGATCTGGAACGCCGTCCCGAGAGCGAGCCCGAAGGCGCCGAGGCGCGGCTCGCGGGAGCCGAGGAGGCACGCCGCCTCGAAGAGGCGCCCGGTCTTCAGCGAGATGCGCTCGAGGTACGCCTCGACGGGCGTCTCGGGGTCGCGCTCCTGCCGCAGCTGCATCGCCTCTCCCCGGGCGATCGCGAGACAGGCGCGCGCCAGCACCTCGACGCCTTCCCGGTCTCCGCTCGCAGCCAGCTCGTGGAAGGCGCGGGCGAAGAGGTAGTCGCCGCCCGCGCGCGCGGACGACGCGCCGTGCTCGCGCCAGGCCGACGTGCGTCCCCGCCGCAGCTCCGCCCCGTCGATGAGGTCGTCGTGGACGAGGGTCGCGACGTGGACGAGCTCGACCGCCACTCCTCCCCGGAGCGCGCGCTCCCGGTCCGGAGACGTGAGGTGGACGAGCAAGGGCCGCAGCCGCTTGCCGCCCGCTCCGATGGCGCTCCGCCCGACCGCGGCGACGAGGCCGGGGTACTGCGCCACCGTCGACTCGAGCCGCTGCTCGAGCTCGTCGAGGTACGGCTGCGCCTCGCCGAGGACCGTCTTGGCGGCGACACTCATGGCCGCTCTCCTACGTGCAATGCGACGCTCCCGCCCCCGAGCAGCCTGTAGCGCACGTTCGTGAACCCGCCGGCCTCGAGGAGGCGCGAAAGGTCCTCCGGGCCCGGGAAGCGGCGCACGCTCGCGGGCAGGTACGTGTACGCCTTGCCGCCGGGAAGGAAGCGGCCGGCCAGCGGGATCATCGCGTCGAGCCAGACCCGGAAGAAGGGGCGCAGGAGCCCGCGCGGCCTCGTGATCTCGAGCACCGCCGCCTTGCCGCCGGGCCTGAGCACGCGCACGAGCTCCCTGAGGCCGCCCTCGAGGTCGTCGAGATTGCGGACGCCGAAGCCGACGGTCGCCGCGTCGAAGGCGCCGTCCTCGAAGGGAAGGTGGAGCGCGTCGCCCTGCACCCACTCGATCGTCCCCGATTTCCTCCGCGCCCGCTCGAGCATGCGTTCCGAGAAGTCGAGCCCGACGACGCGGCCGCCGCGCCGCTCGGCCTCGAGCGCGAGGTCGCCGGTCCCGCAGCACACGTCGAGCACTCGGTCGCCGGGCCACACGACCTCGCGCACGGCGAGCTTCCGCCACCGGCGGTCGAGGCCGGCGGTCATGACGCGGTTCATCACGTCGTAGACCGGCGCGATGCGGTCGAACATCGACTGCACCTCGGCGGAAGGGAGACGGCCGGCCTCGTAGCTCACGAGCGGACTCCGGTAACCCCTGCCTGCGTCTCGCCCCACCTCGCGACGAGCGCGTTGTCGATGCCGATCTGGTCGAGGCAGCGGGCCACGACGAAGTCGACGAGGTCGTCGATCGACTGCGGCCCGTGGTAGAAGCCCGGAGCGGCGAAGAGGATCACGGCGCCCGCCTCGTTCAGGGTCGCGAGGCCGCGCAGGTGGATCGAGGAGAGCGGCGTCTCGCGGGGGACGAGCACGAGCTTCCGTCGCTCCTTGAGCGCGACCGAGGCCGCGCGGTGGATGAGGTTGGACATCGCGCCCGCGGCCAGCGTCCCGACGGTCGCCATCGAGCACGGGCAGATCACGTAGGCGTCGACGTGCGCGGAGCCGCTGGCGTACGGGCTCGACCAGTCGGACTCGCCGTAGACGGTCACCTGATCGGCGGCCGTGTCGACGAAGCGCTCGAGCACCTCCTCCCGCGGCAGGGACGGATCGCCGTACAGCTCCGTCGCGAGCACCTGGATCCCCGAGCTCGAGGCGGCGAGGCCGACCTCGCAGTCGGAGGCGGCGAGGGCGCGCAGCAGGCGCTCGGCGTAGGGGGCGCCCGAGGCGCCCGTCACACCGAGGAAGACACGCACGGCAGCAAGGCTACAGCCGCCGCGCGGCGTGGACGCGGCCCCTTGGCAGTCGGACGCACCGCGGCCGCTCCGCGGCCGCGCTTCAGGATGTTCGCGCGATCGGAATCTGCGCTAGCTGATTCCGATCTTGCGCACGGACGCCTATTTGCCGCCCTTGGAGGCCGCGAGGAACGCGGCGAGCGCATGGAGGTTGGGTTGGCCCAGGTACGAGTACGACCCCATGACCTTGTTCCCGTACGCGGCCGGGTTCTGGATGTACTGGTAGAAGAACGCGGCGTCGTTCGTCTGCCCGATCGCGGACAGGTTGGGCGCACCGAGCTGGCCGGCGCCCTGGCCCAGGTACGTGTGGCAGTTCAGGCACCCGGACTGCGCGAAGAGCGTTGCGCCCTTCGTCGGGAGCTCCTTCCCCGCGAATCCCTGCTCGTGCGCCCACTTGGGGACGAGCAGGACGAGCTCGGAGCCGAGCGCCTCGTTCGCCGTCGCGCCCTTCCAGGTGAGGACGCCCATCGAGATCACCGTCAGCACGGCCGCGATCATCGCCACCGGACGGCGCGAGGGCCGGCGCTCGCGGCGCCGGTCGTAGAACGGCAGCCCGAGCAGGAGGATGAGGCAGATGGTGGGGATCCCGACGGTCGCGATGAAGACCGTCTCCGGCCACTTGAAGATCCGCAGGAGGTAGAAGAGGAAGTAGAAGTACCAGTCCGGACGCGGTACGAAGCTCGTCGTCCCCGGGTCCGCCGGCGGCGCGTAGAGCGGGCCGAGCACCCCGCCCGTGAGCCCCTTGTTGCTCGAGCCGTAGTACCAGATCGCCGCCAGGCCGACGATCACGCAGACGACGACGAGCGACATGATCGTGTCGTGCAGGATCGCCCGCGGGAAGAAGGGCTTCCCCTCGGTCTTGACGTCCGTCTTGTACCGGGCGAATCCCTCGCGGTTCAGCTCGCCGAGCTCGCGGGCCATCAGCTCGCTCCTCCCGGGCCGCCGCTTCGCACGAGGCCGGGCCTCGCGCCGTCGCCGTCGCCGCTCGGCCGCACGAGACCCGCCCGCCGGCCGGTCGGGACCTTCGGCGGCCTGTCACGTCCCGCCGCCTCCTTCGACCACGGAGGCGAGGTGACGCCCAGGCGCGTGACGAGATAGATGTGCACGCCGATGAGCGCGAAGATCGCGCCCGGCAGGAGGAGCATGTGGATCGCGTAGAACTTCGCGAGCGTGTAGTTCCCGATCTCCGGTCCCCCGCCCAGGAACTGCGCGAGCCAGGGCCCGAGGAACGGCGCCGTGCCGTTCAGGTTGATCCCGACCGCCGTCGCCCAGTACGCGGTCTGGTCCCACGGCAGCAGGTAGCCGGTGAAGCCCATGAGCATGCCCGTCGCGAGGAGGAGCACGCCCGTGATCCAGGTCAGCTCGCGCGGGTACTTGTAGGCGCCGAACAGGAACACGCGGCCCATGTGCACGAAGAGCAGGATGATGAAGACGCTGGCCCCCCAGCGGTGCATGCCGCGGACGAGCCAGCCGAGCCAGACGTCGTTCGTGATCGACTGGATGGAGCTGTACGCGACGGGCTTGCCCGTCTGCGGATCGATGCTCGCGGACGGCTGGTAGTACATCGCGAGGATCGCCCCGGTCAGCGCCTGCACGATGAAGGCGGTCAGCGTCGCCGACCCGAGCGTCTGCATCCAGCTGACGTCGCGAGGGACGTGTCGGAAGAGGAACCATTTCGTCCCCCGCACGAACGCCGAGCGCTCGTCGACCCAGTCGAGCGGAGCGAGGACTGCCTGCTCGACGAGCTTCGCCCGGCGCGGCTTGACCTTGCGGCGGCGCGGGACCGTCGTCGCCATCTAGCCGGTCACCTGGCTCGGCACGATGGGATAGAGCCAGGACTCGATCCCGTCCACGTGGGTGCCCGGCGTCGACCAGGGGTACTTCGAGATCTGCGCCGTCGCGCCGTTTCCGGTCACGTTCCCGACCGCGTACAGGCTGCCGAGGACGAGCCGTCCGTTCTTGATCGAGTACTCGAACCGGTCCATCGAGCGGACGGGCGGGCCGGCGGTCCTGTTGCCCTCGGAGTTGTACTGGCCGCCGTGACACGGGCAGCCGAAGGACTGCGCGAGCACCGGACGCAGCGTGACGTCCCCGATCTTCCTCTTCGCCTTCTCGTCGATCGGGCCGTTCGGCTGCACGGGGCACCCGAGGTGGACGCACCGGCTGTAGAGGATCGTGAAGCTCGGCTGGCCCTTCGGGTCCGGCCCGTTGTAGCGGACGAACGCCGTACGGCGGCTGACCTCGCCGATCGACGGATTCGCGAGGAAGGTCGCGATCACGAACTCGCCGTCCGGGAAGTTCCCGATCGGCCCCAGGTCGATGTCGTGCTGCTTGACGTCGAAGGAGGGAAGCACCATGAACCCGAGCACCGGGAGCGTGATCACGGCGCCGACCGCCGCGCCGAGGCCGAGAGTCGTGGCCTCGAGGAAGCGGGAGCGCGTGTACATCGGGAGCTCCTCTTCCTCCCCGGCGGCGGGCGCGGCCACGTCGGCCACCACGCGGGTCTCCGGCTCGATCTCCGGAACCTCGCCGCGCACCTCGCGCGTGACCTCGCGCGCCCAGAGCAGGCCGCAGACGATCGCGATGGCGGCGCCGATCGCCGCGACGATCCAGCTGATGACGAGCCCGACGAGGAGGCAGGCGATCCCGATGGCAAAGCCGATGGGCCAGAGGCTCGGCTTCGGGGCGTGGTTGTCGTTCACTGGATCGCTCAACTCGTGCCCTGCCTGGATTCAATCGCTCCGCGGCGACCCGTGTCAAAGACGTGACGCTTGTCGCGACGAAGATTCTGACGAGTCCCGAGGCGCGCCGTCACGACAACCCGTACTCGCTCCAGCGCCTCGTCACCAGGTCGCGGATCTCCTCGCTCATGACGATCTCCTCGGGCCACGGCCGTGCGTCCTCCTCGGGGAGCTTGTGCGTCGCGTCGATCCCGAGCTTGCCTCCGTAGAACTGCCGTCCGGGGGCATGATCGAGGTGGTCGAGCGGGCCCTCCGTGATCAGGACGTCTCGCTTCGGGTCGACGTTCGCGGTCACGCGGAAGAAGACGTCCTCGTAGTCGTGGACGTCCACGTGCTCGTCGACGACGACGATCGACTTCGAGAGCGAGAGCATCCCGAGGCCCCAGAGCGCGTGCATGACCTTCTGCGCGTGGCCGGGGAACGCCTTGCGGATCGAGACGACGACGCAGTTGTGGAACGCGCCCGCGACCGGAAGGTCGTAGTCGACGACCTCCGGCAGCGTCATGCGGACTGCGGGCAGGAACAGCCGCTCGGTCGCCTTTCCGAGCCAGGCGTCCTCCGCCGGAGGCCGGCCGACGACGATCGACGGGTAGATCGCGTCGCGCCGCATGGTCATGCACGAGATGCGGAAGATGGGGAAGGGCTCGGCGTGCGAGTAGTAGCCCGTGTGGTCGCCGAACGGTCCCTCGATGCCCGTGTCGTCCCGCGAGACGTGTCCCTCGAGGACGATCTCGGCGTTCGCGGGCACTTCCAGGTCGACCGTCTTGCAGCGCACGAGCTCGACCGGCTCGCCGCGCAGGAAGCCGGCCAGCATGAGCTCGTCGACATGGTGCGGGAGCGGCGCGCTCGCCGAGTACGTCGTGACCGGATCGAGCCCGAGCGCGACGGCGACCGGGATGCGTCCGTCGTCGGCCGCCAGCAAGTCGGCCCGTCCGTCCTTGTGCATCTGCCAGTGCATGAACGTCGAGCGGCCGTCGATCACCTGCATCCGGTACATGCCGAGGTTGCGGACCCCCGTCTTCGGGTCCTTCGTGATCACCGCCGGCAGCGTGATGAACGGCGCCGGGTCGCCCGGCCAGCAGCGCTGGATCGGGAGTCGGCGGAGGTCGACGTCGTCGCCTTCGAGCACGATCTCCTGGCACGCGCCCTTCGAGACCGTCTTCGGAAGCGAGTCCGCGACCGACTTCAGCTTGAGGAGGCCCTTGACCTTCTCGACGAGACCTTCCGGCGGCTGCAGGTCGAGGACGTCGCCGATCTTGGCCGCCGCGTCGTCCAGCTTCTCGACCCCGAGCGCGAGGCACATGCGCCGCTCGCTGCCGAACTGGTTGATGAGGAGCGGATGCTGCGATCCCTTCGGGCGCTCGAAGAGGAGCGCCGGCCCTCCGGTCTTGACGACGCGGTCCGTGATCTCCGTGATCTCGAGGTCTGGGTCGACCTCGGCGGAGATCCGCTGGAGCTGGCCCTCGCGCTCGAGGAGCGCGATCCAGTGGCGCAGATCTTCAGGCGGGGCCAAGGCTGGATCAGTCTACGGAGGACGCGAATCGCCCTCGACCTGCTCGAGCGTCAACCGCTTTCCGCCCGTCCACGCTGCCGTGCCCTCGAGGCGCGCGAGGCGCTGCTCGTAACGCCGTCGCTCGAAGGCCATCATGCGGAAGCCCATCGACTCCTCGGCTGCGCAGACAGCTCCCCAGACCCGCGCCGCGTCCTCCTCCAGGCCCTTCTCGGCGAGTACGCTCGCAAGGCCGGCGAGGCAGTACGCGAGCCCGCGCGAGCCTTCGGACCCGCCCTGCTCTCGCTCGACCGTGATCGTCTCCCGGTACAGCTCCGCGGCCCGCGCCAGGTCTCCGCGGTCGAGCGCGAGATCGCCCAGGCTGTGAAGGTTGTTGGCGACGCCTACCCACTCTCCTTGGTCGCGGTAGATCGTGTCGGCGGCGAGGAGGTCGGCTTCCCCTTCCTCGAAACGCCCGAGGTCCCGTTTGACCTCGCCAAGCCAGTGGAGCGCGTCGGCCTCACGCAGCCGGTCACCGCTCGCCCGGGCGGTGGCGAGCCCCTGCTCCCGAAGCGGCAGCGCGGCCTCGAGGTCGCCGCGCTCCCACACACCGGCAGCCAGCATCCTTTCGATCCAGTCCGTGACATCCTGGTCGCCCAGCTCCTCCGCGATGGGAAGAGCACGTCCCCATAGCTTCTCCGCGAGCTCGCCGTCGCCCAAGACCCAAAAGGCGACGACGCCCCCCGCCCGGAGCGCGTCGAGCTGGACCGGGAGAGGGGCGGCCGACATCCTCGGGCGGGCTCGCTGGAGCCACGCGACGGCGTCACGAAAGTGACTGGCTGAGAGCCAGTAACGGACGCAGGCGGGCCCGAAGCGGAGCGCGAGCTCGTGGCGCTCGGCCTTCCACGCCCACGCCAGGGCGCCGCGAACGTTGTCGTACTCGTCGGGCAACGATCCGAATCCGTCGCCGAGATGCCGCCGCGGGGGCATCCCCGAGAGTCGCTCCGCGAGCGTGCAGCACCATTCCGCGTGCCGGGCTCGGACCAAGGCCGTCTCGCCGACCTCGTCGAGCCGCGCGGCTGCGAACTCGCGAATGGTCTCGAGCATCCAGTAGCGAGCGGTGGATGCCGCGTCGCGCCGACGAAGCAAGCTCTTGTCGAGGAGCGACTGAAGCGTGTAGGGCTCGGCTGCGCACACCTCCTCGGCCGCCTCGAACGTGCAACCACCTGCGAAGACGGAAAGAGCGCGAAAGAGAGCTCGCTCCTCCGCGTCGAGGAGGTCGTACGACCACTCGATCGTCGCCTGCAGCGTCCGTTGCCGCGGATCGGCGTCCCGCGGGCCTGCCAGAAGGTCGAGGTGGCCCGATAGGCGATCGAGCAACTGCGTCGGGGTGAAGAGGGCCGTCCGCGCCGCCGCCAGCTCCAGCGCGAGCGGAAGGTTGTCGAGCCGGGCGCACAGCTCGTCGATCGCTCCATTTCCCGCGAAGGCCGGATCGAGAGCGAGGGAACGCGCGGTGAAGAGGTCAACCGCGTCCTGCTCCGCGAGGGTTGGAACGGGATACACGCGCTCGGCCTGGACTCGCAGTCGCTCCCGGCTCGTCACGAGCAGGACGGCACCGCGAGCGGAGGTGAGGACCGAGAGCTCGTGCGCCGCGGCCGGCAACAGATGCTCGACGTTGTCGAAGAGCAGGAGCACGCGCTTGCCGTCGAGCGCCAGACGCAGGGTGCGCGACACCTCCTCTCCCGGCTGCTCGCTCAGGCCGAGCGCCTGGGCCGCGGCGGGCAGGACGGCCAATGGGTCGCGAAGCTGGGCGAGCGGCACCCAGAAGACGCCGTCCGGGAACGTTTCGGACGCCTCGGCGGCAGCCTGAAGCGCGAGCCGCGTCTTGCCCGTTCCCCCCGGGCCGGTGAGCGTGAGCAGCCGCACGTCCTCGCGCGAAAGCAGGTCGACGACATCTCCGAGCTCCCGCTCACGCCCGAGAAACGGAGTCGCCGGCACGGGCAGATTCGTCTGGTGCAGGCTCTTCAGGCGAGGGAACTCGCCCTCGCCGAGCTGGTAGATCCGCTCCGCGACGGAGAGGTCCTTGAGCCGGTGCTCGCCGAGGTCGCGCAGGTCGGCGTCGAGGAGCGCGGCCGTCGCCTGCGAGACGAGAACCTGACCGCCGTGCCCGGCCGAGGCGATGCGGGCGGCGCGGTGGACGTCCGGGCCGACGTAGCCCTCCTCCGTGAGAAGCGGGGTTCCCGTGTGCAGGCCCATGCGCAGTCGCACCGGGCGGGACTCGAGACGGTCCGCGATCGCCTGCGCCGCGGCCAGCGCGCCCGGGGCGGTCGGGAAGGCGACGAAGAAGGCGTCGCCCTGCGTGTCCACCTCGACTCCACCCCGTGCAGCGCACGCTTCGCGCACGATCCGGCGGTGCTCCGCGAGCGCCTCGGCGTACCGCTCCGCGCCGAGCTCGTGCAGCAGCTTCGTCGAGCCCTCGACGTCCGTGAAGAGGAAGGTGACGGTGCCGCTCGGAAGCTCTGCCATGGCCCCGCGGGACCATGACACGGCGCTCAGTGCCTGCCTAGCCTCGCGCGCCGGTGCATCCGCACCCGCTGGCGCCAGTCGAAGAACTCGCCGATGCCGATGACCGCGAGGAAGACGAGCCCGACGACCAGCATGGAGAGCACGATCTTCTTCCCTTCCTCGGCCGCGCTCTCCGCCGCCAGCACCAGCAGGCCGTGCATCGCGGCGACTCTACCCCACGAGGGCGGCATGCGCCGCGAGGGCCCGCTCGACCCGCTCGGCCCCGGCGGCCTCCCGCGCCGCCTCCGCCAGCGGGCCCGGATCGCCCGTCAGC
>JBKPTS010000102.1:0-37248 GCA_046735575.1 Actinomycetota bacterium
TACCCGAGCAGGTCGAGGCGGGCGAGCGCGCGAGCGGCCGCGGCGCGGTCGCGGCGGCCCTCCTTCGCAAGCGCGCCGAGGTGGGGCGTGCGGCCGAGGAGCACGAACTCGCCGACCGTCATCCAGGGCGGCGTGAACGGCTCCTGCGGGACGAGCGCGAGCAGCCGCGACTGCTCGCGCCGGCGCAGCTCGGCCGTCGAGCGGCCGGCGAGGAGAACCTCGCCGCGGAAGGGCACGAGGCCGGCGACGGCGCGCAGCAGCGTCGTCTTCCCGCCCCCGTTGGGGCCGATCAGCGCGACCCACTCGCCTCGCGCCACCTCGAGATCGACGCCGTCGACGGCGGCGCGTCCGCCGAGCTCGACCGTGAGCCCCCGCAGCTCGATCATCCCTCGCCCCCGTGGCTCGTGCGCAGGACGAGCGCGAAGAACGGCGCGCCGAAGAACG
This sequence comes from Actinomycetota bacterium, assembly GCA_046735575.1. Taxonomy (GTDB): domain Bacteria; phylum Actinomycetota; class Thermoleophilia; order Gaiellales; family Gaiellaceae; genus GMQP-bins7. The sequence goes on from JBKPTS010000102.1 coordinate 445, forward strand.
CCGTCACGATCCCGAGCGGGATCTCCGCGGGCGCGAGCGCGGTGCGCGCGATCACGTCCGCGAGCACGAGAAAGCCGGCGCCAACGATGAGCGAGAGCGGCAGCAGGGCGCGATAGCCCGTCTTCGAGAGCAGCCGGATCGCGTGCGGGACGATGATCCCGACGAAGCCGATGAGCCCGCAGACGGCGACCGCGGCCGCCGTCCCGACCGTCGCCGCCGCCACGAGGACGAGGCGCACGCGGCGGACGTCGACCCCCAGGCTCGCCGCCTCGTCGTCGCCGAGACTGAGAACGTCGACGACCCGGCGGTGCGCGAGGATCAGGGTGGATGCCACCAGGACGTAGGGGAGGATGAGAACGACGTCGCTCCACCCCGAGCTCGGGATGCTCCCCAGGATCCAGGTGTAGACCTGCTGCAGCGTGTCCGCGTTCTGCTGCTGCACGAACGTCTGGAGCGCGGTGAAGAACGCGGCGACCGTCACGCCCGCGAGCACCAGCGTCGCTGCATCCCTTCCTCGTCCGGCGGACCTGCCGACGGAGTACGTGAGCACGACCGCGAGGCTCCCGCCGAGGAATGCGGCGAGCGGGAGGGCCTGCTGTCCTCGTAGTCCCTCGGGCAGGTAGGCGATGGCGAGCGTGGCGCCGAGACCGGCGCCCGCGGCGACGCCGAGGAGGTAGGGGTCGGCCAGCGGGTTCCGGAAGACGCCCTGGTAGGTGGCGCCCGAGAGCGCGAGCATCCCCCCCACGAGCGCGGCGAGGACGACCCGCGGCATCCGGATGTCCCACAGGATCGAGTCGTCCACCGGCGAGAGCGAGGAGCTCGCGCCGGGGACGTGCAGGCGCGCGCCGACGGAGGCGAGCACCCGGCCGAGCCCGAGGTCGATCGGGCCGACGAGCACGCCGACGAGGAGCGCGGCGACGAGGAACGCCACCGCCGCGCCGAGCCAGAGCGGCGTCAGCCCGCGGGCGCGGACGTCGGCGCCGGGGTCAGACCCCGGACGTGTCGTCTGCGGACGAGCGGCGTCGACGGAACGCGGCTGCTCGACAGCAGCCACCCGGCCTTCCGGACGTGTCCGGGGTCTGACCCCCATCGCCCTACGACAGGCGTGCGAGCGCAGCGGCGACGGCGCGGAAGAAGTTCACGAGCCGCGGGCCCCAGCGGGAGGCGATCGAGTCGTCGACCCGGACGATCGAGCCGGTCCGGACCGCCCGCACGCTGCTCCAGCCGGGGCGCCCGGCAACGGTCGCGGCCGTTTGGCCGCAGCAGACGGAGTCGGCGAGCACGATCACGTCCGGGCTCTGGGAGACGACGTACTCGGCCGAGAGCTGCGGGTACCCCGTGCCGCCGCCATCCGCGGCGTCGGCGATGTTGCGCAGTCCGAGCGCCTCGTAGACCTTGCCCACGAACGACCTCGACGAGACTGAGTAGAGATCGGGCGTGAGCTCGTGGTACACGGAGAGCCCCTGTGCCTTCGGCCGCGAGACGCGGACGATCGCGGCGATCCGCGCTTTCATCCCCCGCAGGACCCGGTTCGCCCCGTCGAGCTTGCCCGTCACGAGGCCGAGCTGCCGCAGCTGCTGGTACGCGCCCTTGAACGTGGAGGGCGCGCTCTGGATCACGACCGGGATCCCGAGCTTCCGCAGCGCGCTCGAGAGCCCTTTCGGATCGAAGGCCGCGACGACGAGGTCGGGCCGGTACGCCGCGATGGCCTCGACGTTCGGCGTGTACCCGGAGAGCGTGGTCTTCGGCGCCGCCTTGGGATAGTCGGACTGGTCGTCGACCGCGACGACCTGGGCTCCCGCCCCGATCGCGAACAAGTCCTCGGTCGCCGTCGGGGAGAGCGAGACGATCCGCCGCGGCTTCCTGACGACCGTGACCTTTCCCCCGGCCGTCACAATCGTCACGGGGAATGCCTTCGCCGTCGGCCGGGAAGGCGCAGAGGCCCCCGAGCCGACCAGGGCGAGCGCCGCCAGCGTGATTCCGGCGGCGAGAGCTGAGAAGCGAAGCACCTGAATCCTCCTTCCGCGAGGGGTTCGGCTATGTGGGGAACGCGACAGGTCTTCTGACTCGGGGCTCCCTCTCGCGCCGCCTTCCCGGCCAGCTCCGCGAAGCAGCTGCCAGTGGCATCTCGGCGGGAGAGCGTCTCCCCTCACAGCGGCGGGACCGTCCCGGATTCGCACCGGGTTCCCTCACCGCGTTCCTGGTGTCGGCCGAGCCTATCATCGGACGGTGTCCGAAACGGGCGACGCGAGCCTGCAGGCGGCCGGGACGGGCAACCGGGCCCTGCGGCTATGGCTTCCGGCCGTCGCCTGGGCGCTGGTCATCTTCTCCCTCTCGTCCGTGCCCCATCTCGGGACCGACCTCGGCCTCTGGGACACGATCCTGCGGAAGCTCGCGCACGTCTTCGAGTACGCGGTGCTCGGCGCCCTGCTCGCGCGGGCGCTGCGGCGGCCGGGTCTCGCGTTCGCCCTGGCCGTCCTCTACGCGGCGAGCGACGAGCTCCACCAGACGTTCGTCCCGGGCCGACACGGCTCGCCCGTGGACGTCGCCATCGACTCGGCCGGGATCGCGCTCGGCATCCTCGCCTGGCAGCGCTTCGGCGCGCGACGGCAGGCGTGACGGCACCGCAGGCCCTGGCGATCGCGCTCGACGGGGCGCTGTGCGACACGCGCCCACTCTGGGAGGACTGGCTCGAGGCGACGACGTCGGTCCTCGGCGTCGAACCGGACGAGCTCCCGGCGGATCGCGCGCAGGCGGCGGCCGAGCTCGACCGGCGCGGGGCCGGGAACTGGCGCACCCTCCTCGCCCGCTGGAGCGAGGAGCGCGCGCCCGTGTACGTACGGCGCGACGCGGCGACGAGCCGGGCGCTCCGCGCGCTGCAGGCCCGCGGCGTCAGGCTCGGCGTCTACACGGACGCTCCGGTGGAGCTCGCGCGGGTCACGCTCTCGCACCTCGGCCTCGACCGGCGAGTCGCCGCGCTCGAGGCCGGCGCCTCGTCGCGCGCACGCGTCCTCGAGCGCCTGGGAGGGGGAGCGCGGATGGTCGAGACCCGCGACGAGCTGCTCGGGCTCGCAACCTAGACTTTCCCCGGTGGACGAACGAAAGGAAGTCGCCGACCGCCAGCTCGACGCGCTGCTCGCGCGGCTCGACCGCATCGCCGAGCAGCTGGAGCGCCTGAACCGGGCCACCGAGCAGCAGGAGGGCTTCGCCCTCGTCGCGCGCGAGCTGCGGGAGCTCGGCGAGTCGCTGAACGCGCTCGCGTACGCCGCTCTCGGCCAGACGCCGAGGATCCGGCGCCGCGGCGCCCGCTAGCTGCTAGGTGAGGCGGTAGAGCGTGCCGTCCTGGGCTACGGCGAGGAGCTCGCCCGAAGCGTCCTGGCCGAAGGAGGTGAGGCCCGGGATGCGGAAGGCCTCGCGCCTCACGCTCGTCGCCTTGCCCGCGTGCATGCGAAGGCTCCACACGAGCCCGCTGCAGTAGTCGCCGAAGACGTACCGGCCGCGCAGCGCCGGCCTCGCCTTCCCGCGGTAGACGAGCCCGCCGACGACGGTGCAGCTGCCGTCCGCGTGCGTGTACTGGAAGACGGGGAAGACAAGCCTCCCCGGCCCCTGCGGCGTGTCCTCGTAGCGATCGTTGCCTTCGTAGAGGTCCCAGCCGTAGTTCTCGAGCCCGGGGCTGCGGCGCGGCGTGAAGTCGACCTCCTCGACCTCGTTCTGCCCGACGTCGCCGATATAGAGGTCACCCGTCGCGCGGTCGAAGGTGAAGCGCCACGGGTTCCGCAGCCCGAGGGCTGCGATCGACCACCTCGAGGAAGCCGGCTCGAACCGGAGGAGCTTGCCGAACTGCGACTGCATGTTCTGGGCACGGTCCTCCGGGTCGCCGCCCGAGCCGCTGTCGCCGATGCTCGTGTAGAGGGCGCCGTCGGGCCCGAAGACGAGGTTCCCGCCGTTGTGGTTGGAGTACGGGTCCTGCGCGGAGAACACGACGTGCCCGCTCGCGAGGACGGCCCTGCCGCGAGCGGAGCGATAGCGGGCCACCAACGTTCTGCGACGCGGTGGTGTACGCGACGTAGAATGTGTGGTCGCGGACGTAGCGCGGGCTGAATGCGAGACCGAGGAGCCCGCGCTCGCCGCCGAAGTCGACGAGGGCCTCGATGTCCAGGAAGACCATCCTGCGGCCGCCGACGACCTTCAGGATCCGCCCCGGCTGCTCGACGACGTAGAGCGCCTCCGGCTCGCCGGGCGCGTACGTGGCGAGCACCGGGTTGTCGAATCCCCGGCCGGCGACGGCGAGGCGGAACGACTTCGGCCCCCCGGCCGCCCCCGCAGCGGACGCGCCGCCGGCCGTGAGCATCGCAAACGCGACCGCGACGATGCTCACCGTGCGCACGGGCTACGGAACGCGGTAGATGTCGAGGACGCCGGACTGGACGTGGTCGTTCGCGTTCCCCTCCGGGAGGGCGACGCGACCGTCGGTGACGATCGGGCTGTTCCAGTGGCCTGGCCCCGCCGGAAGCCGCGCGACCAGGGCGCCGCTCCTCGGCCGGTAGACGCCGAGGCCGCCCGCAGGATCGTAGAGGTACAGCAGCCCGCCGGCGACGACCGGGCTCGTGCCGCCCGCCGCACGTGCCCAGGCGGGCTGGAGCCGGCGGCCCGAGAGCCGGAAGGCGCGGGTCCCGGAGAACGTCGAGACGAAGACCCACGTGCGGCCTCCCTCGCGCCAGACGGCTGGCGCCGAGAACAGCCCTCCGTCGAGCTCCACGGTCTGCAGCTCGCCGCCCGTCTTCGGGCCGGCGCCCCCGCGCCCGTTCAGCCGCCGGAGGTCGAGCAGCCGGAGCTTCCCGTCCTTGCCGCTCTGGACCGCGAGCCCGGAGCCGAGGAGTGCCGGAGCGGTCGAGCCGAGGTCGACGTCGCCGTCCTCGAGCGACTTCTGGTCGGTCGGCGTCCAGTTCTGGAGGAGGCGGGAGGCGTCCGGCGAGAGCAGGAGCACGCTGTCCCCCCAGTGGCGCTTGCCGTCGAACGGCCCGTTCCCGGTCGCGACCAGCAGGTTGCCGGTGGTCGGGTCGACGACGACGCCCGCCCGTGCCCAGATGGCGGAGTCGCTGCCCGGGCAGGTCGACGGCCGGATGAGCCGGTGCCGGTCCGAACAGAGGGAGTTCCAGACGCTCACGACCTTCCCCGTCTTCGCGTCGATCGCGACCACGTGGCCCTGGTACGGAGGCGCGTCGCCGATGTAGCCGCCCGTGCCCACGAGGACGAGGCCGCGGGCGAGGTTCAGGGAGGGCGCGATCTTCTCGTGGCTCGGGTCGCGCGTGACGGCGACGGGCCAGCCGGAGGCCTCGCGGCCGCTCGAGACGGAGAGCTTGTGGATCCGGCCGTCGGGCGAGGCGGCGTAGAGGTAGCGACGCGTCGGGTCTGCGACCGGCGTCGCGTTGGTGATCGTCGCGGAGCCTGCCCAGCTTGCGTAGCCGCTCGGCGTGAACCGCCAGAGCACGCGGCCGTTCGCGGCGTCGACTGCGAGCGTCTTCCCGTACGTGGTCGTCACGAAGAAGGCGTCGTGCCCGCGTCCGTGGATCGAGACGCCGCGCAGGTAGATCGGGGACGAGTCGACGGTCCCGTCGAGCGTGACCCGCTGTCGTCTCAGCTTGCCGACGTTCCCCGCGGTGATCCCCGTCGACCGCGGCCCGGACGAGGAGCGGGCGGCGTCGTAGCCGAAGCGCGTCCAGTCTCCGCCTCGATGGACGCTCCCTGCGGCCGACGCGGAGCTGACAGCGAACGCGACGAGCACCCCGGCGAGCACGAGGAAGACCGCTGCGCGCACACCGTTACGGTAGCCGCAGGCGATCCAGGGCGAAGCGTGGGAGCCGGCTCGAGTGTCTTCTCGGGCAGGCCCCCACGCGAGGCTGGCTCTCAGCAGAAAACGGAGACGTAGAACGGCAGGTCGGTCTCCGTCCCGGCGCTGTTCTGGGTGACGACCCGGACCCCGGCGGCGACCGCGACCCGCTGCGCAGCCGTGATCTGGCCGGCGAAGAGGCCGGTGGTCGGCCCGCCGAGTGTGGCCTGGTAGACGCAGTTCGTCACGTCCTGGTTGAAGATGACCAGGTAGTCGCCGGTCCCGAGCTTCTGCGCCGAGGTCGCACCCTTGTTGCGGATCAGCGTGCCGCTCGCGTCGACGCCTGCCCACAGCGATGTGGCAGCCGCGCCTGCGGGGCCCGCCGGACCTGCCGGGCCGGCCGGACCTGCCGGTCCCGCCGGGCCGGCGGGGATCTGCCCGGCCCTGAAGTCGGCGCGTAGAAGCGAGCCGTTCTTCACCTTGCTCGAGACGACTGCGTTGTTTCTCAGCTGTGCGGTGCCGACGCTCGAGCGCGGCAGGGTCGCAGAGACGGCGGCAACCCCCGTCCCTGCCAGGGCCACGAGCAGCGCGAGGGCGGCGATCACCATCGCGGGCGAGGGCCCGAGATTTCGAAGGAACCTCATGATGCTCTCCTTTCAGTCGCTGACGGCGTCATGCGTCCGGTGGAGCTTCGGCGAGGCTACCGAGCGGCCGGCGGCGGACGCGCCGGTTACCCGGGATTGACGGGGCCGGCAGCGGGACTACGCTTCCGGCGCGTGAAGGTCTTCCTCATCGGGGCAGGCCAGGTCGGCTCAACCATCCTCGAGGCCCTCCACTCCGAGCACGAGCTCACCGTCCTCGACACCGAGCAGGCGAGGCTCCAGGCCGTCGCGGACCGGTACGACGTCTCGACCTACGAGGGAGACGGGACGAGCCGCCGCGACCTCTCGCGGGCGGGCGCAGGATCCGCGGACCTCTTCCTCGCCTGCACGTCCCGGGACGAGGTGAACCTCGTCGCCGGCATGTTCGCGCGGCGCGAGGCGCCGAGCGCCACCACGGTCATCCGCACCTCGAACGTCGAGTACCTGGAGCTCTGGCGGGCGGGTCAGCTCGACGTGGACTTCGTCGTTTGCTCCGAGCTCGAGGCGGCGCACGCGATCAGCCGCATCATCGGAGTCCCGGCCGCGCGCAAGACCGACGTCTTCGCCGAGGGCCAGGTGCAGATCGTCGAGTTCGCCGTCGAGGAGGGAGCCTCGCCGGACGTGCTCGGCGTGCCGTTGCGCGACGCCGGGGTCCCGCGGAACTCGAAGGTCGCCGCGATCATCGGCCGTTCCGGGACGACGCTTCCGGGCGGCGACGACGTCATCGTCCCGGGCAACCGGATCGTCATCATCGGCTCCCCGCAGGCGGCGCTCGAGTGGAGCGCGCTCCTGGCGCCCGAGGGAGGCGCCGTCCACGACGTCGTCATCTTCGGCGCGGGACGGGTGGGCTCGCAGCTCGCGCGCGTGCTCCTCGAGCAGGGCATCGGCGTCCGCCTCATCGAGAGGTCACGCGAGCGAGCGCGCCGCGTCGCGGAGGCGTTCCCGAAGGCCCGCGTCTACAACACGACGGGGCTCGAGCCCGACTTCCTCGAGCGGGAGCGGATCGGTCAGGCGCAGGCCGGGATCTTCGCGATGGGCGACGACGCGAGGAACCAGTACGCGGCGACGCTCGCGAAGGTACGCGGGGTCCCGTTCACGATCGCGATCGCGTCCGAGGCCGCGTCCGAGGCCGCCTTCGACCTGGCGCGGGTGGACGTGGCCGTGAACCCGCGCCGGGTCACGGCCGAGGAGATCGTCCGCTTCGCCCTCGATCCGCGCACGAAGCAGGTGGCGATGCTCGAGGGCAACCGCTACGAGGTCCTCGACGTGACCACCCGCGAGTCGAGCCGCTACATCGGCACGGCGTTCCGCGACATGCCCGTGCACGGCGCGCTGATCGGCGCGATCGTCCGCAACGGCTCGGCCGTGTTCCCGCACGGGGACGACGTGCTCGAGGCGGGCGACCGGGTCATCGTCTTCACCGAGGCTGCGAACGTGCCCTGGGTCGTCGAAGCCCTGTAGGACGCCGTGGCGCACGCCCTCCCCAAGGCGTACCGGTTCGCGCCGCGCCGTCACCTCGCGGTCGACGTGCGCGCGACGGTCAATCTCGTCGGAGGCCTCTCCAAGTACCTGGGCCTGACCTTCGCCTTCCCGACGCTCGTCGCCCTCTGGTACGGCGAGGCGGTGTGGCCGTTCCTCGCGGCCGCGGCGATCACGAGCGGGATCGGACTGGGCGTCGAGCGCGCGACCGCGGGCGCGGGGCGGCGCGCCGGCGTCCGCGAGGGCTTCCTGGCCGTCTCGCTGACGTGGCTCGTCGCGGCCGCCTTCATGTCGCTCCCGTACCTGTTCGCGGGCGGCAGCCAGCTCGGCCACCCCGTCGACGCGTACTTCGAGGCGATGTCCGGCGTGACGACTACGAACGCCTCCGTCGTCACGAGCTACCACGACCTCCCGCGGTCGCTCGACCTGTGGCGTGCGTTCACGCAGTGGATCGGAGGGATGGGCGTGATCGTGCTCGCGATCGCCGTCCTGCCCCGGCTTCGCATCGGCGGCCGCCAGATGCTCGAGGCAGAGCTCCCCGGGCCGGAGCTCGCACAGCTCGGCGACCGCATCCGGGACACGGCCCGCCGGCTCTGGCTGCTCTACGTCGGCCTGACCGCGCTCGAGGTGCTCGCGCTCGCGGCTCTCGGCTGGCTGGGAGCAGACGAGCGCATGACCGGCTTCGAGGCGATCTCGCACGGGTTCACGACCCTGTCCACCGGCGGCTTCTCGACGCGCGCCGGCTCGCTGTCCGCCTTCTCGCCCGCGGCGCAATGGATCGTCGTCGTCTTCATGCTCCTCGCCGGCACGAACTTCGCGCTCATGTACCGCGGCTTCGTACGCCGCCGCCCGAGGTCGTTCCTGCGGGACGAGGAGTTCCGGCTCTACCTCGCCCTGGCGCTCGTGGCGTCGGTCGCCCTCGTCGCCCAGCTCGCGGGGCACGGCGTCGCCCACGGCGAGCACGCGCTCCGGTCGGGGGTCTTCCAGGCCGTCTCGCTCGTCACGACGACCGGCTACGCGAACGCGAACTTCGCGCTCTGGCCGACGCTCCTCCTCCTCTCGCTCTTCGCGCTCATGTTCGTCGGCGCGTCCGCGGGCTCGACCGGCGGCTCGATCAAGGTCGTGCGCCACCTCCTCACCGGCAAGGTGCTGAGACGGGAGCTCGACCAGACCGTGAGCCCCGAGGTCGTCATGCCCATCCGCCTGAACGGCGTGCCCGTGGACGAGCGCACGCTGCGCGCGGTGGTCGCGTTCGTCCTCCTCTACGTGGGGGCCTGGGTGATCGGCACCGGGGTCATCGCCATCGACTCGGCGATCACCGGCGCGGGGCTCGGGACGCTCGACGCAATCGCCACCTCCGCGAGCGCCCTCGGGAACATCGGACCGGCCTTCGGGAGCGTCGGCCCGCTCGGCTCCTACGCGGAGCTCGGCGACGCCTCCAAGCTGACGCTGATCGGGCTCATGTGGGCGGGGAGGCTCGAGATCATCCCCGTCGTCGTGCTCCTCACCCGCCACTACTGGCGGCTCTAGCTCGTCCTACCCCTTCGGCGCGCCCAGGAGCACGCGACGGAGATCCTGCGCGGAGCCGTTCGCGACGACGGCGAGGAGCTGGTCGCCCGGCCTGATCACGGTCGCGGGCTCCACGAGCTCGGTGCGGCCGTGGCGGAAGACGGAGATCAGGCGCGCCCCGTCCGGCAGCCGGAGACCTCCCGCCCGGTTGCCCGCGGCGGGCGACTGGCTCTCGATCTGCGCCTCCACGATCTCGAGGCCCTCGCGCTGGAGCTCGAGCAGCTGGACGAGCCCGTGCTCGGGTATCTCGTGCTCGACGAGCCCGAGGATCGACGACGTCGAGCAGACGGTCATCGGGATGTCGAGGAGGTCGAAGGTCGGCTGGTTCCTCGGGTCGTTCACGCGCGCGATCACCTTCGACACGCCGTACTTTTCGCGCCCGATCTGCGAGATCACGAGGTTGTCCTCGTCGTCGCCCGTGACCGAGAGGAGCAGCTCGGGCGGGCGCGCGATGCCGGCGAGCTCGAGCACGTTGATCTCGGTCGCGTCGCCACGCACGACGATCGGGCCGAACTCCTGCTCGAGCCGGGCGAAGCGCTCGGCCCGCTGCTCGATCAGCGTGACCTCGTGGCCCATCTCGAGCAGCGAGCGGGTGCTGTTCGCCCCGACCTTGCCGCCTCCCGCGACGATCACGTACATCGCTACGGGGCCTCGCTCGGCTCGAGCTGCCGCGTGCGCACGGCCTCGAGCAGCTCGGAGATCGCGATCTGCGTCGGGCAGATGGTCTGCAGCCCCCGCTCCGCGTAGAAGCGAGCGCGAGCGGGGTCGAGGACGCGCACGACGACGTTCTCGATTCCGTGCCGTCTCTGGAGGACCTGCCCGATCACCACGTTCGTGTTGTCGCCGTCGGTCGCCACGACGGCGGCCTCCGCGTCGTCCGCGCCGGCCCGCGCGAGCACCGTGGCGTCGAGGCCGTGGCCGAGGACGAAGCCGCCACGCCAGCCGCCCCCGAGGCGAAGCAACGCATCCTCGCTCTCGTCGACGGCGGTGACGTCCCATCCCTCGCCAGCAAGCCCCTTGGCGACCGCCGCCCCGGTCCTCCCGCAGCCGATGACCAGAGCCTTCACGGCGCGCAGCGTAGCGCCGTCGCCGCGAGCCGGCCGTGGGCGGGCGCGCGGAGACGGCGACCGTGCGGCGTCGGGAGCGACCGCGGGCGATCGCGGCGTGCCGGCGGGAGAAGCTCACACCTCCTCGAACACGCCCTCCGGGAAGGCGACGACGACGACCTCGCACGGCGCGCGGCGGAGCACGAAGTCGACCGTCGGGGAGAAGAAGCGCGACTGGCGGCGCCAGCGCGGCGAGGAGCCGACGACGATCAGGTCGGCGTCGCGGGCGCGCGCCTCCTCCACGATCGCATGGCCGATCGAGCGCGAGCGCACCACCTCGGTCCGCACCTCGACGCCGTGCTCCTCGCCCAGCGCTCGCGCCTCCTCCAGCGATGCCTCGACGCGCTCCGCCACGTCGTGGGGGAGCGGCCCCTCGAGCGGGAAGCGCCGCGGCACGCGGACGACGGTCACCGCCTCCACCTCGGCCCCCGCGTCCTTGGCGAGGGCGATGGCCGTCGCCACCATCTCCTCGCCGATGTCGCCCAGCTTCATCGGCACGAGGATGCGCTTGAACTCCGCGACGGGCGGCAGCTCCTCGACGGGCTCCACGTGCTCGAGCAGCCCGTGGCGCTGCGCCCGCCGGACGCCGACGAAGACCACGAGCCCGGCGACGAGCCAGAGCGTCCCGGCGTAGCGGGCGCCCGAGTGCGTGACGAGCGCGAGGATCCAGATCGCGAACGTGAGCGGCGCCCCGACGACCGCCGCGAGCGGGACGCGGGCGCCGCGGATCGTCACGTCGGGACGTGCGCGAAACGGGCGCGCGAGCTCCGGCTCCCGAACCCGGAGCCGGATCACCGCCAGCTGGGCCGCGGTGAACGCGATCAGGACGCCGAACGAATAGATCCCGGCGAGGAAGGCCGGGTCGCCGTCGGCTCCGAACTCCGTGACGAGGATCAGCCCGATCGCGAGCCCCCCGGCGAGGAGGATCGCCTCGCTCGAGACGAGCGCTCTCCGCTCGAGACGCGCGAACTCGCGCGGGAGCTGGCCGTGCTCCGCGAGGGAGTACGTGAGCCGCGTGATCCCGGAGACGGAGGTCGTCGCCGCCCCGACGAGCACGAGGACGCCGGAGATGCCGACCGCGACGCGCAGGACGTCCACGAGGCCGGAGGGGAGCGACCCCTCGAACGCGGCCGCGACCCCCACGAGGGGCGCCTCCTCCCACTTCGTCCCGAGCTCGGTCACGCCGTTCTCCGCCGGGTAGGCGGAGACCCCGATCGCGGCGATGAGGACCGTCACGACCACGACGAGGCCGATCGCCGAGAAGAGCGAGCGCGGGAGCGTGCGACCGGGCTCGCGCGCCTCCTCGGCGAGGTTGGCGGCGGTCTCCAGGCCCGTGTAGGCGAGCATCGCGAGCGGCAGCGCGAACAGGAGGTCGTGCCAGCTCTGCCCGCTCGCGAATCCGAACCCCTGTCCGAGCGTGTGCGGAGAGAGGAGGAACGCGACGCCGAGCACGACGAGGACCGCCTGCACGACGAGGTCGAGGAGGGCGATCGCGAGCGCGCCCGTGTGCAGGCGCGTGTGGCGCACGAGCCGGATCCCGGCGACGACGGCGATGACGCCGCACCCGATGATCGCGTCCCACGGCGAGTGGCGCAGGGAGGGCGCCGACACCGCCGAGCCCAGGTAGTGGGGGACGAAGAGCGCGGACAGCGCCATCACGATGAGGAAGTCGAGGAAGAGGGCCCAACCCGTGATGAAGCCGGCGAGGTCGTTGAAGGCCCGGCGCACGAAGGTCGCAGCGCCGCCGGTCTCGGGGATGGCAGCGGTCCCTTCCGCGTACGAGAGCGACACGACGAGGAAGAGGGCGCCGGTGAGGAGGAGGACGAGCGGCGTGAGCCCGAGCGCCGACGCGGCCACGATGCCGAGCGCGACGTAGAGCGAGGACGCGATCTCCCCGTAGGCGACGGCGAAGAGGGCGGGCGCGTCCAGCACCCGCTCGAAGCCGCGGAGCTTCCTCGCCACTAGGGCGCTCTCACCCCATCCGCCGGCGCTCGAGCGTGATGCGCCCCGCCCCGAGGGCGATGAAGAGCGCGCCGAGGAGGTAGCCGACGGCGCCGCCGCCGTGCACCGACGTCACCACGAGCAGCGCGATCCCGATCCCGACGAAGACGACTCCGAAGAAGAGGATGGCGTGGTGGTACACGCCTGAACTATGCGGCCTCGGCGGCAGCGACGAGTACGCGACAGGGAGCGTGCTTGAGCACGTAGTCGACCGTCTTCCCGAAGACGGCGCTGCCTCCGGCGGCGAGGGCGTGCCGGGGCGAGCCGAGCACGATGATCTCCGCCTCGCGGGCCTCCGCCTCGGCGACGATGGCGGGCCCAGGGCTCCGCGCCCGCTCGAGCCGGCCGAGCACGCGCACGCCGTACGAGTCGCCGATCGCCATCGCCTCGTCGAGCTCGTGGTTCGCCGCGCGCTCCAGCTCGGGCAGCTGCTCCCCCACCGCCCGGTCGAGCGGCACCTCCAGCACGTTCAGGGCGACGATCCGGGAGCCGCGCTCGGCCGCGAGCCTGCACGCCAGGTCCATCGCGGCGTCCGACTCCACCCCGCCGACGACGGGGACGAGCAGCCGCCGGTACTCGAGCGCGAGCGCGGGGCCGTAGGCCGGAGGCGCCTTGGTCAGCGCGCGGACGGGCTCGTGCACGGAGAACCTCCGGTATGCGGCGTAGGCCACGAGCCCGACGATCATCCAGCCGAGCCCCACCCACCTCGTGGTCGGGTTCTGGACGACGAGGACGAGGAAGGAGATCCCGGTCGCGGTTCCGCCCACGATCGCGAACAGCGGCCAGTCGACGCCGTCGACGCGCAGGTTCGGCCGCGCCCTGAACGCCACCTCGGCCTCGTCCCGGTTGAGCATGCGCAAGCGCACGATCGAGACATGCGCGATCGTGAAGGAGAGCGTGGCCCCGAGCGAGTAGAGCGTGCCCACGAAATTCACGCTGCCCGGCAGGATCACGAGGATCGGCGCGATCCCCGCGAACAGCACGAGCGAGATCCACGGCGTCTTGAACCGCGGGTGCAGACGCCGCACGAACTCGGGCAGCTGGCGGTAGCTCGCCATCGAGTACGTGATCCGCGAGGCGCCGATCACCCCCGCGTTCGTGGCGATGAAGAGGATCGTCGCCGCGAGCACGCCGACGTACACGCGCGCGATGCTCAAGGCGGTGTCGCCGAGCCCGAGGTTCTCGACGACGCCCAGGATCGGGTCGTTCGCGTAGCCACCCTTCTCGGGGGGAAGCGCGAGCAGCGTCGTCAGCTGCCCGTGGATCTCCTTCACGGGCAGCGCCGACAGCGCGACGAGCGGGAGCGTGAAGTAGATGGCGAAGACCGCGCCCGCGACGAGCCTGTACGCGGAGGGCACGGTCCGCACGGGGTCGCGGGCCTCCTCCGCGAGGTTGGAGACGGTCTCCACCCCCGTGTAGGCGAGCATCGCGACCGGGATCGAGATGGCGAGGTTGCTCCAGGTGGGCGCGACCCCCCAGTGGACGTTCGAGCGCAGGACCTCGGGGCTGAAGACGAGCGCGAAGCCGACGATCACGAGCAGGACCTGCGTCGCGAAGTCGATGACCGCGAGCGCGATCGAGAGCCGCGTGGCCTCCTGGACCCCGACGATGTTGAGCGCGACCAGGATCACGATCACGATCGCGCCGCCGACGATGTCCCACGGGTTCGTCTTCAGCGGCTCCCAGAAGACCGAGAGGTAGTGGGGGACGAAGAAGGCCGAGACCGCGACCGTGACGATGTAGACGAGCATCTGCGCCCAGCCCGCCGTGAAGCTCACGAGCTCGTCGAAGGCGTGGCGCGCGAAGCTGGCGGAGCCGCCGGCCTCGGGGAAGGTCGCGGTGCACTCCGCGTACGTCGCGGCCGTGGCGGCGAAGATGACGCCGGCGAGCACGAACACGAGCGGGGTCAGGCCGAGCGCGTAGAAGGCGGTCAGGCCGAGCGCGTAGTAGATGGAGGAGCCGACGTTCCCGTACGCCGTCGCGAAGAGCGCGGGCGTCTCGAGGACGCGCTCCATCTCCACCTGCCGCCTGCGACGACGACCCGGCACGGCGGGCAAGCCTATAGCGGCGGGAGGCCGGCGAAAGCGGCCTGGTACTAGCCGTGTATGGAGACGATGAGCGGGATGATCAGGATCGCCACGATGTTCGCGATCTTGATCATCGGGTTGATCGCCGGGCCGGCCGTGTCCTTGTACGGGTCGCCGACGGTGTCCCCGGTGACAGCGGCTGCGTGCGCCTCCGAGCCCTTGCCGCCGTAGAGGCCGTCCTCGATCGTCTTCTTCGCGTTGTCCCAGGCCCCGCCGCCGGAGGTCATCGCGATCGCGAGGAAGAGGCCCGTGACGATCGTCCCAATGAGGAGCCCGCCGAGCATCTCCGGCTTGATGATCCCGACGACGATCGGGACCGCGATCGGGATGAGAGCCGGCGCGAGCATCTCCTTGATCGCGGAGCCGGTGACGATGCCGATCGCCTGCGAGTAGTCCGGCCGCGAGGTCCGCTCCATGATCCCGGGGTTCTCGCGGAACTGGCGGCGCACCTCCTCGACCACCTGTCCGCCGACGCGCCCGACCGCCTGCATGGCGAGCGAGGCGAAGAGGAACGGCATGAGGCCGCCGATGAAGAGCCCGGCGACGACCCACGGGTTCTCGAGCGAGAAGAAGACCGTCAGGCCCTCGTCGTGCAGGCCGGTCGTGTAGCTGTCGAAGAGGATCAGGGCCGCGAGGCCGGCCGATCCGATCGCGTACCCCTTCGTCACCGCCTTCGTCGTGTTCCCGACCGCGTCCAGCGGGTCGGTGACCCCGCGTACGCCCTCCGGGAGGTCGGCCATCTCCGCGATTCCGCCGGCGTTGTCGGTGACCGGGCCGTAGGCGTCGAGCGCGACGATGAGCCCGGTCATCGAGAGCTGCGCCATGACCGCGACGCCGATGCCGTACAACGCGTGGCCCGCGGCGTAGTAGGAGCCGACGATGCCCGCCGCGATCACGATCACCGGCAGCGCGGTCGCCTGCATCCCGACGGCGAGCCCCGCGATGATGTTCGTCGCGTGCCCGGTCTGCGACGCGCGCGCGATCTGCTTCACCGGGCTCCAGCGCGTGCCGGTGTAGTACTCGGTGATCGCGACGAGGAGGAAGGTCACGCCGAGGCCGATGAGCGCGGAGCCGTACAGGTTCCAGAAGCTGAAGAGCGGGCCGTCGTAGGCGAGCATCACGGGGATGAAGCCGAGGGCCGAGAGGATCGTGGCCACGATCACGCTGCGATAGAGCGCGTTGATGATCGCGTTCTCTCCGCGCCCGACGCGCGTCAGGAAGGTGCCGACGACCGAGGCGAGGATCGAGATGCCGCCGATGGCGAGCGGCAGGAGCCAGAGGCTCGTGCCCGCGAACTTGATCCCGAGCAGCATCACGGCGACCGCCGTCACGGCGTAGGTCTCGAAGAGGTCGGCGGCCATGCCGGCGCAGTCCCCGACGTTGTCGCCGACGTTGTCCGCGATCACTGCCGGGTTGCGCGGGTCGTCCTCCGGGATCCCGGCCTCGATCTTCCCGACGAGGTCCGCGCCCACGTCCGCCGCCTTCGTGTAGATGCCGCCGCCGAGACGCGCGAAGACGGAGATGAGCGAGCCGCCGAAGGCGAGCCCGACGAGATCGTCGACCGCCGACTCGGGCGTGTGGCCGAGCCAGTCGGTGAGGATCCAGTAGTAGCCCGCGACCCCGAGCAGGCCGAGGCCGACGACGAGGAGCCCGGTCACCGAGCCGGCGCGGAAGGCGACGCGAAACGCGGGCTGCAGGCCCTCCCGCGCGGCCTCCGCCGTGCGGACGTTGGACCGCACGGCGACGTTCATGCCGATGAACCCGGCGCAGGCCGAGAGCAGGGCGCCGATCAGGAAGCCGAACGCCGTCCCCCAGCCGAGCTTGTCGTAGAAGCCGAGGAGCAGGAAGGGCGCGATCGCGACGACCGCGATCGTCCGGTACTGACGGCGCAGGTAGGCGGCGGCCCCCTCCTGCACGGCGGCCGCGATCTCCTGCATGCGCTCGTTCCCGGCCGGCCGCGTGAGCAGCCACCACGTGAGGAGGATCCCGTAGACGATCGCGACGAGCGCGCAGACGAGCGCGAACAGAACTGCGTGGTCGACGAAGAAGTCCATGGTCCTCCGGGTCGGCGGCCGTTACAAACTGAGCGCCGAGTGGCCTCGGCGCGCCGGATTATGTATCACAAGCGGCTTCGGCTGCTCCGCTTGCGGCCTGCTCCGCCCCCTAGAGCCGCGCCCCCTCGAGCGCGTTCGCGCACACGTCGTCCGGCTGCGGGCCGATCCGCGGGATCGCCACGAAGAGCAGCTCGCGCAGCCGCGCGTTGTTCTCCTCGAAGACGCGGATGACGGTCTCGTGCGACACCGGCTCGGCGCCGTCCACCCCCACGTCGTGGTCGGTGACCATCGAGATGTTCGCGTAGCAGAGCTCGAGCTCGCGGGCGAGGTAGCCCTCGGGGTACGCAGTCATGTTGATCACGTCCCAGCCCATCTGCTGGAACCACCTCGACTCCGCCCGCGTCGAGAAGCGCGGCCCCTGGATCACGACGACGGTGCCTCCGTCGCGCACCGCGATCTCGAGCTCGCGCGCCGTCTGCACGAGGATCCGCCGCAGGTCGGGGCAGTACGGGTCGGCGGCGGAGACGTGCGTCGTCACGGGCCCCTCGTAGAAGGTGTCCTCGCGCCCGCTCGTCCGGTCGACGAACTGGTCGCAGACGACGAATTCGCCCAGCTCGAGCTCGGCGTCCAGAGCGCCAGACGCGCACGGGCCGATGATTCGACGCACGCCGAGCTCCTTCATCGCCCACACGTTCGCGCGGTAGTTGATCTGTGCCGGCGGAAGCTCGTGGCGGGCGCCGTGCCGGGGGATGAACGCGACGTTCTTCCCCCCGACCGCGCCGACGACGGGCGGCGCGGAGGGCGGCCCGAACGGCGTCTCCACGCGCACCTCCTCCGCGCCCTCGACGAACGAGTAGAAGCCGGAGCCGCCGAAGACCCCGATCTCAGCGTCAGCCACGGCTGCAGGCTAGTCGCCCGCTCATGCCCACGGTCCGCCGTGCCGATGAGGGTCGTATGACGACGTCGAACCAACCGGCGCCCGAAGAGCCCGCCGAGCTGAAGCCCGAGATGCGCGATCTGATCCTCCGCTTCGACGCCAAGGACCGCCGCGATCCGGAGGTCACGAAGTCCAACGGAGGCTCGAAGAAGAAGCGGCGCCGAGGCGAGCGCCCCTCGCAGGCAGCGTAGGCGAGCTCCAGCGCAGGCCCCGCCGGCCGCGGTCAGGCGTGCGCGTCCTCCTCCGCATCCCCCTTCGACTCGTCAGCGACCGCCTTCGCGTACGCGAGCTGCAGGTTCGCCCGCGCCTGCTCGAGGTCGCGGACGACGCTCTCGTCCACCCCGCCCTCGCGCAGCACGGGCTCGAGCGCGCGCAGCGCCTCGATAGCGAGCTTCGCCTGTGGCAGGTCGCGGGACTCCTCGGACACGCGGTGGAAGCCGAGCGAGACGACGCTCGTGAGCGTCCCGAGCAGCACGTCGGCGACGGCGACCTGCTCGAGCGCCTGCCGCAGCTCCTCCTCGCTCGGGATGCGCTCCTCGCTAGCCAACGATCCGCTCCGTCGCCTGGATCTGCTCGGCGTAGATCTCCTCGAGCGACGCGCCGTCCTCGAAGCGCTCGATCTGACGCTCGGCTGCGTTGCGCTCCGGCAGCGCCAGGTACGCCGACGCGCCGATCTCCTCCGCCGCAGGCTGCACCCACTCGACGACCTCCTCGAGCCGCTGCCGCGCCGGGATCGGCTCGCCGCGCGTGAAGTCGATGAGCTCGCCCGAGAGGCCGTAGCGGATCGCGCGCCAGAAGTTCTCCTCGATGAGACGGTGCGGGAGCGGCTCGAGCGGCTCGCCCTCGTCGAGCCCGCGGGCGATGCGGGCGACGACGGACGCGGCGAAGGCGGCGAGCGCCTGCGCCTCGAAGAGGTCCGGCTGGCCATCGCAGATCCTGATCTCGATCGTCGGGAAGGCGAGGTGCGGGCGAACGCTCCACCAGATCTGCGTGTGCTCCGTGATCGAGCCGGTCTCGTAGAGGAAGCGGACGAAGGCCTCGTACTCGTCCCAGGAGGCGAAGACGTCGGGGACGCCGCAGCGCGGGAAGAAGCGCGTGAAGATCTGCGTGCGCGCCGAGTGGAGACCCGTGTTCACGCCCTCGACGAACGGCGAGCTGCACGAGAGCGCGAGCAGCTCGGGCAGGAAGTTGCGGGTGCGGTCGAGCACGGCGATCGCCCGGTCGAGCCCGTTGATCGCGACGTGGACGTGCAGCCCGAAGCTGTTGTTCCGCCACACGACGTAGCGGAGGTACTCGTCGTTCCGCCGGTAGTGCGGCGTGTCGATGATCCGCTGCGCCTTCCAGTCCGCCCACGGGTGCGTGCCCGTGGCGCAGAGGACGATGCCCATCGGCTCGACGAGCGACTGCAGCTGCCCCCGCCGCTCGGCCATGACCAGCGGGACGTCCGCGAAGGTCTCGCAGCGCCCCGTGCGGATCTCGACCTCCGAGGCGATCAGCTCGCCCACCAGATGGCCGTCGAGCGGCGTCCCCGACGACGCCGCCTGCACCTCCTCGAAGCGGTTCACGAGGTCGTGCGTCTCGGGATCGACGAGCGCGAACTCCTCCTCCACCGCGAGCGTGAAGTCGGTCGCGCTCTCGAAGCGCTCGCGCGCCTGCGCGATCAGCTCCTCGGTCGAGACGCGCTGCTCCTCACCCACGGCCGCACTACAGTAATTGAAGCGTTGGCTCGCTCAGCCGCTCAGATCCAGCAGCCGCTCCGCCACGCTCGCCCAGCTCCAGCGCTCGACCGCCGTTCGCCTCGCCGCGTCGCGGAGCCTCGCCCGCTCCGACTCCGGCAGCCCGAGTAGGTCGAGCAGCTTCGCCCGAAGGTCGACCGGGCTCCCGGTCGCGAAGGAGGTCAGGTGGCGCAGCTCCGGCGGGTACTCGACCTCGAGGCCCTGGGCCACCTCGGCGAGGCCCGAATGGCGAGCGACGAGCGGAGGGCAGCCTGCCGCCGCCGCCTCCGCGGCGACCATGCCGAACGCCTCCGGGAAGACCGAGGGGACGACGCAGACGTGGGCGAGGGCGAGGAGGTTCGTCAGGTGCCGGTGCTCGAGCGGGCCGGTGAAGAGCGTCGGCGCGGACACGAGCGCCTCGAGCT
Organism: Actinomycetota bacterium; assembly: GCA_046735575.1. Taxonomy (GTDB): domain Bacteria; phylum Actinomycetota; class Thermoleophilia; order Gaiellales; family Gaiellaceae; genus GMQP-bins7. Next base: position 20,289 of record JBKPTS010000102.1, read on the forward strand.
CCCTGCGCTGCGGCCCGAAGCCGACGACGACGAGGCGGGCGTCGAGCCCGGCCATCGCCTCGAGCAGGAGCTGGACGCCTTTCTGGGGAATGAGCTTGCCGAAGTAGACGACGGTCCGGCGCTCCCCGGCGAGGAACCGGGCGAGGCGCTCGGCGTTGCCCTCGTCCGGGAGCCGCTCGTCCGCGTTTCCCGGGTTCGCCGGGTCGCGCCGAGCCTCCTCGAGCAACCCCGCGAGCGCCTCGGCCCGCGGCAGCGGTCGCCAGGCGTCCACGTCCACGCCGGGAGGCACCTCGTGGACGCGCTCGACGTGCCCGCACACCTCCTCCAGCACCTCTCGGATGTGGGCCGAGCCCACGAATGTCGCCTGCGCCTCCGCGAGCACCTCGGCCCCCCAGCGCTCGAGCTCGGGGCGCCCCCGCAGCGAGTACTCGAGCTCCGACCCGTGTGCCTTGACGACGTACCGGGCGCCGGCCGCCCGGCCGACCGCGCCGCCGAGCAGGACGTGGTTGCAGAAGACGAGGTCGGCCGGCAGCTCGTCCCGCACGGCCGCGGCGTTGGCCTCGATCCAGCGGTCGAGCTCGGGGCCCGAGCAGTCCTGCAGGAGCTTCACCTGGTAGCCCTCGTAGCGGTCGAGGACGAAGACGGGAAGCAGGCCGCCGACGTCGGGGCGGACCGTCCGAGCGCCTCCGAGCTCGAATCGCTCCGGGTGCGTCTCCTGCGAGAGCACGACCACGTCGTGCCCGGCACGGCTCCACTCGCGCGCGAGCTGGTGCGTGTACACGTTCGAGCCCGTCCCGCCGAGGAGGTACCCGTGCCAGATGACGATCTTCACGCCGAGCCCGACCCGAGGGCAGCGTCGCGGCTCAGGTCAGGTGGAAGTACATGGCGTAGAGCAGCTCCACCGCCGGGTTCGAGGTGTGGACCTGGACGTCGGCCGGCGTGTCGAGCAGCGCCTCGGAGTAGTTGAAGATGATCTTCACGCCCGCGTCGATGAGGGCGTCGGCGGCCTCCTGCGCGCTGTCGGCCGGCACCGCGATGACGCCGACGATGATGTTGCGCTCGCGGGTGATGCGCGCGAGGTCGTCCATCGAGCTCGCCTGCAGGTCGCCGACCCGCTGGCCCACCTTCTCCGGGTCCTTGTCGAACACCGCCGCGATGTGGATGCCGTGCTCCGCGAAGATCGGCGAGCTCGCGATCGCGCTCCCGAGCCGGCCGGCGCCGATGAGCGCAATGTTGTGCTGGCCCTGCGTGCGGAGGATCTTCCGGATCTCGTCGAGGAGCGCGTCCGTCCGGTAGCCGACGCCGCGCTTCCCGAACCTGCCGAACGCGGAGAGGTCGCGGCGGATCTGCGTCGCGTTGATGTTCGTGTACTCCGAGATCTCCTGCGAGGAGATGCGGTCCTTGCCCATCTTCCTCGCCTGCGCGAGGACCTGCAGGTAGCGCGAGAGCCGCGCTGCCACGCCCACCGTCAGACGCTCGGTCGTGTTCATGCCGTCCCCGCTTGTAACACCTTGTCACGATTGTGCCAGCGGCTTCGCCCGCGCCTCCCGGGAACCGACTCAGGAAGCGCCGGCGAGCCTGGCTCGGAACGACTCGGGCTCGACGAAGTACGTGAACGCCCGCTCTCCGTCGATCTCCACCACCGGGATCAGCTCGCGGTACGCGGCCTCGAGGACGGGGTCGCCGTCGATGTCGACGACCTCGAGCTCGAAGGCGCCGTCCGCCTCCGCCTCCCGCACCACCTCGAGCGCCCGCTCGCACAGGCCGCAGCCGGACGCCGTGTAGACCGTGACGCTGGTCACCCATCGAGCCTCGCAGCCGCTACGCGGCCGCGCTTCAGGGGCGTCCCGCGACCGGAATTCCCGCGTGGACTCCGGTCTGCGGGCAAATCAGGGATACAGCCCGCGGGTCGTCGTCGCCTCGGCGACGCGCTGCACCGCCAGCCCGTACGCGGCCATGCGCATGCTCGTCGCCATGCGCTCGCGAGTCAGCCACGTCTCCTCGAAGGCGCGGACGGAGATGTCGTGCAGCTTCGCGTTGACCTCCTCCTCGCGCCAGAAGTACTCCTGGAGGCCCTGCACCCACTCGAAGTAGGAGACGACGACACCGCCGGCATTCGCCAGCACGTCCGGGAGGATGACGATGCCCTTCTCCTCGAGGATGTTGTCCGCGGAGGGCGTCACCGGGCCGTTCGCGCCTTCGCAGATGACCGTGGCCCTCACCCGATCGGCGTTTTGCTCGGTAATCACCTGCTCGAGGGCGCAGGGCGCGAGGATGTCGCAGGGAAGCTCGACCAGTTCCGCGTTCGTCACCGCGTCCGCGTTCGCCAGCCCCTCGAGGACGCCCGCCTCCTGCTTGTGCGCGACGGCCGCCGGCACGTCGATGCCCTTGTCGTTGTAGACGCCGCTGCGCGAGTCCGAGACCGCCACCACCTTCGCCCCCTGCAGGTGCAAGAACCTCGCGAGGTGCAAGCCGACGTTCCCGAAGCCCTGGATCGCGACCGTGTACTCGTCCATGCGCTTGCTCTGCTTCTGCGCGAGCGCCTGGATCGTGTAGAGCGCGCCGCGGGCGGTCGCCTCCTCGCGCCCGAGCGACCCGCCGACCGAGAGCGGCTTGCCGGTCACGACGCCGAGGACGGAATGGCCCTTGTTCATCGAGTACGTGTCGAAGATCCACGCCATCACCCGGCCGTCGGTACCGACGTCCGGCGCGGGGATGTCCCGCTCGGGCCCGATGTCGTTGATGATCTCGCTCGTGTAGCGCCTGGTGAGCCGCTCGAGCTCTCCGCTCGACAGCTGCTTCGGGTCGCAGACCACGCCGCCCTTGGCCCCGCCGAAGGGGAGGCCCATGAGCGCGCACTTCCACGTCATCCACATCGAGAGCGCCTTGACCTCGTCGAGCGTGACGTCTGGGTGGTAGCGGATCCCGCCCTTCGACGGCCCGCGCGCGATGTTGTGGGTGACCCGGTAGCCGAGGAAGACGCTGGTCGAGCCGTCGTCCATGGAGACGGGGATCGAGACCTCGACGCCCTTCTTGCACTGGGAGAGGACGCGGATGAGATTCGTATCGATGGCGAAGACCTCACCGACCCGCCGGAGCTGCGCCTTCGCCAGCTCGAACGGGTTCTCCCGCAGGTGTGAGGTCGCTACGGCCGTGGTCATCGCAGGTACGCCTCCTGGCTCGACTGGACGGCGCCGAGAATACACCTGCCGCATAGTGGCCCCGGCGAGCCTGCGCCCGCGCGTTCGTCAGCGCAGCCGGTAGTCGACGGTCGCGACCTGGCGCCTCGTGCCGTCGCCGGGATGGGCGATGACGCGGATCGTGTAGTCGCCGCGCCGAAGCCGCCCGCCCCTCGGGCCGCGGCCGGTGAGGCCGAAGCTGTACCGGCCGGGAAGCAGGTCGCGGCTCTGCGCGAGCACGCCCATGAGCTTGCCCCTCCGCACGAGCTCCACCTGGAGCAGGTCGACCGGGCGGATCTGGGGCTCCGTGCCGGGGACGATCCCGCCGACGACCATGCTCAGCACGGCGGGCGTCGCATCGCTCACGCGCCCTCCGGTCTCCTCGAGCGACACCCGCGACAGCAGGTCGAGCCGCGGATCCGGCAGGGCAAGAGCCCAGGGGACGCGGACGGTGCGGGAACCGGAGACGTGCAGGCGGACCACGCCGACGATCGCGCGCGCGCCGGGTGCTACGTTCGACGTGTCGGCGTGGACGAAGACCGTGTGCGTGGTACCCGGCGCCAGCAGCAGCCGCTTGCGGCGCACGGTCAGGTCGACGCCACCCGCGGGCCGCGGCTCGATCGTGACCCTGAGCCTCCTGGACGAGACGTTCGCGACGGTCAGCGGACGGTCGACCGTCCGTCCGCCCTGGGCGACTCCGCCGAACGAGATCGTCGCCGGCTCGGCTGCCACCTCCTGCTGCACCGCTGCGTCGAGGACGAGCGCGGCGACGCCTGCAGGCGCGCCGGAGACCGGTCGCGCCGAGCCGACGAGCAGCCCTTCCAGCTCCGCCGCGTTCGCCTGGGGGCGCCCCTCCGCGAGCACTGCCGCGGCGCCGGCCACGATCGCCGCCGACACGCTCGTCCCGCTCACCGTGCCGTACCGCGCCTCGCCGGTCTCGGCCCGGCCGGGCTCGGAGGTCGGGAACGCGACCCCCGGGGCGAGCAGCTCCGGCTTCAGCCCTCCGTCGAAGGCGAGCCCCTGCGACGAGAACGCGGCCAGGTCCCCGCCGCCGGAGTTCTCCTCGCTGCCCACAGCCCCCACCGAGATCACGACCGGGATACCTTCCGCCGAGAGCTCCCGGATCTGCGCGGTGAGCTGCTCGGGAAGGCCGACCACCGGGATTCCGGCCGGAACGTCCAGGCTGAAGGCGCCCGCCGGGAGCGCGCCTTCGACCAGCACCGCGAGCGCGCCCGCAGAGGCAGCCTCGTCGACCGTCTCGTCCGAGAGCGCGCCGCGCGGGAGCAGGGCGGCCCGGCCCGCGACGGCGCTCATGCGGTCTGCGCCGAAGAGCCCTGCGATTCCCCGAGCTTCGGCGATCCGGGTCACCGCGACGACGGGCGCCGTGACCGTCCACGTGGGAGCGCCGCCGAGCGGGACCTCCCCGTCGAAGAGCACCCGCAGCCCGGCTGCGACGTGGACGCGAACGGTCGGCGCGGCCGCGCGTCCGTCCGTTGCCGCGACCGCGATCGCGCCCGGCGCCCCGGCCGGGCCCGCGATGCTCCCGAAGAGTGGCCCCGCGCGCCCGTCGTTCCCCGCGGGAGCGACGACGAGCACGTCCAGCGCCTGCGCTCCGGCGGCCGCCCGGGCGAGCGGGCCGTCCGCGAAGGCCGCGTACGGCTCCCCCACCCCGACGAGCGCGATCCGGGCGGCATCCAGCGTGTCGCCGTTCGCGTCCGGGTCGACCGCCGCCTCGAGCCCGGCGATGAGCTGGTCGGTCCGCGAGTAGACGGCGTACCCGCCCTCCGCGTCCGGCTGCCAGCCCGCGACCCTGATCGGCAGGATCGACGCTCCCGGCGCGACGCCCTGGAGCCCGTCCGGCCCGTCCGACCCGGTCACGATGCCCGCGAGCTCGGTCCCGTGACGCTCCGGACGTCCGGGCACGAGCGGGTTCGGCTGGGCGACGCCCCCGCTGCCGGGCCGGATCACGTCGATCCCCGGCAGGACGCTGTCCGTGAGGTAGGGGTGTGAAGGATCGACTCCCGTGTCGAGGAGTGCGACGGTCACGCCGCTTCCGTCGAGGCCGGGGACGCCCATTCCGGGGAACGACGTGGGCGCGATCCCAGTCGTCTCGCCGGCGGCCAGAGGATACGCGACGCGCACCGGGAAGACGCCTGCCACCTCACGGTCGTGGTCGAGCAGCTGGAGCGTGGCGGGATCGAGCCGGGCCGAGAACCCGTTGAACACCCGCGTGTAGCGGTAGTCCGTCGTGACGTGGCCGCCGAGCGCGGCCATCCGTGCCAGGAACTGGTTCTGGGCGCTCTGCGCGGCGCGCGTCCAGCTCCGCATCTCGCTCTCCGAGCCGCTGCCCCCCGAGGCCGAGACCTCCGCCGCGAGCGACGTCGCCCGCAGCACGACCACGTAGCGGTCGGCGGTCGAGACGGCGGCGCGGACGCCGAGCACCCCTTCCCAGCCGGCCTCGTTCACGGGAGACATGACGCTCGAGGCGGAGCGCGCGCCTCCCTCCCCGAGCAGCACGAGCACCCCCGCGACGGCGACCAGGGGGAGCAGCAGGAGGAAGCTACGAGATCGACGCATACGCATCGAGGCCGAGGTAGGACGGGGGCGGGAGCGCCTCGCCGAAGCGCGCGGCCGAGGCGATCATCGCGGCATTGTCCGTGCACAGCTCGAGCGGCGCGAAGCGCGCGTCCGGAAGCGCCGCGCGCAGCGCCGAGTTCGCCGCGACTCCGCCGACCACGGCCACACGTTCGAGCCCGGACCGGTCGACGCCTGCGTGGATGCGCCCGACGAGGGCGCGGACGATGGCCGCCTGGTAGGAGGCCGCGAGGTCCGCCTGGCGCCGCTCCACCTCGGCGTCTCCCAGGTCGCGCACGGCGTAGAGAAGCGCGGTCTTGAGCCCCGAGAAGGAGAAGTCGAGTCCCGGGACGCTCGCAACGGGGAAGGCGAACGCCTCCGGGTCGCCGTGACGGGCGAGCCGGTCGATCTCCCCGCCGCCCGGGTACCCGAGCCCGAGGAGCCGGGCGCCCTTGTCGAACGCCTCGCCCGCGGCGTCGTCCAGCGTCGTGCCGAGCCGCTCGGAGACGCCGTGGTCGCGAACGGCGAGCAGGAGCGTGTGGCCGCCGCTGGCCAGGAGGCAGAGGAACGGAGGGTGGAAGGGGTCGGGCTCGAGATAGAGGGAGGCGACGTGGCCGTCGAGGTGGTCGACGGGGACGAGGGGTCGCCCGTCCGCCCAGGCGAGGGCTTTCGCGGCCGCGATTCCCACGAGCAGCGCTCCCACGAGACCCGGGCCCTGCGTGACCGCCACGCGCTGCACGCGCTCGAGGGGCACGGCGGCCTGGTCGAGGGCCTCGCGCACGACCGGGAGCACGAGCTCGAGATGCCTTCGGGACGCGATCTCGGGGACGACGCCTCCGAAACGGGCGTGCAGATCGGCCTGCGAGGACACGACGGAGGAGCGGATCGAGCCGTCGTCCGTGACGAGGGCCGCAGCGGTCTCGTCGCACGACGTCTCGATGGCCAGGATCAGGAGGCCTTCTCCGTCGGCGTCGGCTCGCGCCACATGATCAGCGCGTCCTCGCGGTTGTCGGTGTAGTAGCCGCGTCGGACTCCTCGCGCCTCGAAACCGAGCCGCTCGTAGAGCCGGATCGCCTCCGCGTTCGAGACCCGAACCTCGAGCGTGTACCCGCGCCGCGGATCCGACGCCGTCACCTCGAAGAGCCGCTCGAGCAGCGAGCGCCCGATCCCGCGCCGACGGAAGTCCGGGACGACCGCGATGTTCATCACGTGCCAGGCGTCGACGTAGCGCGAGACGATCGCGTAGCCGACGAGCTCCCCGCCGTCGTGGTAGGCGCCGATCGCGAGCGAGCTCGGCTTCTGCAGCTCCGCCGCGAACATCGCGCGCGACCACGGAGTCGGGTACGACGCGCGCTCGATCTCCTCGACCGCGTCGAGGTCGCCCGCCTCCAGGCGCCGGAGCTCGACGTTCATCGGCCGGATCTTGGCCACTGAACGGGGGGAAGGGGCGTGGGGGAACCGGCAGGTTCCCCGACACTCTCAGGAAGACGGGGGCCAAACGGGGGAACCACGGTTGCCCCCGTGAACGCGAGCCGGAGGCGAGCGTCGTTCACGAGGGAACCCTCGCATCGGGCTCGCGCACGTAGATCGGGAGCACCTCCTCCGCCGGGCCGAAGCCCCGCGCGAGCGCGACGTGCAGGCGTGCGTGGGGCACGTGCCGCCCGTCGTCGTCCGGCGGGACGACGGCGCCCTTCCGCTCGAGCGTCGCCCGGTAGCGCCGGGCGCCGCTTCCGACGCAGATCGTCCCCGGTGCGAGCTCGAGGTCGTCCGGCGCGACGGCCCGCGGGCCGGGGACGAACACCTCGCGCCGGCCGGCGTCGAGAACCGGGTAGACGTCGCCGGCGCTCGCGAGGGCGTCGAGCGTCGACACGCCTGCGGCCGGAACGTCGAGCGCGAGCGCGAGCCCGCGTGCGGCGGCGAGGCCGATGCGGGTGCCCGTGAAGCTCCCCGGCCCCGTGCCGAGGACGAGCCCGTCGACGTCTCGAGCGGCGAGGCCTCCCTCCGCCAGGAGGAGATCGGCGTCCTCGAGCACCGTGCGCGCGCTGGACGTCCGCTCGCCGAGCACGTCGCCGTCCGCGACGACGGCGGTCGTCGCGACGTCAGTCGCCGTGTCGAACGCGAGGATCAGCACGCTCGAATCCTTCTAGCACCGCGCCCTCCTCGCTGGCGAGCGAGATCCGCCTGCGGTCGCCGCCGGCGTGCTCGAGGCGAACCTCGATGCGCGGCCGCGGAAGAGCCTCGCGCCCCGCCTCCGGCCACTCGACGAAGACGATCGCCTCATCGAAGTACGGCTCGAGGTCGCCCCACTCCGCCGCCGAGAGGCCCCGGAAGCGGTAGAGGTCGAGGTGGGACACGTCGGGCGTGCCGCGATAGCGATGTCCTACGGTGAAGGTCGGGCTCGTGACGGGAGCCGCGATCCCGAGCGCTCGGCAGGCGCCGCGCACGAACGTCGTCTTGCCCGTGCCCAGCTCGCCCGAGACCGTGACGACGTCTCCGGCGGAGAGCAGCAGGGCCAGCCGCGCCGCCGCCGCCTCGGTCTCCCGCGCGGACGACGAGGCCAGCGTCAGCTCCACGATGCGCGGAGCGCCCTAGAAGAGGCCGAGCTGAACCGCCGGCTCCTGCTCGGCGGGCTCGGCCTCCGGCTGCTCCTGGGCTGCCGCGGGCGCGCCGGTCGTGCGCGCGAGCAGCTCCGGGATGCGTCCGAAGTCCTCCTCCAGCACCTTCAGCATCGACGGCGTGTAGAGCGCCGCGGCCGGGTGGTAGAGCGGATAGAGGAGCACCGAGCGCGTGCCGAGCGTGACCTCCTGCTCGTAGCCGTGGACGCGGGTGATCCCGGCCGGGCGTCCCGAGAGCAGCTTCGTCGCGAAGTTGCCGAGCGTCGCCACCAGCGTGGGCTGGATGAGCTCGATCTGGCGGAAGAGGTGCGGCTCGCAGGCTGCGATCTCGTCCGGGACGGGATCGCGGTTTCCCGGAGGCCTGCATTTCAGGACGTTCGCGATGTAGACGTCGCCCCGCGAGAGGCCGATGCCCTCGAGCAGCCGCTCGAGCAGCTTCCCCGCCTGGCCGACGAACGGGAGCCCCTGCTGGTCCTCGTGGAAGCCCGGCGCCTCGCCGACGAACATGAGCTCCGCGTTCGGGCTCCCCGAGCCGAAGACGACCTGGGTTCGCCCCTTCGCGAGCGTGCACCTCGTGCACGAGCCCGTCTCTTCCGCGTACTCCCGAAGCGCCGCTGCGCGCTCGACGGCCTCCATCGGGCGGTCAGTCTACGCCGCCGTCCGGATGCGGCTCCGACGCCGCCCGGGACCCTTCCGCTCAGCGTCCGCAGCTCAGTGGGAGCAGCCGCACGAGCCGCCGCAGCATCCGCCGCCCGCTCCGCTCGGGCCGGCGAACGAGGGCTGCTTCGTCGTGCCGTGCACCGCGAACGTCGAGAGCTGCCTGAGCACGTTCCCCGCTCCGCATTCCGGGCAGGTGACCGCCTGGTCGGTGCTCCGCACGAGCTCGTCGAAGTGCGACTCGCACTGCATGCAGGCGTACTCGTAGATCGGCACGTCCCGAGTGTACTGTCGCTGGCCATGGAGCGGTGGTCCGGACGCGTGCTCGAAGGACGGATCGTCCGGCTCGAGCCGCTCTCGCACGAGCACGAGGAGGGTCTCTGGCTCGCCTCATGCGACCCGCGAACGTGGCGCTGGCTGAGCGTGGTGCAACCGAGGACGCGCGAGGAGTGGTCCGGCTGGATGCGGCAGGCGCTCGCAGACGCCGAGAGCGGAGCCGAGATCCCGTTCGTCACGTCGGCCGCAGGCGAGATCGTCGGCTCGACGCGCTTCCTCGCGCTCCGCCCGGAGCACCGCTCCATCGAGATCGGGTGGACCTGGCTCCGCCCGTCGGCCTGGGGCACCGGAGCCAACACCGAGGCGAAGCTCCTGCAGCTCGAGTACGCCTTCGAGACGCTCGGCTGCCGCCGGGTCGAGTTCAAGACCGACGCCCTGAACGAGCGGTCGCGAGCGGCGCTCGCAGGCATCGGCGGGACGTTCGAGGGCATCCACCGCAAGCACATGCTCGTGCGCGACGGCGAGAGCAGGGACAGCGCGTGGTACAGCGTGCTGGACGAGGAGTGGCCCGACGTCCGAGCCCGCCTCGAGCGTCGGCTTTCCGGCGCCTGAGCGACGCTGTTACGCTTTCCGAAGCCCGGTATCCGAGCGGAACTGGAGCCAACGTGATCGACAGCGTTCAGGTCATAGGCGCGCGGGGACGCGTCGGGTCCACGGTGAGCGCACGGCTCGCGGAGCGCGGCGTGCGCCTCGACGGCGACCACCCCGATCTCGTCCTCCTCTGCATCCCCGACCGGGCGATCGCCGAGGCCGCGGCCGGGCTGCCCGCCGGCCCGTGGGCCGCCCACGTCAGCGGGGCGACGCCGCTCTCGGCACTCGCTCCCCACGTCCGGAGGTTCTCCGTCCACCCGCTCGTCTCGGTGACGAAGTCACGCGGTCCGGAGCAGCTGGACGGCGCATGGGCGGCCGTCACCGCCGAGACCGCGGACGCTCGGGCGGCCGGACGGTGGCTCGCCGAGACCCTTGGGCTTCGCCCGTTCGACCTCGCCGACGACGACCGCGCCGCCTACCACGCCGCGGCAGCGATCGCGTCCAACTACCTCGTGACGCTGCACGAGCTGGCCGCCGCCCTCCTCGAGACCGTGGACGTGCCGCCCGAGGCGCTGACGCCGCTCATGCGCAGCGTCGTCGAGAACGGGTTCGAGCTCACGGGGCCGATTGCGCGCGGCGACTGGGACACGGTCGAGCGCCATCTCCACGCGATCCGCGAGAAGCGGCCGGAGCTCGAGGAGCTGTACCTCGCGCTGGCCGAGGCGACGGCCGAGATCGCGAAACGGGAGCTGCCAAGGTACGAGTTGTTGCAAGGAAGGTCGGGCGCCCCGTGAAGGTGGTGCGTACCGTCCAAGCGGCCCGCGCAACGCTGCGCGACGAGCGCGGCGCCGTCGGCCTCGTCCCGACGATGGGCGGCCTGCACGAGGGCCACCTCGCACTGCTCCGGGCGGCGCGCTCGGAGAACGACACCGTCGTCATGAGCCTCTTCGTGAATCCCGCACAGTTCGGAGACGCCGCCGACCTCGCGGCCTATCCGCGCGACGAGGAGCGCGACCTCGACCTGGCCCGGGAGGCAGGCGTCGATCTCGTCTTCGCCCCGGAGACCGAGGAGATGTACCCGCAGGGGTTCCAGACCTGGGTCGAGGTGACGGAGATCGGCTCTGTGCTCGAAGGCGCGTTCCGCCCAGGGCATTTCCGGGGCGTCGCGACCGTCGTCCTCAAGCTCCTCGAGATCGTCCGGCCTGCTCGCGTCTACTTCGGGCAGAAGGACGCGCAACAGGTCGAGGTCGTGCGCCGGATGATCCGCGACCTCGCGCTCGAGGTGGAGCTGCGCGTGCTCCCGACGGTGCGGGACGCGGACGGCCTCGCGCTCTCCTCGCGGAATGCGCTGCTCACGCCCGAGGAACGCCGTCGCGCCCTCGCCCTCCCGCGGGCGCTCGCGACGAAGGACCCCGCTGCCGCCCACGCGGAGCTCGCGCGCTCGAACGGCCTCGTCGTCGACTACGTCGAGGTCGCCCACTTCGACCCGCCCGTCCTCGCCGGCGCCGTCCGCGTCGGCTCGGTCCGCCTGATCGACAACATCGTCCTCGACGAAGGAGCCCCGACATGAGCATCCGCCCGCAGAAGCCCGCGCCTGCCACCCCCGCGCCCGGGAAGCTTCCGATAACCGAGCTCGCCGAGATGAAGAAGCGCGCGCAGCCGATCGTCATGGTCACGGCCTACGACGCCCCCGGCGGACGCTTGTCGGACCAGGCCGGCGCGGACATCGTCCTCGTGGGCGACTCGGCCGCGATGACCGTCCTCGGGCACGAGTCGACGGTGCCGGCGACGATGGAGGAGATGCTGATGCTGACGCGCGCGGTGACGCGCGGGGCGCGGCGTCCGCTCGTCGTCGCGGACATGCCGTTCGGGACGTTCCAGGTCTCGGACGAGGATGCACTGCGGAACGCGATCCGGTTCGTCAAGGAGGCCGGCGCCGACGCCGTGAAGCTCGAGGGGGCGGGGCCTATGCTTTCCCGCGTCGAGCGCATCGTCGGCGCGGGCATCCCGGTGATGGGTCACATCGGGCTGACGCCCCAGTCCGCGACGATGCTCGGCGGCTTCAAGGCTCAGGGCCGCTCGGCGGAGAAGGCGCGGCGCCTGCTCGCCGACGGTCGCGCTCTCGAAGCGGCCGGCTGCTTCTCCCTCGTGCTCGAGGCGGTCCCGGCGCCCGTGGCAGCGCGTATCACGAGCGAGCTCACGATCCCGACGATCGGCATCGGCGCGGGCGTCGACTGCGACGGCCAGGTGCTCGTCTGGCACGACCTGCTCGGCCTCTACGAGGGTCGGACCGCCCGCTTCGTGAAACGCTACGCCGAGATCGGCCGGCTCGTCCGCGAGGCGCTCGAGGCGTACGCCGCGGACGTGCGCGAGCGGCGCTTCCCGGAGGCGCAGCACACCTACGCCATGCCGGACGACGAGCTCGCGCTCTTCGAGGAGCTGACGCCCGCGTCAGAGCAGCGCGAATAGCGCGACGATCGCCCCGAGCAGCGCCCCGCCAACCGCGAGCACTCCTGCGGAGCGGAGCCAGCTCCAGCCGTGGACCACCCGCACCCCGACCAGCAGGAGGCCGACCGACCACGCGACGAAGCCGAGCTGCAGCCCGAGAAAAACGCTCTCCCCGGCTCCCTGGTCCGCTCCCCCCGAGTGGAAGGCAGCGCCGCCGTACAGCGCCAGCTTGATCGGGACGAGCACGAGCGCCGAGAGCGCGACGGGCGCGGCCGCGAATGCCACGATCTGCCGCTCGCGGCGGAAGTCGCCGAGCGTGCCGAACACCCGCGCCCCGAAGAACACGCCGAACCCGAGCACGAAGTACCCGACCGCCCCGTAGATCCCGCCCGCCACGAACGCCCAGATCGCGACGAGCAGCGGGTCGTAGTTCGGATCGTCCAGCAGCGTGCCTGCGGTCGAGCTCGCAAGCACCGCCGCGATGCCCGCGAGCCAGATCAGGAGCAGGATCGGCTCGGAGCGCGCGCCGACGTCTTCGGGGTCCTCCTCCCGGAGCGCGAAGAAGACGGGACCCGGGCTGAGGAGGACGGCGGGCACCCGCAGCCACCAGGCGCGGTCGGGCGAGATCTCCGGCTGGGCCGCGGTCGACGCCACGCGCGCAGCGTAGCCGCGGGCCGTTGGAGGTCCTCGCGCAGCGGCATAGAGTCTGTTCGTGGCCGAGAGCGTGCTCTGCCCGTCCTGCGGCGCGCCCAACGAGGGCGACCGCAAGTTCTGCGGAGAGTGCGGAGCCGCGCTCGCGCGCCCCTGCCCCTCCTGCGGGACGCCGAACCCCCCCACCGTCAAGTTCTGCGGGGAGTGCGGGACGCGACTGGGCGCAGGCGAGGGCGCCGCGGTCGTGAACGCGCAACCGGCGCCGGCGTCGGAGCGCCGTCTCGTCTCCATCCTCTTCGCCGACCTCGTGGGCTTCACCGCGGCGTCCGAGAACCGAGACGCGGAGGAGACACGCGAGCTGCTCTCGAGCTACTTCGAGAGCGCGCGGACCGTGATCGAGCGCTACGGGGGCACGGTCGAGAAGTTCATCGGTGACGCCGTCATGGCCGTCTGGGGCACTCCCATCGCGCAGGAGGACGACGCGGAACGAGCCGTCCGGGCCGCGCTCGAGCTCGTCGCCGCCGTCCCCGAGCTCCATCCGGCCCTGCAGGCTCGGGCGGGAGTCCTGACGGGCGAGGCTGCGGTGACGCTCGGCGCGGAGGGCCAGGGCATGGTCGCGGGCGATCTCGTCAACACCGCCTCCCGCGTCCAGTCCGCGGCCGAGCCCGGGACCGTGCTCGTCGGGGAATCGACCAAGCGCGCGGCCGAGGCGGCGATCGTCTTCGGGGACGCCGGCTCGCACACGGTGAAGGGAAAGGCGGAGCCGATCGAGCTCTGGCATGCGCTTCGCGTCGTCGGGCTCCGCGGTGGCGCGCAGAAGTCGACTGCGCTCGAGCCTCCGTTCGTGGGCCGGGACGGCGAGCTGCGGCTGATCAAGGAGCTCTTCCATGCGACCGCCGAGAACCGGCACGCGCACCTCGTCTCGGTCGTCGGCGTCGGCGGGATCGGCAAGTCGCGCCTCGCCTGGGAGCTCGAGAAGTACATCGACGGCCTCGCCGAGAGCGTCTGGTGGCATTCGGGGCGCTGCCTCGCGTACGGGGACGGAGTCGCATTCTGGGCGCTGTCCGAGATGGTCCGTGGCCGGGCCGGGATCGTGGAGGACGAGGCGCCGGAAGAGGCTCGGGCGAAGCTTCGCGCCGCGCTCGAGCTGCATCTCGCCGACCCGGAGGAACGCCGCTTCGTCGAGCCCCGGCTCGCGCACCTGCTCGGGCTCGAGGAGGCGCCGATCGGGGACCAGGAGAACCTGTTCGCCGCGGCGCGCATGTTCTTCGAGCGCCTCGCGCAGGAGGGGCCCGCCGTCCTCCTCTTCGAGGACCTCCACTGGGCGGACAGCGCGCTGCTCGACTTCGTGGAGTACCTCATCGAGTGGTCGCGGGAGGTGCCGCTGTTCGTGGTCACTCTGGGCCGGCCCGAGCTGACGGACCGACGCCCGACGTGGGGCTCCGGGCGGCGCAGCTTCACGTCGATCTTCCTCGAGCCTCTGCCGGCGGACGCGATGGAGACGCTCCTCACGGAGCCGGTGCCCGGCCTCTCCGAAGAGCTTCGTGCGCGCATCCTCGAACGGGCCGAGGGAGTTCCCTTCTACGCCGTCGAGACGGTGCGCATGCTGCTCGACCGCGGGATCCTCGTGCGCGAGGGGAACGCGTACCGGCTCGAGGGGGAGATCGAGACGCTCGAGGTGCCGGAGACGCTGCACGCGCTCATCGCGGCGCGGCTCGACGGGCTCGCCCCCGAGGAGCGCCGAGCCGTGCAGCAGGCGGCAGTGCTCGGGCGGTCGTTCACCTCGAAGGGCCTGGCGGCCGTGTCCGGCCTCGACGAGCGAGAGGTCGACGCGCTGCTCGCCTCGCTCGTGCGCAAGGAGATCGTCTCGCTCTCGTCCGACCCCTTCTCACCGGAACGCGGCCAGTACGCGTTCCTGCAGGACCTCGTCAAGAAGGTCGCGTACGACACGCTCTCCCGCAAGGACCGCAAGGCGCTCCACCTCGCCGCGGCCCGCCATCTGCTCTCGCTCGGGGACGAGGACGAGATCGTCGAGGTCGTCGCGTCCCACTACCTCGACGCGTACTCGTCGGCGCCCGACGACCCCGATTCCGCGGAGATCAAGGCGCAGGCCCGCGAGATGCTCGTGCGCGCGGCGGAGCGTGCGGCTTCGCTGGCCGCCAACACCGAGGCCCAGCACGCGTACAACCGCGCCCTCGAGCTCTCCGACGACCCCACCGAGCAGGCCGCCCTGCACGAGCGCGCCGGCATGGTCGCGTACGCCGGGGCCCGGGTCGACGCGGCAGCCGAGCACTTCGAGTCCGCCATCGCCGAGTTCGCGGCGGCGGGCGACACCCATGCCGCCGCCCGGGTGTCGGCCCGGCTCGCCGAGGTGCTGTGGGACCGAGGCCGGATCGAGCAGGCGATCGAGCGGATGGACAGCGCAATCCGGGTGCTCGCCCTGGAGGAGCCGGATGCGGACCTTGCCGCGCTCGCCGCGCAGCTCGGCCGCTTCATGTTCTTCCACGGAGACTTCGAGCTCGCCCGGGAACGCGTGGAGACCGCACTCGACATGGCAGAGGCGCTTGCGCTTCCGGAGGTCGTGTCGGAGGCGCTGAACACGAAAGGGATCATCCTGGTCGCACACGGCCGGCCGCTCGAGGGACTGACACTGCTCCGCTATGCCCTCGAGGTCGCGCTCGAGCACGACAAGCCCTCCGCCGCCCTTCGCGCCTACTACAACCTCGCGGACTCGCTCGCGCGCGGCGACCGGTTCGACGAGGCGGCGGAGGTGGTGCGCGAGGGGCTCGCGTTCGCCCGCCGCGTCGGGAACCGCTACTGGGAGTCGGCGTTCATGTCCTCCATGTACCCGCCCTTCGCCCTCGGCCACTGGGACGAGGTGATGGCAATGCGCGCGGAGCTCCCCGAGGAGGACTGGTCGCAGACCCGGCTCGCGTTCCTCGGGGTCCTCGCGTGCTGGTTGCCCACCCAGGTCAACCGCGGCCACGTCGCCGAGGCGGAGGCGCTCCTGCCGCTGCTCAGCGAGTTCGAGATGTCCGCGGACGTCCAGGAGAACATGTGCTACGCGTTCGCGAGGGCGTGCGTGCTGCTCGCGCAGGGCCGTCCGGCAGAGGCCCTCGCCCTGGCCGAGGCGGCCATCGACGGGCGCGCGGCAATGGGGATTTCGAACGAGGTGATCAAGGAGTCGTTCGTGGTCGCGATGGCGGCGTCCCTCGCACTCGACGACGTCGACAAGGCGCGCGAGCTGCTCGCGATCGTCGAGGGGCTCCCGCCCGGGCGCTCGCCGCAGTTCCTGCAGGCGCAGGCGGCGCGCTTTCGTGCGGCGCTGACGGCGCGCGGCGGCGACGCGGGCGAAGCGGAGCGGCTGTTCAAGCAGGCCGCGGGCCGGTTCCGCGAGCTCTCGGTTCCCTTCTACCTGGCCGTCACGGAGCTCGAGCACGGCGAGTGGCTGACCGCAGAGGGGCGGGCCGACGAAGCGGAGCCGCTGCTCGCGGAAGCGCGCGAGCTCTTCGAGCGTCTCGAGGCAGTGCCGTGGCTCGAGCGGCTGGAGAGGATCGCTCGGCCTCGCGCAGAGGTTCCGGCGTGACCTGCGCGAGCTGCGGTGCCGAGAACAGAGACGACGCGAAGTTCTGCCGCGACTGCGGCTCCGCCCTCGCACGCACGTGCCCGAACGGGCACCCCGTCGCCGCCGACGCGCGCTTCTGCGACGAGTGCGGCGCAGCGCTGGCAGCTCGCGAGGCGATTTCGGCGGCAGTGCCCGCGGGGCGCGCGCCGCAGGCCGAGCGCCGGCTCGTCTCGGTCCTCTTCGCCGACCTCGTCGGCTTCACAACCGCCTCGGAAGCGCGCGACGCGGAGGACACACGCGAGCTGCTCACCGAGTACTTCGAGACGGCGCGGGCGATCGTGGAGCGCTACGGGGGCGTGGTCGAGAAGTTCATCGGCGACGCCGTGATGGCCGTCTGGGGAGCT
>JBKPTS010000103.1:0-9860 GCA_046735575.1 Actinomycetota bacterium
GTCCGAGAGGTCGCCGGTGTCACGCAGCGCCTGCAGGACGCTCCCCTGCGCGCGCAGGTGCTCCCGCAGCTCCTCGTGGAAGCGCGGCACCTGGGCCGGAGGAACCGTGTCGAGGTAGCCCTGCGTCCCCGCGTAGATCGCCACCACCTGCTCCTCCATGGGCCACGGCTGGTACTGCGGCTGGTTCAGCGTCGCGACCATCCGCTCGCCGCGTGCGAGGGCGTCCTGCGTCGCCTTGTCGTGCTCTGAGCCGAACTGCGCGAAGGCCTCGAGCTCGCGGTACTGGGCGAGGTCGAGGCGCAGCCTCCCCGCGACCCGCTTCATCGCCTTTGTCTGCGCGTTGCCCCCTACCCGGGAGACGGAGGTGCCCACGTTGATCGCCGGGCGCACGCCGGAGAAGAAGAGGCCGGACTCGAGGAAGATCTGGCCGTCCGTGATCGAGATGACGTTCGTCGGGATGTAGGCGGCGATGTCGCCCGCCTGCGTCTCGATGATCGGCAGCGCGGTCAGCGACCCGCCGCCGAGCTCCTCCGAGAGCTTGCAGGCGCGCTCGAGAAGCCGAGAGTGGAGGTAGAAGACGTCCCCCGGGAACGCCTCCCGGCCGGGCGGGCGGCGCAGCAGCAGCGAGAGCTGGCGGTACGCGTCCGCGTGCTTCGAGAGATCGTCGTAGATGCAGAGCGCGTGGCGCCCCTCGTAGAGGAAGTGCTCGCCCATCGCGCAGCCCGCGAACGGCGCCATCCACTTGATCGGCGCCGCCTCCTGCGCCGGCGCCGAGACGACGATCGTGTACTCCATCGCGCCCTCGTCCCGCAGCTTCTCGACGACCTGCGCGACCGTGGAGCCCTTCTGCCCGATCGCGACGTAGATGCAGATGACGTCGCCGCCGCGCTGGTTCAGGATCGTGTCGACGGCGATCGCCGTCTTGCCGGTCGAGCGGTCGCCGATGATGAGCTCGCGCTGCCCGCGCCCGATCGGGGTCATCGAGTCGATCGCCTTGATCCCCGTCTGCAGCGGCTCCTTGACCGGCTGCCGGCTGATGACGCCCGGCGCCTTGAACTCGAGCGGACGCTGTACGTCCGACTCGATCGCGCCCTGGCCGTCGAGGGGGTTGCCGAGCGGGTCGACGACGCGGCCGAGCAGGGCCTCGCCCACCGGGACGCTCATCACGTCGCCGGTCCTGCGCGCAGGCTCCCCCTCCTTCACGTGCACCCACTCGCCGAAGAGCGCCGCGCCCACGTTGTCCTCCTCGAGGTTGAACGCGATGCCGACGACGCCGTGCTCGAGCTCCAGCCGCTCGAGCGCGACGCAGTTCTCGAGCCCGTGGATGCGGGCGATGCCGTCGCCGACTTGGAGGACGGTCCCGACCTCGGCGAGGTCGGTCTCGACGTCGAACTGCTCGATGCGGTCCTTCAGGATCGCGGTGATCTCTTCAGGGCGTAGCTTCACCAGTGTCTCCTTTGTGCGCGAACGCGGATTCCGCTAGCGCGTAACCCGCGCGCGCAAATCCCTAAAGGCGATCGCTTCGCGACCGCTGTGTTTTCCGTTTCCATCAATGTGCGCTCGCAAGCTGTCTGCGGAGACGTTCGAGCCGACCGCGGACGCTGCCGTCCGCGAGGTAGGACCCGACCTTGAGCACGATCCCGCCGATCAGCTCGGGGTCGACGCTGCGGGAGGCCTCGACCTTCCGGCCGGAGGCCTTCTCGATCGCGCCGACGATCGAGGTCGCCTCGTCGTCGGACAGCTCGTAGGCCGTCGTCAGCTCGACCGCGAGGCGATTCTCCTCGCGCGCGACGAGCGCCTCGAGCTCGCGGTTCATCTCCTGCAGCTCCCCGGCGCGGCCCTTCTCGGCCACGAGGCGCACGAAGTTGCGGACGAGCTCGTCCGCGCCCCCCGCGATCTCGTTGAGGACGCCCGCCTTCCCTGCCGGCTCCACCTCCGGGTTCGCCAGGAACGCGCGGAGCTCCGGCACGTCCTCGACGGCGCCCGCGAGCGCGGCGAGGTCGGCGGCCACCCGCTCGAGCCGTCCGCTCTCCCGCGCCGCCTCGAAGAGCGCGCGGGCGTACATGCGCTGGGCGACTGCCAGGGCCTACGCCTCCTCGGCCTCGAGCGCGGAGAAGTCGAGCTCCGCGATCGCCTCGTCGATCAGCCGCCGCTGGTCCTCCGCGTCGAGCACCTTGCCCGTGACGCGCGCCGTCGCCTCGAGCGTCAGGTCGGCGACCTCGGAGCGGATCTGGTCGAGCGAGCGCTTCGTCTCCGCCTCGATCTGGCGGCGCGTCTCCTCGAGGCGCCGCTGACGCTCGGACTCCGCCTCGCCCTTGACGCGCTCGATCTGCGCGTCCGCGACCTTGCGCGCGTCGGCGAGGATCCCCTCGGCCTCCGACTTCGCCTGGCCGATCAGCTGCCGGTGCTGCTCGAGCAGCTCGCGGGCCTCGGCGCGGGCGTTGTCCGCCTCCTCGACCGCCTTCTGGATGCGGACGCGGCGCTCGTCGATCGTCCGCTGGATCGGCCCGAACGCGAAGCGGCGGAGCACGAAGAACGTGATCCCGAACGCGATCAGCGTCCAGATCATCAGGCCCGGGACGACCTGGATGAGGCCGGATGAGGCGAGCGGGGTCATGCTAGTGGCGACCACTTAAATCAGGACGTAGGCGAGCAGCCCGCCGATCAGGCCGTAGAAGACGACGGCCTCGGTGAGCGCGAAGCCGAGCCACTGGATTCCCTGCAGCTCGCCCCGGAGCTCCGGCTGCCGGGCGACGGCCTGGATCATCGACCCGAAGATGTTCCCGATGCCGACGCCGGCCCCGAGCGCGCCGAGGCCGATGCCGAGCGCGAGGGCGATGGCCTTGCCCGCGTCGGAGCCGTCCGAGGCGGCGGCGAGGAAGAGTGAAAAGAGCATGCGCGGATCCTCCTAGTGCTCTGGCTCGATGGCCGAGCCGATGTAGATGGCGGACAGGGCGGCGAAGATGTAAGCCTGGATGGAGACGACGATGATGACCTCGAAGAGGTAGAAGATCGCAGCCGCGGGCACGGCGATCACGGCGAGAAGGACGTTCTCGAGCACGATGATCAGGCCGACGAAGGTCAGGATCAGCATGTGCCCGGCCAGCATGTTGGCGTAGAGCCGGACGGAGAGGCTGATCAGGCGCATGAACTGCCCGAGGATCTCGAGCGGCACGATCAGCGGGTAGAGCCCCTTCGGGACGTCCGGGATCCAGCTCTTGAAGTACTTCCACGCGCCGTTCGCGCGCACCCCTTCGTAGTGGGTGAAGACGAACGTGAGCAGCGCGAGCGCGAGCGTCACCGAGAGCGTCGAGGTGGCGGCGAAGATCGCGAGCGTCGGGACGTGCACGCCGCCGATGTCGGTCTTCTCGTCGGAGAGCGGGAGCGGGATGAAGCCGAGCATGTTCACGGTCCAGATGAAGATCATCAGCGTCGCCACGTAGGGGAACCAGCGGCCGATCGCCTTCGTCGGCAGGCCCTGCTCCGCGACCTGGACCTGGGCGATCTCGTAGATCTGCTCGCCGAGCGCCTGCCTGCGCGTGGGCTCCTTCCCCACCCGGACCCGCATGAACACGATGCCGATGACGCAGGAGACGAGTGCGCCGAGCAGCAGGTACGCGACCGCCTTGTTGATCGAGAGGTCGAGCGGCCCGACGTGGATCGGGATCCAGTCGTGCAGCTCCCACTCGTCGGAGATGAAGGCGCCCTTGTTCTCGTCCGTCGAATCGGCCGCCAGGGCGAGCGACGGCGTCGCGAGCAGGAGCACCGGCACCAGGAGCGCGAGCCGTCTCATCGAGCGGTCTCCGTCCCGAAGTATGCGACGAGCGAGACGGCGAGCTCGACCGTGAAGGCGAGCGCGTAGAGGATCGCGGCCGACACGCCGACGCTCTGGTTCGCCACGGTGACCGCGACGAGGGGGATGCCGACGAGGAGCGCGCGCGAGGTTGTCCCGATGCCGCGCATGCTTGCGGCGGCGACATTACCGGGGTCGCGCGGCAGGCGCGCCAGGAGGAGCGAGAACGCGAGCGCGGCGGCCCACAGCACCGTCCCGAGCAGCCATCCCTTGAGCGGCCAGCCGGCGACGACGAAGACCGGCAGCGCGAGCGCGAGCAGGCCGGCGGCGGCGATCGTGGGGCCGAGCCGGCTCGGGATCGGCCGGGGCGTCGAGAAGATCCCCGCGCCGGTCGTCACGCCGCCTCCTGCTTCGCGTAGACGAGGTAGACGGCTAGCACCGCGAGCGGGATGCCCGCCACGGCGCCGACGAGCAGGCCGATCGCCCACGAGCCGAGCGCCCAGCCGACGAGCGCGCCCACGAGCATCGCGGCGCAGAGCGTCCCGAGCAGGAGGCCTGACGCGCTGGCGAGCGAGTGCGGGGAATCGGCGGCTGCTGGCGTCATGTGCGGGGAGAGTACCACTCCTTGTGACAGCGCTTTTGCGATGTCTACGCGGAAAACCGGCTGACTTCGTTACAGCTAGGATCGGCTGGTGCAGCGGATCGTATTCGTTCACGGAAGCGTCGGAAACGCCGACGCGGCGTGGACGGCGCAGCGTTCGCTCGAGGAACGCTTCGACTGCGTCTTCCTCACGCGGAGCGGCTATCCCCCGCGGCCGCCGCTCGAGCGGATCGACTTCGAGCAGCAGGCAGCGGAGGTCGCCGCCGAGCTGCGGCCCGGCGACCACCTCGTCGGACACTCCTACGGCGGGGTGGTGTCGCTGCTCGCGGCGGCGCGGCGACCGGTGCTGCGGTCGCTGACGGTGAGCGAGCCGCCGGCGTTCGGCCTCGCTCGCGGCGATCCGGCGGTCGAGGAGTTCCTCGCCCGGATCGCTTCTTTCCGCGCCGGTGATCCGACGGCGCGCGAGTACCACGCGTTCTTCCTCCCGCTCGTCGGCAGCGCGCTCGAGCTGCCGGACCCGCTCCCGCCCGTGCTCGAGCAGGGAGCGCGCGCCGCCCTCGCGGAGCGACCCCCGCAGGAGGCGGTCGTCCCGCTCGCCGACCTGGCGGCGGCGCCGTTCCCGAAGCTCGTCGTCTCCGGCGGCCACAGCACGGCGTTCGACGCGGTCTGCGACGTGCTCGAGGCGCGCCTACCCGCCGAGCGCGCCGTTCTGCCGGGCGCCGGCCACTCGGTGCCGCGGGCGCCCGGGTACAACGACGTGCTCTCGGACTTCGTCGACCGCAACGCGCGAGGCGCCTGAGCTCGGCGCCCGGTCGCCCAGGGCGGAGCGCTACGCCGTCATCCGCCGGCGGCCCGCCTCCTGCTCCCGCTCGCGCCGGCGGATGCGCGGGTTCGCCAGCTTCACGATCTCGAGCAGGTAGACGATGAAGACGGAGTAGGCGAAGGCGAAGAGGGCGATCGCGCCGACCGCGACGGTGCCCCACGGGTGCCAGTGCCCGCCCTCGCGGAACGGCACGAAGCGGGTCGCGAGGGCCGCGCCGGCGAGGCTCGCGCACCAGAGCCACATCGTGACCGCCGCCCTGCGCTGCGAGTAGCCGATGTTCATGAAGCGGTGGTGCAGGTGGCTCCGGTCTGCGGCGTAGATCGGCTGGTTGTACTTGAGCCGCTTCGCGACGACGAACGACGAGTCGATGATGGGCACGGCGAGGACGAGGAGCGGCAGGAACAGGACGACGGTCGACGCCGTCTTCAGGAGACCCTGGATCGAGACGGCGGCCAGGATGAAGCCGAGGCAGAGCGCGCCCGAGTCGCCCATGAAGATCCGCGCCGGGAAGAAGTTGTGGCGCAGGAAGCCGAGGCAGCTGCCCGCGACGATCGCGGAGAGGATCGCCGGGTCCACCTTCCCGAGCGAGAGGGCGATGATCGCGAAGGTCACTCCCGCGATCGCGCAGACCCCGGCCGCGAGCCCGTCCATCCCGTCGAGGAAGTTGACCATGTTCATGACCGCCACGATCCAGAGCACCGAGAGCGGCATCCCGACCCACGCGGGGAGGTCGACCGCGCCGACGAAAGGGAGGGTGAAGTGGTCGATCCAGACCCCGAACGCGATCGGGATGGACGCGGCGACAATCTGGCCCGCGAGCTTCGTCGGCGGCGCGAGCCCTCGGAAGTCGTCGACCGCGCCGACGACGGTTGCGACGGCGGCGCCGAGCAGCACCCCGCGCGTCTCGTCGGAGAGGTTCAGGAACGCGAGCGAGGGAACCACGATCCCGAGGAAGATCGCGAGCCCGCCCAGCCGCGGGATCGGCCGCCGGTTGAGCCGCCGGCCGCCGGGCCGGTCGACCGCTCCGAGCAGCCTCGCCATCCCGCCCACGGCCGGCGTGAGCAGGACGACGACGACGAAGGCGACGCCTGCGCCGTACAGGACCTCCGGATTCGCGCGCAGCTCGTGGAGGACCATCGGCCGCTACTTCGTCCCGTACAGCCGATCGCCTGCGTCGCCGAGGCCCGGGAGGATGTACCCCTGCCCGTTCAGCTCGCGGTCGATCGAGGCGACGACGACGGGAACCTCCGGGTGGTCGCGATGGACGCGCTCGATCCCTTCCGGCGCCGCTATCAGGGCGATCAGGCGGACCGACGTCGCCCCCACCCGCTTCACGGTCTCGATCGCCGCCGCCGTCGAGTTCCCGGTCGCGAGCATCGGATCGAGCAGGATCACGTCCCGGTCGACGATGTCGCCCGGGAGCTTCACGTAGTACTCGACCGGCTGCAGCGTCTCCTCGTCGCGGAAGAGCCCGATGAATCCGACTCGCGCGCCCGGCACGAGCGAGAGCACCGCGTCGAGCATCCCGACGCCGGCGCGCAGGATCGGGCAGACGGCGACCTTCTTCCCGCTGATGCGCCGCCCCTTCGTCCACTCGAGCGGAGTCTCGATCTCGACTTCCTCGTCCGCGAGGTCCTTCGTCGCCTCGTACGTGAGGAGGAGCGTGAGCTCGTTGACGAGCTGGCGGAACATCTGCGTCGTCGTCGTCGCCTCGCGCAGAAGTCCCAGCTTGTGCTGGACGAGCGGGTGCGTGACGACGGTGACCTGCGCAGCGGTCGAGGTGTCGGCCGCGCTCACGAGGCGCCCGTGACGTAGGCGGTGAAGCCGCGGAAACCCGGATACAGCGGGCGCCTCTCGCAGAGCGCGAGGCTGCGTGCGGAGAGGGGCTCGAGATCCGCGTCCGCGGTCAGCGCCTCCGCGATGATCCGCCCCACCTCGGCGAAGTCGCCCTCGTCGAACCCCCGCATGGTCGCCGCGGGCGTGCCGACGCGGAAGCCGGAGGCGACCGTCGGCGGCCGCTCGTCGAACGGCACGGTGTTGCGGTTCACCGTCATCCGCACCTCGGCCAGCCGCTCCTCGGCCTCCTTGCCCGTCCACTGCGTGCGGCGGAGGTCGACCTGGAGGAGATGCGTGTCGGTGCCGCCCGTCAGCACGTCGAGCCTTTTCTCCTGCAGCGTCTCGGCGAGGGCGTCGGCGTTCGCGCGGACCTGCTCCTGGTAGCGACGGAAGGGCTCCGAGGCCGCGATCCTGAAGCACGCCGCCTTCGCCGCGATGACGTGGTTCAACGCGCCCCCCTGCATCCCCGGGAAGACCGCGCGGTCGAGCGCCTGCGCGTGCTCCTCCCTGCAGAGGACGAACCCCGACCGCGGGCCGGCGAGGGTCTTGTGCGTCGTCGAGGTGACGAAGTCGCAGTGGGGGACCGGACTCGGGTGGATGCCCGCGGCGACGAGGCCTGCGAAGTGCGCCATGTCGCACAGCAGAAGCGCGTCCACCTCGTCCGCGATCTCGCGGAAGCGCCAGGCCTCCACGGTGCGGGGATAGGCGGAGCCCCCGCAGACGACCAGCTTCGGCCGATGCTCCTTCGCGAGCGCCAGCACGTCGTCGTAGTCCACGAGATTCGTCTCCCGGGAGACGCCGTAGTGGACGATCGTGTACAGCCGACCCGAGAAGTTCACCTTGAGGCCGTGCGTCAGGTGCCCGCCGTGCGAGAGCTCGAGCGAGAGGATCGTGTCGCCCGGCTCGAGACAGGCGAAGTAGACGGCCATGTTCGTCTGCGCGCCGGCGTGCGGCTGCACGTTCGCATGCTCGGCGCCGAAGAGCTCCTTCGCACGGTCGATCGCGAGCTGCTCGATCTCGTCGACGATCTCGCAGCCGCCGTAGTACCTGCGGCCGGGGTACCCCTCGGAGTACTTGTTCGTGGGGATGCTCCCGACCGCCTCGAGCACGGCGGGCCAGGTGAAGTTCTCCGAGGCGATGAGCTCGATGCCCGACCGCTGGCGCTCGAGCTCGCGCTCGATCAGCTCCGCGATCTCGGGGTCGACGTCGAGGAGCGAAGCGGCGCGGAGGTCCTCGAACGTCAACGGCGCGACGGCCATCGGCTGGATGCTACTGCCGAAGCAGGCGCCGGACCTGCGCGAGAGCCTCGGCCGCGGGAACCGCGCCCTCGCGGACGACCGTCGGCTCGGGCTGCGTGAGGTCGAGCACCGTCGAAGGCACCCCCGGCAGCGGGCCTGCGTCGACCACCGCCGCGGCCGCCGCGATCTCGTCCGGAACGTCGGAGACGCGGCGGGGGTCGGCGCCCCCGTGCAGGTTCGCGCTCGTCGCCGCGACCGCCTCCAGCGCCTCGAGGATGGTCCTCGCGACCCCGGTCACGGCGGGGACGCGCACGCCGAGGGTGTCGGGGCGCCGTCCCGCGAGCCAGGGGAAGCGCTGGGCGGGATTCGGGAGGACGAGCGTGTACGGGCCGGGGAGCAGCCCGCCCACGACCGCGCGCAGGGGCCCGGGGACCTCGGGCAGGCGGTCGAGGACCATCTCGACCGAGGAGGCGACGAGCGCGATCGGCTGGCCGGAGCTCCGGCCCTTGACCTCCGCCAGCCGCTCGACGGCGTCGAGCCGGCGAGGGTCGCACGCCAGCCCGTACACGGTGTCGGTCGGGATCACGGCGAGGCCGCCCGTGCGGACCGCGACGACTGCCCGCTCGACGTCGGTCATTTCCGCACTCCCTCGACCACCCGGTCCCTGCCGGACAGGTCGGGTGTCACCTCGACCTCGCGGTAGCCGAGCTCTCGCAGGAGACCGGCGACGCGCCGGCCGTCGCTGTCGGCCGTCTCGAGCACGAGCGCTCCACCGCGGGCGAGGGCGCCGCGGGCCGACTCGGCGATCGTCTCCGTGGCCCCTTCCCCCACGACGGCGATCCGCGGCTCCCACTCGCGCACCTCCGGCGGCACGTCGGGCAGCTCGTCGGCCGCGACGTACGGCGGGTTGGAGACGACGAGGTTCCAGGGCCCGTCCGGGAGACCGTCGAAGAGGTCCCAGCGGAGAAGGTCGACGCCCAGGCCGGTCCTCTCCACGTTCTCGGCCGCGAGCGCGAGCGCGTCGTCCGAGACGTCCGCTGCGGTCACCCGGGCTCCGGGATGCTCGTGTGCGATCGCGAGCGCGATCGCGCCGCTTCCGGTCCCGACGTCGAGGACGCGCGGCTCCTCGCGGCCCTCGAGCCGCGCGAGCGCGCGTCCCACGACGACCTCGGTCTCGGGCCTCGGCACGAGCGCCCGCGCGTCCACCGTGAGCGTGAGCCCGCGGAAGCCCCACTCGCCGAGGACGTACGCGAGCGGCTCGCGCCGTTCCCGCCGCGCGACCAGCGTCCGGACCTCCGCGAGCTCGGCCTCCGACAGCGTCCTCCCGCCGTGCGCGCGCACGCCCGAGCGGGTGGTATCGAGCACGTGTGCGAGGACGAGCTCCGCGTCGACTCGAGGGGTGTCGCACCCGGCGGCACGGAGCCGCTCCTCGGCCTCGGCGAGCGCCGCGCGCACGTGACGATTCGCACCAGTGTCTGACACCGTACTCAGCTACTCAGCCCGCCTCGGCGAAATGCCTGCTCAACGCCATCTCCGTGCACGCGCGCTAGCAATCGGTGTCAGACACCG
>JBKPTS010000104.1:0-7034 GCA_046735575.1 Actinomycetota bacterium
GCTGCTCGAGCTCCTCTACTCGGCCGGCGTGCGCAGCGCGGAGGCGGTCGCGCTCGACCTCGCCGACGTCGACTTCGAGCGCGAGGCAGTGCACGTCCACGGGAAGGGCGGCAAGGAGCGCGTCGTCCCGCTCGGCGAGGAGGCGGCGGCGAGGCTCGCGCGCTACCTGCGCGAGGGACGGCCGCAGCTCGTTCGCGGCGCGAACGACGCCGTCTTCGTCTCCGTGCGCGGCCGGCGGCTCGACACGAGCGCCGTCCGCAGGCTCGTCCGCCATCCGCACCGCTTCAGGCACGCGTTCGCGACCCATCTCCTCGAGGGCGGAGCCGACCTGCGGACGATCCAGGAGCTCCTCGGGCACGCGTCGCTCTCGACGACCCAGGTCTACAGCCGGGTCGACGCACGCCGGCTGCGCCGCGTGTACGACCACGCGCATCCCCGCTCCTGAAGGCAGGAGGGCAGGAGCCCCCCGCGCTGCGACGAATCCGACTGGGTCCGTGGCCGCCTCCGATCCCGACGTCGAGCGCTTCCTCCTGAACCTGGCCACGCGCAGGTCCGAGCGCACGGTCGACGCCTACCGCCGGGACCTGCGAGAGCTCGAGTCCTTCCGGTGCGGGCCCGCCGGCGCCACGACCGTCGCTGAGCTCGAGCGCTGGGTCGCGGAGATGCGGGCCGGTGGCCTCGCACCGTCGACGATCGCGAGGCGCGTCTCGGCCGCACGGACCTACTTCCGCCATCTCGTGCTGATCGGCGCCCGCGAGGACAACCCCGCGGCCGCCGTCGTCCTCCCTCGCCGGCCCAGGAAGCTTCCGCGCGCGCTCTCGCCCTCCGAGACCGAGCGCCTGATCGACGCCGCGATCGGGACCACCCCGCGGGCGCTGCGCGACCGCGCGCTGGTGGAGCTCCTCTACGGCGCCGGACTGCGCGTCTCCGAGGCGGTCGGCGTCGGAAAGAGCGGCGTCGATCTGGACGTCCGCATCGTGCGGGTGCTCGGCAAGGGCGGGAAGGAGCGGCTCGTCCCCCTGGGCCGCCCGGCCGCCGAGGCGGTCCGCCGTTACCTCGCGCTCGGTCGGCCGCACCTCGACCGCCGCTACCGGCCGGAGCTCTTCCTCAACGCGCGCGGTGGCCCGCTCACCCGCGCGGGAGCGTTTCTCATCCTCCGCCGGCTGGCGGAGAAGGCGGGCCTCGAGCCCGGGCGGGTGCACCCGCACCTGCTGCGCCACTCCTTCGCCACCCATCTGCTCGAGGGCGGCGCCGATCTCCGCAGCGTCCAGGAGATGCTCGGGCACGCCGACCTCGGGACGACCGAGCGCTACACGCACGTCTCCGATCGGCGTCGGCGCGAGGTCTACTTCCAGGCCCACCCGCATGCGCGCCGGAGCGCGCCTCACGACGGGAGCTAGGAGACGGTCGTCTAGGCCGCTCGGGACACGGCCCGGGTCTGACCCCTTTCGGAGGCTGGTCGAGAGTTGGCCGAGAAGCGAGTCGAGCTGCGGAGCGGAACCGAACAGGCCCAGTGCCTCGAAGGGACACGGCCCGGGTCTGACCCCTTTCGGAGGCTGGTCGAGGGTTAGGCGCTCGGGTCGCCGGCCTCAAGGACGGCCGCCGACTGCTCCTTCCGGTACCGCCGTAAGCGCGCCTCGAGCTCTTCGTCCGAGCACGCGAGGATCGCGACCGCGAGCAGCGCCGCGTTGACCGCTCCCGCCCGCCCGATGGCGAGGGTTCCCACAGGAATGCCGGCCGGCATCTGCACGGTCGAGAGCAGCGAGTCGAGCCCCCCGACGGCCTGCGAGTGCATCGGCACCCCGAGCACCGGCCGCAGCGTCTGCGACGCGACCACGCCGGCGAGATGCGCGGCGCCCCCGGCGGCCGCAACGAAGACCTGCGCGCCGCGCCCCTCGACGTCCGCCACGTACGCGGCGAGGGCCTCGGGCGTGCGGTGTGCGGACAGCACGCGCGTCTCGTGCGGGACGTCGAGCTTGCGAAGCGTCTCGACCGCGTGCTCCATCGTCTCCCAGTCGGAGCGGGAGCCCATGATCACGGCGACGAGAGGCCCGTCGCTCACTTCGCCACCGCCTTCTTCCGCAGCCCGCCCGCGACGGCCCGGGCGGCGTTCCGCAGCTCCGCGTCCGCGTCCTCCGACTCCGCGATCCCCTCGAGGAGCTGGATCGTGTCGCGCTGAGGGGAGCCGTTCTTCAGGCAGACGACGGCGAGCCGGCGCACCGCCGTGTTCGGGTCGTGGGCGGCAAGCTCGTGAAGGAGCCCTCGGTACGAGTTGACGTCGCCCGGATGCTGCCGCGACAGCGACTCGAGCGCGATCAGCGCGGAGCCGCGGGCGGCCGGGCTCTCGTCCTCGAGCCCCCGCCGCAGGAGCTCGCGCTTCTGCCGGAAGCGAAACTGCGCGATCGCCCGGTAGGCCTGGGCGCGGATGCGGTAGTCGCCCGAGCGGGCAGCCCCTTCGAGCTCGTCGTCCCACTGCTGGCGCAGCACCGCCAGCCTGCGCTCGTCTCCCGCGAGCGCCAGGGCATCCGCCTCGGCAGCGGCTTCGGCGAGCGTCAAGCCGGGACCGACGCGAGCGAGTGCGGCGCAGGCCCCACGTACCGGGCCGACGGGCGGAACAGGCGCCCGGTCCGCTTCTGCTCGAGGATGTGCGCCGACCAGCCCGCGACACGTGAGCACGCGAACATCGCCGGGGCCAACGGAGGCGGGATGTCCGCGACGTCGAGGACGAGGGCCGAGTAGTACTCGACGTTCGTCTTCAGGGGGCGTTCGGGATGCCGCCGCTCGAGCTCGGCGAGGGCGACCTCCTCGAGCTGCTCGGCGATCTCGATCTGCGGCGAGCCGAGCTCTCGGGCAGTTCGCTTGAGGATCCGCGACCGGGGATCCTCGGCGCGGTAGACGCGGTGGCCGAACCCCATGATCCGCCGCCCCGCGTCGAGGGTCTCGCGCACCCATTTCTCGGGATCGCCCAGCGCCTGCACCTCGTCCAGCATCGGCTTCACGTAGGCGGGAGCGCCGCCGTGCAGGGGGCCCGAGAGCGCCCCGACGGCGGAAGAGAGCGCGGCCCCGCAGTCCGCGCCGGTCGAGGCGACCACGCGCGCGGTGAAGGTGGACGCATTGAGGCCGTGCTCGGCGGTGCAGATCCAGTACGTGTCGATCGCCTTGACCGCCTTCGGGTCCGCCTCGCCTCGCCACTGGAGCAGGAACTTCTCCGCCGTGGTCTCGCCCCCCGCGACGACGTCGTCCGGGACCGGCTCCGCGTGGCCGTCCGCCAGCCGGGCGGAGCGCGCGACGATGCCCATCATCTGCGACGACAGCCGGCCGAGGTCCTCGCGCGCCTGCTCGTCCGAGATCTCGTTCAGCTTGCCGAGCTTCCACTCGCCCGCCAGCCGCGCGGTCTCGGCCTGGAGGTCCGCGGGCGCGTACCCGGTCAGCCCGGCCGGCTCGTGCGGCTCGGGCGCCGGCAGCACCGACTCGAGATCGTCGTCCACGAGCAGCCCCCACACGCGCTCGTACGGGTAGTGACCGACGAGCTCCTCGATGTCGACGCCGCGGTACCGGAGCACGCCACCCTCGCGGTCCGGCTCGGCGATCTCGGTCTCGACGGCGACGACCCCCTCGAGCCCGGGCTTGAAGTCGGTCATGGGCAGGAATGTATCCGTTCGGCCGGGAGGCGACCCCCCGGTAGAGTCCGCCGGGCTCATGGCCCACCGAGTGACGCTGATCCCCGGGGACGGGACGGGACCGGAGCTGACCGAGGCCACGCGCCGGGTGCTCGAGGCGACCGGAGTCGAGCTCGAATGGGACGTGCGGGAGGCCGGGAGCGACGTCATGGAGCAGGCGGGGACGCCGCTGCCGGAGGAGACCCTCGCGTCCATCCGCGAGAACGGGGTCGCGCTCAAGGGCCCGATCACGACGCCGATCGGGACGGGCTTCCGCTCCGTCAACGTCGCGCTCCGGCACGAGCTCGAGCTGTACGCGTGCCTGCGCCCGTGCAAGAGCTACCGGGGCGTGCGCTCGCGGTACGAGAACGTCGACCTCGTCGTCGTCCGCGAGAACACCGAGGACCTGTACGCGGGCATCGAGTACGAGGCGGGAAGCGACCAGGCCGAGCACGTCATCCGGGAGCTGAACGGGCTCCAGGAGAAGCAGATCGCCTCCGGCTCCGGGATCTCGGTGAAGCCGATCGGCGCCGCCGCCTCCGAGCGGATCATCCGCTTCGCCTTCG
Source organism: Actinomycetota bacterium (assembly GCA_046735575.1). Lineage (GTDB taxonomy): Bacteria > Actinomycetota > Thermoleophilia > Gaiellales > Gaiellaceae > GMQP-bins7. Next base: position 4,226 of record JBKPTS010000104.1, read on the forward strand.
AGTACGCGCGCGCGAACAACCGCCGCCAGGTGGCCGGGGTGACGAAGGCGAACATCATGAAGTTCACGGACGGGCTCTTCCTTTCCGTCTTCCGCGAGGTCGCCGCCGAGTACCCGGACCTCGAGTCCCGAGACGTGCTCGTGGACGCGGCCTGCATGCAGCTCGTCCAGCGGCCGGAGGAGTTCGACGTCCTGGTCCTCCCGAACCTCTACGGCGACATCGTCAGCGACATCACCGCCGGGCTCGTGGGCGGGCTCGGCCTCGCTCCCGGCGCGAACATCGGCGACCGCGCGGCGGTCTTCGAGGCAACCCATGGCTCGGCGCCCAAGTACAGGGGGATGAACAGGGTCAACCCGACCGCGATGATCCTGAGCGGCAAGCTCATGCTCGAGCATCTCGGGGAGCGGGACGCGGCGAAGCAGCTCGAGGACGCGGTCGCGACCGTGATCGAGCGGGGCGAGCGCGTCACGTACGACCTGAAGCCGAGCCGGGACGACCCGACGGCCGTGGGGACGTCCGACTACGCGGACGCGATCATCGAGGAGCTCGGCGTCGCCGTCGCAGCGGGCCCCGGAACGAGAGGAGGACCGTGACCGGCCGGCGGAAGATCACGGTCGTCGGCGGCGGGAACGTCGGCGCCACCTGCGCGCAGGAGCTCGCGCGCCGCGACTACGCGGACGTCGTCCTCGTCGATATCGTGGAGAACCTGCCCCAGGGCAAGGCGCTCGACCTGAACCAGGCCGGATCGATCCTCGGGTACGAGCCCGTCGTCCTCGGCGCGAACGGGTACGAGGAGACGGCGGGGTCGGACGTCGTCGTGATCACCGCGGGGAGGCCGCGCGCGCCCGGCATGAGCCGCGACGATCTCGTGACCACCAACGAGGCCATCGTCGCGTCGGTGGCGAGGGAGGCCGTGCGGCAGTCGCCGAAGGCGGTCCTGGTCGTCGTCTCGAACCCCCTGGACGCGATGTGCCACGTCGCGCTCAGGACGTCCCGCTTCCCGAAACGACGGGTCGTCGGCATGGCGGGGATCCTCGACACCGCGCGCTTCTCCGCGTTCATCGCGCAGGAGCTCGAGGTCTCGGTCAAGGACGTCACCGCGATGGTGCTCGGCGGCCACGGCGACCAGATGGTCCCGGTCGTGTCCGCGACGACCGTCGGGGGCATCCCGCTCGCGGAGCTCCTGCCGAAGTCCAAGATCCGAAAGCTCGTCGAGCGGACGCGGTTCGGCGGCGGCGAGATCGTTCAGCTGCTCGGCACGTCCGCGTGGTACGCCCCCGGGGCGGCGGCGGCGCAGATGGTCGACTCGATCTGCCTCGACGAGAAGCGCGTCCTCCCGTGCACGGCGTTCCTCGACGGCGAGTACGGCGTGCGCGGGCTCTACATGGGGGTTCCGGTCAAGCTCGGCAGCGAGGCCGTCGAGGAGATCGTCGCTCTCAAGCTGACGCCGGAGGAGCGGAGGATGTTCCGGGAGTCCGCCGCCGCCGTGCGCGACGTGGTCGGGGTGCTGGGAAGGAAGCGGGCGAGGTAGTGGACCTCCATCTGCAGGGGCGCACCGCGATCGTCTGCGGCGCGTCCTCGGGCATCGGCCGCGGCATCGCCGAGGCCCTCGCGGACGAGGGCGTGAACGTCGTCATGTTCGCCCGCAGGCAGGAGCTGCTCGAGCGAGAGGCGGAGCGGCTCGGGGCGGCGGCGGTCGCAGGCGACGTGACCTCCGAGGACGACCTGCGGCGGCTCGTCGAGACCGCGGTCGAACGGTTCGGGGGCGTCGACATCCTCGTCAACAACTCGGGCGGGCCGCCGCGAACCGCGGCGATCGCGCTCGAAGCGGTGAACGTCGAGACGGCCGTGCAGCTGCTGCTCGTCTCCGCGGTCCGGCTCACGTCGCTCTGCCTCCCCCACCTCGAGCGCAGCGGGCGCGGGCGGATCGTCAACGTCACGTCCAGCTCGGTTCGCGAGCCGATCGACAACCTCGCGCTCTCGAACGCGGTGCGACCGGGTGTGGTCGGCTGGGCGAAGACGCTCGCGCGCGAGGTCGGGCCGCTCGGGATCACCGTCAACTCGATCGCGCCCGGCTGGATCGACACCGAGCGGATCCGCGAGGTCCACCCCGAGGGGCCCTCCGCCGACGACCTCGCCGCCGTCCCCGTACGAAGGCTCGGCTCGCCGCGCGAGATCGGCGACCTCGTCGCCTTCCTCTGCTCCGACCGCGCCTCCTACATAACGGGCTCCGTGATCCCCGTGGACGGGGGCCTCACCCGCAGCCTGCTTTAGTTTCCAAGTGCAGTTCCGGCTGCGGTACCTCGTCGTCCCGCTCGTCCTCGCCGCGCTCGTGGCGGCGATTCTCTGGGCGATCCCGGCCGACGGCTACATCTACGCGCCCGACCGCGCCAAGCCGCTCGCCGGGCACGTCGTCGTCCCGGGAGCCCACGCCTCGGGGGGCGGGGACGTCTACTACGTGGACGCCTTCATCAAGCGAGCGTCGCTCCTCGAGCGCATCCTTCCCTTCACCCGTCCCGACGGGTCGACGCTCGTCCCGGCGCAGAACTACCTGCCGAAGGGGATCTCCGGCCGGCAGCGGCAGCAGCAGGTGATCGAGGAGATGCAGCGCTCGACGCAGGTCGCGCCGGCCGTCGCGCTCGCCGCCCTCGGGCGGAAGGTCCGCGCCCGCCCGACCGGCGTCCTCGTCATCGGCGTCATCGGGGGGACGCCCGCGGCCGGGAGGCTGCAGGAGGGCGACGTCGTCGTCGCCGTCGACGGCAAGCCGGTGCGCACGACCGCCGCGCTGCGGGCGGCCATCGGCCGCCAC
>JBKPTS010000105.1:0-12380 GCA_046735575.1 Actinomycetota bacterium
GGCGACGAAGGGCCGCCGCTGGATCGTCAGGTCACGGAGGAACGAGACGGGCGCCTCGTCCGTCCCGGCCTACTGAGGCTCGCCTCCACTCGCGCAGTATACCTCTCTGCGCCGCGTTCGCGTGCCACGTCACGGGTTGCCGGCCGCCCGAGGCTCGACCTCGACGTGCGCGAGCACGGCGTCGAGCGGCCGGGGCACCCGCGTCAGGTCGAGCGCCTCGACCAGAGGGCCCGCGTACTTGATCTTGCCCGCGCTGCTCCCGAAGAACCGGCGCAGCTGATCCTCGGCCGGGCGGCCTTGCCACTGCGGCTGCTTCTGGAAGGTGCGAAACGAGGCGAGGTTCCCGTTCGCCTCGAGGACGGCCTCTACGCGCGCCACCCCGAGCGCACGGATCAGCTCGCCCTCGAGGTCCGGCTCGCAGACGTAGAAGCCCAGCCCCTCCAGCGACTCGCGCGTGAGGTTCGAGCCGAGCTCCGCCCGCTCGAGCGCGCGGCGGACGCCAGGCTCCTCCCTCGCGTCGCAGAGGCCCGCGAGTCGGAGCCGCGGGCCCTGGTCGCGGATCTCCTGGAGGACCGTGCCCAACGCCTGCGCACCGCCGATCGCGGCGATCGCGATTCCCCGGGCTTGCAGGTCGAGGCCGCGGCGCCGGGCGAGCGTCTCGAGCGCGACCCTGTCGCTGGCGCCCTCGACGAGCACGAGGGCCGACGGACTAGACGTGCTCCAGGCCCTCCCAGCCCCAACGGGGCATCGCGACCCCTTCGGGAACGCGCGCACCCTCCGGCGAATATGCGAGGACATTGTCGACCGCCCAGCGCATGTATGCGCGCAGCGCCCGGCGAAACCCTGGATCGTCGGGAAGCCCTGCGTCGTCGACGGCTCGGACGAAGCACTCGAGGAACCTCTCGCCGAGGTCGCCCATGTCCCCGTTCCCCGCGTGCATTCGCAGGACTCCCGACTCGTCACCGCAGCTCCGCGAGTAGAGCGGGGGCCCTCCGAGCACCTCGCCCCAGTACGCAGCAAGCCGTTCGACGTGCTGCGGATGCTGGTCGTCGTGCGAGAAGGGATGGTTGAGCTCGGGATCGGCGAGGCACCGCGCGTGGTGCGCCCGTGCGAGGGCGAGGAACGCCTCTTCGCCTCCCGCGAACTCGAAGAGCGTCGGTCGCATGCGTGCAGGGTCGCACACGAGGAACCGCCGACATGACGGCCGTCGGTACGGTCTCGGCAGGAGGTGGAAGACACATGGAGCACCGCATCGGTACGCAGGAGGAATGGCAGTCGGAGCGCGACGAGCTGCTGAAGGAGGAGAAGGAGCTCACCCGCCGCAGCGACGAGCTCGCGGAGAAGAGACGGCAGCTGCCGTGGGTCCCGGTCGAGAAGGACTATCGCTTCGACGCGGAGGACGGAGCCAAGGCTCTCGCGGAGCTCTTCGACGGCCGCTCGCAACTGGTCGTCTACCACTTCATGTTCGGGCCGAGCTACGAGGCCGGCTGCCCGGTCTGCTCCTCGATCGCCGACACGCTCGCTCCCCAGGTGCCGCATCTCCGGGCCAGGGACGCGACGTTGCTGCTCGCCTCGCGCGGGCCGCTCGAGAAGCTTCTCGCCTACCGGAAACGGATGGGCTGGGACATCGAGTGGGTCTCTAGCGGCGGCAGCGACTTCAACCGCGACCTGGGCTTCCTCTACACCGAGGAGGAGCTGAAGCCCTTCCTCGACGGCGAGATCCCGGCCACCGTCGAGCAGAACGCGCGCATGTGCGGGACCTCGGTGGCGGCGTACGTCGCCGAGGGACCGGGCCTGAGCGTGTATGCGCTGGAGGACGGGACCGTCTATCGGACGTACGTGACCACCGCGCGCGGCCTGGAGGTGCCCGGGATGGCGTACTACTCCCTGCTCGACCGGACGCCCAAGGGGCGTCACGAGAGCGCCACCGAGCCGCTCTGGCTGCGGCGCCACGACGAGTACGAGACGGGCTAGCCGGCACCTGCCGCAGCGATCCTGCAGACCGAGCGGATCAGGACGAGAGGAGCCGGACATGCCAGAGCTGTTGGTCGATTTCATCACCTCGCTCGATGGGTACGGCGCCGCCGACGGCTGGCCGGGCTGGTGGGGGCTGGAGGGCCCGGAATACCTCGCCTGGCTGGGCGATCAGCCGGAGGCGAGCTACACGGTGCTCATGGGCGCGAAGACGTATCGGCTCATGTCCGCGCTGGCCACGGACGGTGAACCGGGCACGGACACGCTCGCGGGCCTCTCGAAGATCGTCTTCTCGAGCACGTTGCGGGAGCCGCTCGCATGGCCGAACACGCAGCTGATCGACCGCGACCCAGTCGAGGCCGTGCGCGAGATGAAAGAGACGGAGGCCACGCCGATGCGCACGCTCGGCAGCCTCACTCTGTGCCGGACTCTGCTGAATGCCGGCCTCGTGGATCGCTTCCGTTTGGTCGTCTTCCCGGTCATCACCGGCAGCAGCGGTCGCGACCGGATCTACGACGGCTACCCGGACGTCTCGCTCGACCTGCTCGGCAGCCGCACGTTCGACGGACGGCTGCAGCTCGTCGAGTACGCGCCCACGGTCCTGGCCGGGCCTCCTGGCGCCGGAGTCGAGACGTCGCGCTGAAGGGAGGACACGAGCCGCGCCTCGCGGGTTACGGGCGAAGCAGAACCTTGATCGGTCGTCTACTCGTATCCCGGAGGAGCTATGCCCGCGCGTACCTGATGTGAGTCACGCCGGGCGCCTCGACCGACTCGACCTGCTCGAGCTTCACGCGTCCAATGTTCTCGAACAGCCGAGCGCCGCCTCCGAGGAGGATCGGAACCACCGAGACGACGATCTCGTCGAGCAGGCCCGCTGCGAGGTATTGCTGCGCGACGGACGCCCCGCCGCCGAGCGACACCTCCTTCTCTCCGGCTGCCGCCCGCGCCCGCTCGAGCGCCGACTCGATCCCGTCCGTGACGAAGTGGAAGGTCGTGCCGCCCTGCATCTCGAGCGGCTCGCGCGGATGGCTCGTGAGGACGAAGACGGGATGGTGGAACGGCGGATCGTCTCCCCACCAGCCCTTCCACGACTCGTCCCACGGTCCCGGGTCGCCGCCGAACATGTTCCGGCCCATGATGGTCGCGCCCGCGCCGGCGAGGATGTCCTCGGCGAACGGCGTGCTCGCGTTGACCTCGCCGCCTTCCTCGCCGTGGCGCTCGCGGAACGCCCTGAGCGGCACGAGCCAGTCGTGCAGCTCCTCGCCGCCGATCCCGAGCGGATGCTCCGGCGACTGGTCCGGGCCGGCGACGAAGCCGTCGATCGACATCGTGATGTTCAGCTTCAGCTTGCTCATGGTCCTCCCTATGTCGTCGTGCTCGTAGGGACCGGCTCACGCGTCGGAAGTCATCGGTGAGGGATGCATACCGGCGTGTGCCAGAAATTACTTTCCGGTGGCGGGCGAGCTCGCATACGAGCCGGGGCGCACCACTGCCCGGTTTCCCACCACTTCAGCAAGCTGATCGACCTCGACTCGTATGCGGGCCAGGTGCACAGCGACGTCTTCTGGCACTTCCGCAGCACCGCACGAGCGGCCGCAGTCGAGGCGAGCATCGCCGGCATCGGAGACCTTCCGCCCGAACGGCGCGACCTACGGAACGTCGTCGTCCGGCCCAACTTCATGGCCAACATCTACCCGGGCGTGGGGAGCATCTGAGAGGCGCGTCGCCGCGCCTCTCGTGTCAGCGGCTCGGGCGGGGTCCTGTCAGCTGCAGCCGGTGTTCGTCCCGCAGTCGCGGCACGTGTAGCAGCTGCCGGTCCTGACCATCCGGCCGCCGCACCTCGCGCACTCGACCGCGTCTTCCCACTGGTTGAAGAGAGCCGTCTGGCCGGGGGGCGGCGTCGGATCGATGGCGACGGCCGCGGCCGCGTGCTCGCCCGCCTCGTTGTAGGCGGCGGCCAGGCGCTGCTTCACCTCGGGCGTGAGGATCCCCGCCTCCTCCTGCTGGTCGGCGGAGAGGAACTTCTTGCCCATCCAGCGGAAGATGTAGTCGACGATCGACTTCGCGACGCGGATGTCCGCGTCGTTCGTCATGCCCGAGGGCTCGAAGCGCATGTGGCTGAACTTCGAGACGTAGACCTCGAGCGGCACGCCGTACTGGAGGCCGAGCGAGACCGAGATCATGAAGGAGTTCATGAGGCCGGCGAGAGTCGTCCCCTCCTTCGCGATGTCGACGAAGATGTCGCCGGGCGTCCCGTCGTCGAAGAGGCCGACGTGGATGTACCCCTCGTACTCCCCGACGCGGAACTTGCGGCCGACCTCGGTGCGGTCCTCCGGCAGCCGGCGTCGCTGCGGCACGGCCACTCCGACGGCGACCGGAGCGAGCGTCGTCGCGCCCGCGTCGCCCTTCTTCGACAGGGGCTGCGCCACCTTGCAGTTGTCGCGGTAGATCGCGATCGCCTTGATCCCGAGGCGCCAGGACTCGACGAAGAGCTGCGAGATCTCGTCGACGGTCACTTCCTCGGGCAGGTTGACGGTCTTCGAGATCGCGCCGGAGATGAAGGGCTGGACCGCCCCCATCATCTTCACGTGGCCCGTGTAGTGGATCGCCCGCTCGCCGATCGCGCAGTCGAAGACCGGGTAGTGCTCGGCCTTGACGTACGGAGCCCCGACGATCGTGTTGCGCTCGTCGATGAAGGCGACGACCTCCTCGGCCTCGCTCGGCGCGTACCCGAGCTTCTCGAGCGCCATCGGCACGGTCTTGTTCACGATGGTGATCTCGCCGCCGCCGACGAGCTTCTTCGACTTGACGAGCGAGAAGTCGGGCTCGACTCCGGTCGTGTCGCAATCCATCATGAAGCTGATCGTCCCGGTCGGCGCGAGCACGGTCGCCTGCGCGTTGCGGAAGCCCGAGACCTCGCCGAGCTCGAGCGCCTCGTCCCAGGCGCGGCGTGCAGCCGACAGCAGGTCCTTCGGCACCGAGCCGGAGTGGTCGATGTTCCCGACCGCCGCGCGGTGCTGGGCGATGACGCCGGTCATCGCGGCGGCGTTCGGCCGGTAGCCGGCGAAGGGGCCCATCCGCTTCGCGACCTCGGCCGACTTGCGGTAGGCGCGGCCGGTCATGAGCGCGGTGATGGCCGCTGCGTATGCGCGACCCTCGTCCGAGTCGTACGGCAGCCCCCGCGCCATGAGCAGCGCGCCCAGGTTCGCATAGCCGAGCCCGAGCTGGCGGAACGCCTTCGCGTTGCGCTCGATCTCGGGCGTCGGGTACGAGGAGTAGCCGACCGCGATCTCCTGCGCCAGGAACACGACGTCGACCGCGTGCTCGAACGCCTCGACGTCGAGCTCGCCGTCCTCGCGGCGGAACTTCATGAGGTTCAGCGAGGCGAGGTTGCATGCGCTGTCGTCGATCGACATGTACTCCGAGCAGGGGTTCGAGGCGTTGATGCGGCTCGTGTTCGGGAGCGTGTGCCAGTTGTTGATCGTCGTGTCGTACTGGAGGCCCGGGTCGGCGCACTCCCAGGCCGCCTCCGCCATCTGCCGGAGCAGGTCGCGTGCATCCGTCGTCTCGACGACGGAGCCGTCGGTGCGCGCGACGAGGTTCCACTCCTTGCCTTCGAGCACGGCCTCCATGAACGCATCCGTGACCCGCACGGAGTTGTTCGCGTTCTGGTACTGGATCGACGCCCAGTCGGGCGAGTCGAGGCTCATGTCGTAGCCGGCCGTCTCGAGGACGCGTGCCTTGCGCTCCTCCCTGGCCTTGCACCAGACGAACTCCTCGACGTCCGGATGGTCGACGTCGAGAACGACCATCTTCGCCGCGCGCCGCGTCTTGCCGCCGGACTTGATCGTCCCGGCCGAAGCGTCGGCGCCGCGCATGAAGCTCACGGGGCCGGAGGCGTACCCGCCCTTCGAGAGCTGCTCCTTCGAGGAGCGGAGGCGGGAGAGGTTGACGCCGGAGCCGGAGCCGCCGCGGAAGATGATCCCCTCGCGTCGGATCCAGTCGAGAATCGACTCCATCGAGTCGTCGATCGAGAGGATGAAGCAGGCGCTGCACTGCGGCTTCGCCTCGAAGCCGACGTTGAACCAGACCGGCGAGTTGAAGGAGGCGTACTGGTTGACGAGGATCGACCGGAGCTCGGCCTCGAAGGTTTCGGCCTCCTCGTCCGTCGCGAAGTAGCCGCCTTCGCGCCCCCACCCGCCGATCGTCTCGACGACGCGTCCGACCATCTGCTTGACGGAGCGCTCGCGCTCGGGGGAGGACATGCGGCCGCGGAAGTACTTCTGCGCGACGATGTTCGTCGCGGTCTGCGACCAGAACTTCGGGAACTCGACGTCCTTCTGCTCGAAGATCGGCCCGTCGCGGCCGGCAATGTGGGCGTCGCGGAGCTCCCACTCGATCTCCTCGAACGGGTCGCGGCCGGGGATCGTGAAGTAGCGGCGGGGCGCGACGCTCGCCTCCGCGTCGACGACCGTGTTCGCGACCTCCTGCGCGGCGGGCTCCGCCTGTTCCGACTCTGCTTGCCGTGCCCCCGGCTGTCGAGCAATTGCCATGTCTGCCTCCCGAACGGTGTCGGACATCTACCTGCTCCCGCTCGGTCGAGCAACGGGTGTCATGCGAGCGGACCTGAGAGGGTAGGTCGCGGGCAAGACGGAACGGAATAGCTCGATTTGCAGGATCTTTTTGGTCAAGGCGACTCCGGCCATTCTAGCCGCAGGCGCCCTCGTCGCGGCCGGCCGCGTCAGTCCGGCGAGACGCGGCGACGTCGCGCGAGGTGGCCCAGGGCGCCTGCGGCGAAGACCGCGGCCGAGACGCCGACGAGCACGAGGAGCGGCAGCGGGAGGGCCGTCGTGCTCTCGCCGCCGACGCTCGGCGTCGAGCCCGCGGCGACCGGAGCCCCCAGTCCGCGCTCCCCGCTCGACGTGACGGCGCGGGTGAGCGCGCGCTGGATGACGTCGCCGGCGTTGGTGTAGTCCCGGAGGTCGGTCGGCATCTTCGCCATCGCCTCCTGGTAGCAGCTGAGCGGGTAGACGCCGTCGATCCGCCCGTTGTCGGCCCAGTCGCTCAGGACCTTCTCCCCGCAGAGCGCGCCGGCAGCCGACGCTTCCCCCGCGACTGCGAGCGAGGTCAGCGGCGCCACGAAGAAGAGCAGCCCGAGGACCGCGCGTGCCGTACGACCCATCTGACTTTTGTACCCGACGCCTGTTAGGGAAAAACGGGTGAGGCGCCCTGTCAGGCTCGCGCCGGCCGGCGCGGTCGGGCTAGCTCAGCGGGCCGTTCTCGTCGTCCGCGTCGTCCCCGGCTTCGGCCTGGCGGCGGCGCGAGATGTACCCGAGGCCCCCTGCGGCGAGCAGCGCGAGGGAGATCCCGCCCAGGACGAGCAGCGGGATCGGAACGGACGAGGGACTCGACGCGTCCACGTTCGGCCCGACGGCCTGGGTTCCGGTTCCTGCATTTCCGCCCTCGGGGTTCCGGCTCCCGTCAGGGGAGGGATCGGGACAGCCCTTGCAGCGATAGAGATTGCCGCCGAGCGCAGCCTGCAACGCGCGATGGATGACGTCGGCCGCGTTCGCGTAGTCGCGGATGTCCGCCGGGATCGCGTCGATCGCCTCCTCGTAGCAGTGCAGGGGATAGATGCGGTCGATGCGCCCGTTGTCGAACCAGTCCGCGACGATCGCCTTGCCGCACTTCGTCCCCTTGGCCGCCGCGGTGGCCGGCAGCGAGAGCGCGGCCGCCGTCGCCGCGACGAGCACGACGAGAGCGGCGAGCACGGGAACTGCACGGGTGGTATGCGGCGAATGCGGTGTCACAGCGGGCGATGGGAGTCCCTGCGCTCGAGTCTCCCCACTCCTGGTGATCCGGAAGTCAGTGGAGGGTAAACGATTTGTTAGACGACATCGCCCAATACCCTGCTTCCGGGGGGCAGGTAACGAGCCGCGGCCGATGCTAGCGTGGCCCGCCATGGATGGCGGCGTACCCCGCGTCGGCGTCCTCGCGAGCACCTTCCTCGTCGGAGCACTCACTCTCGCCTCCCTCGTCGCCGGGGGCGGCTCCGGGTTCGCGGCCCTCCTCCGGGTGGGAGGGGTCTCCGTCGTCCTTCTCGGCGTCTTCCTCGTCCTCTTCGCGCTCGGCCTCTGCGCACTGCCGCGCCTCGGGCGCTCTGGTCTGCTCGTCTCCGCGGCGGCCGTGCTCCTCGTCGCCTGGACGGGCGCGTCGCTCGGCTGGTCGATCGTGCCGGACCGGTCCTGGGAGGTCTTCAACAAGACCGTCGTCTTCGCGGTCTTCCTCGGCCTCGGGCTCGTCCTCGCGGCCAACGCCGGCCGGATCGCCGCGCAGCTCGGCGCCTCCCTCCTGGCGGCCTGTCTCGGCGTCGTGCTCGTCTGGGCGCTCGCGTCGAAGGCGATTCCTGCGCTCGACTCGAGCGGCGACACGGTCGCCCGTCTCAACGTGCCCGTCGACTACTGGAACACGCTCGCGCTCCTCGCCGACGCCGCGCTGGCCTTCGCGGTCTGGCTGGGCGTCCGCGGCGGGGCTTCGTGGAGGCGGGTCGCGGGAGCGCCCCTCGCCTACGGATCCGCCCTTGCGCTCCTCCTCACCGTCTCCCGCGCGGGGCTCGCGGCCGCGGTCGTCGTGCTCGCCGTCTGGCTGCTCCTCTCGCCCGACCGCCGGCTCGAGGGCGCGCTCTTCCTCGTCGCGACGGTGCTTCCCGCTGCGATCGTCGCGGGGTGGGCGTTCACGCGGCCGGCCCTCGTCGAGGCCGGGGCGACGCACGCGGACCGCGTATCCGACGGCGCCGGCTTCGGCGCTCTCGCGCTCGTCGGCGCCGGTGTCGCGGCGGCTCTCGTCCACCTCGGGGCGGGACGCAATCTGGGCGGCGACGACCGGCGCAGGCTCGGGCGCGGGTTGCTCGGCGCCGCGGCCGCGGCGATCGTCGTCGGCGTCGTCGCGCTCGTCATCGCGGTCGGAAACCCGGTGACGAGAGCGTGGCACCAGGTGACGGCGCCGTGCTCCGAGGTCGTGAACAGTCCGAATCGCTTCGGGACGCTCTCCAGCAGTCGCCTCTGCTGGTGGACCGAGGCCTGGCGGGTGTTCGCGCGCAAGGTGCCGCTCGGCGCCGGCGCGGGCTCCTTCGAGGTCGCCCGCAAGCGCTTCCGGACGAACGCGGCGACCGTCACCGAGCCGCACAGCGTCCCGCTCCAGCAGCTCTCGGACGGCGGGGTCGTCGCGCTGCTCCTCTTCCTCGGGCTCGCGGGCTCTGCCGGCGCGGCCTGCGTCTGCGGCGTCCGCAGGCTCGAGGGCCCGGAGCGCGACGCGGCCGTCGCCCTCTGCGGGCTGCCGGTCGCGTACGGCGTCCACGCGCTCGTCGACTACGACTGGGACTTCCTCGCGGTGACGGCGCCGACGATGCTCTCGCTCGGGGTGGTCGCGGCCGCGGGTCGCCCGCTCCTCGAGCTGCGCACCCGGCCGCTCGTCGTGGCCGCGAGCGCGCTGGTGGCGCTCTCGCTCCTCGCCTCGTTCGCGTTCCCGCGGCTCGCCGTGCGCAGCAACCGCGCGGCCATCGACGCGATCGACGCACGCCACCTCGCGAAGGCGAAGGACGACGCCGACCGGTCCCGCTTCTTCGACCCGCTGAGCGTCGACCCGCTCTACACCCTGGGCGGAATCGCGGCGCGCAGGGGCGATGCGCGGGAGGCGCTCGCCCGCTACGTGCAGGCCGTCCGGCTCCAGCCGGAGAACCCCGACACCTGGTACGCGCTCGGGAGCTACGAGTTCTTCGCCGGGAACATGTGCGCCGCGTACAGGTTCCTGAACAACGCGTACACGCTCGACTCCGCCGGGAACGAGTGGGTCGAGGGCGGCATTCTCGACCAGGCGAGGGCGGCGGTGAACAAGGGCGCGTGCGGGAAGTGAGGCTCTACCGGCCGAGGATCACGACGAGCTGCGCGCCGTGCAGTTCCCGCGGGCGCATACCGTCGAGGGGGCTCACGAGCGAGACGCGCAGGTCGCGCCCGAGCCGCCGGCCCTCGCCGGCGTAGCGCGGCCGGTACATGACGATGGTCCGGCCGAAGTCGGTCCGCGACGCGTTGGCGACGCCGCCGATGCGGTAGCCGCGGGAGCGGACGCGCGAAGCCTCCGCGGCGGCCGCGCCCTGGCGGCCGTTCCCGTTCAGCACCAGCACCGTCGTCCTCGAACGTGGAAGCCGCGCCGGCGGGATCGCGGTCCGGTGGTGGGTCACCTTCCTGGAAGGCACTGCGGCCTCGGCGCGCGCGCGATGCTCCGCTTCGCGCTTCACCCGGTGCGAGACGGCGCCCGCGAGCGCGCCGCCGCCGAGGGCGAGCAGGATCAGCAGCTCGACGAGGGCGACGGCGCCGGCGACGAGCGCCGCGGTCCGCCAGGGGCGGACGAGCGCGTCGGCGGCTGGCAGCGAGACGTCCACAGGGCGACTCGTTTCGCCCGCCCGCGCTCTACTCCTCCCGAATCCACTCCCAGGTCGAGCGCAGTCCGTCCTCGAGGTCGACGAAGGCCGTGAACCCGAGCTCGTCCGCGGCCAGCCGCGCGTCGAGGACGCTCCGCCGGAGCTCGCCGAGCCGTGCGGGTGCGAACGCCGCCTCGACCTCGGAGCCGGCGACCCGGCGGCACTGCTCGAAGAGCTCGAGCACGGACGTCTCCCGGCCCGTGCCGACGTTGAAGACGCCGCCCCCGTGCCCGAGCGCCTGGAGGGTCGCCCGCGCGACGTCGCCGACGTAGACGTAGTCACGCGTCTGGGTTCCGTCCCCGAAGATGCTCGGCGCTTCGCCGGTTGCGAGCGCGCCGAGGAAGATGGCGACGACCCCCGCCTCGCCGTGCGGGTCCTGGCGCGGCCCGAAGACGTTCCCGTACCGGAGCGCGACGTGCGTCGAGCCGTAGAGCCGGTTGTAGCCGCGCAGGTATTCCTCGCCTGCGAGCTTGGCGATCCCGTACGGCGAGACCGGGCGCAATGGGGAGCTCTCGGACGCCGGACCGCTTTCGCACTCGCCGTAGATCGCTCCGCCGGTCGAGCTGAAGACGACCTGCGCTCCGTGCGGCCGGGCCGCCTCGAGGACGCGGACGGTCCCGAGCACGTTCACCTCGGCGTCCTCCGCCGGACGCTCCACGGACACCCGCACGTTCGCCTGCGCGGCGAGGTGGAAGACCGCCTCCGGCCGCACCTCCTGGAAGAGCTCCTCGAGGGGCTCGCGGACGTCCAGGACGCTCAGGTGCGCCGCGGCGGGGATGTTCTCCCGCTTCCCGGTGGAGAGCGAGTCGACGACGACGACCTCGTCGCCGCGCGCGATGAGCGCGTCGACGACGTGCGAGCCGATGAAGCCCGCGCCTCCGGTCACCACCGCGCGCACCGGCGCATTCTACGGAGGCGGCGGCCGACCCTATGATCGCGCCCGCGATGTTCGTCACCTTCGAAGGTCTCGACGGGTCGGGGAAGACGACCCAGGCCGAGCTCCTCGAGAAACTGCTCGCCGCACGGGGCGAGGTCGTCACGGCGACGAGGGAACCGGGCGGAACGGAGCTCGGCGAGAGCATCCGCGAGCTGCTCCTGCACGGCCCTCACGTCGGCCCGTGGGCCGAGGCCATGCTCTACGCAGCGGCCAGGGCCGAGCTCGTCGAGCAGGTGATCGCGCCTGCCCTCCGCCGCGGCGAGACGGTCGTCTGCGACCGCTACCTCGACTCGTCCGTCGCGTACCAGGGAGGGGGTCGCGGGCTCGGGATCGACCGCGTGCTCGAGCTCAACCTCGCCGCGGTCGGCGACCTCCTTCCCGACCGTACGTTCCTGCTGCTCCTCGACCCGGCGCAGGTCCGGAAACGGCTGGGCTCGAAGCACGACCGCATCGAACGGGAGGGCCTCGGCTTCCACGTGCGAGTCGACGCGGCGTACCGTTCCCTCGCGGAACGTTTCCCCGAGCGCATCGTGCCGCTCGACGCCACGCGGCCGCCCGGGCAGCTGGTGGAGGAGGTGTATGGAGCACTTCGCTGAGGTTCCCGAGCAGTCCGAGGCCAAGCGGCTGCTCGCGGCCGCGCTCGAGGCTGCAAACGCCGCCGACGACCGGGAGGACGGGCCGGCGCACGCGTACCTCCTGCACGGGCCCGCCGGCGTCGGCAAGCGGAGCGCGGCGTTCGCGTTCGCCGCGGTGCTGCTCGGGGACGAGCGCAGGGTGGAGGCGCGCACGCACCCGGACCTGTACGTGCTCGAGCCGCTCGGCGAGATGATCCGGATCGACGACGTGCGGGCGCTGCGCCACGACCTGCACATGCGGCCGTTCGAGGCCGAGCACCGCGTCTACGTCGTGCTCGGCGCGGAGCGGATGAACGAGGACGCGGCCGACGCCCTCCTCAAGGACCTCGAGGAGCCACCTCCCTACGCGGTGCTCGTC
>JBKPTS010000106.1:0-22074 GCA_046735575.1 Actinomycetota bacterium
CGTCTTCCCGCGCCTCGCCGAGGACGGGTCGGTCTACGGGCTCGCGCTCGACGGCTACTGGCTCGACGTCGGGACGCCCGAGTCGTACCTGCAGGCCCACCGCGACGTGCTCGAGCGCTCCTTCCCGACGGAGGTGGGGGACGCCCTCGGCGCCGACTTCACCCTCGTCGACTCCTCGGCACGCGTGGATCCGAACGCACGGCTCGTGCCGCCGGTGTTCGTGGGGCCGGGGGCCGTCGTCGAGGTCGGAGCCAGGGCGGGGAGCCTCGCGGTGCTCGGGGCGGGCGCCCGCGTGGGGGCCGGCGCGGTCGTCGAGAGCTCCGTGCTGGGCGCCGGTGCGACGGTGGGCGCCCACGCGGTCCTCGTCGGCTCCGTGGTCGGCGACGGCGCCGAGGTGGGGGAGTCCTGCGAGATCCGGAACCTCGCGGTGGTCGGGCCCGGCGCGAGGCTCGGCCGCGGCAACGCGCTCGACCACGGGCTCCGCATCGGCGCCGACCAGGTCATCCCGGACGAGGCGCTGCGGTTCTCGTGAGCGACGTAACGCCACGGCGGGTGGAGAAGCCCTGGGGCTGGGAGCTCGTGTGGGCGGAGACGCCGTCCTACGCGGGGAAGCTCCTCTTCGTACGCGCCGGCGAGTCGCTGAGCCTGCAGCTGCACGAGGTGAAGGAGGAGTCGTGGCTCGTCCACGAGGGCCGCGCGAGGCTCGAGCTCGGCGAGCGGGACGGAGAGCTGGAGGAGCGCGAGATCGGCCCCGGCGACGCCTTCCATTTCACTCCCGGCACGGTTCACCGCGTCACGGCGCTCGAGGACACCCTCGTGGTCGAGGTATCGACCCCGCACCTCGACGACGTGGTTCGGCTCGAGGACCGGTACGGCCGCGAGGGAACGAGCGCTCCGTAGCAACATTGACACGCTCGTGCTAAGGTCGGGCGCGTGATGGAGCTGACGGTGGGCGAGGCGGCGAGGCGCTCGGGCTGGTCGGCCCGCATGCTGCGCTACCTGGAGCGGACGGGGCTCGTCGTCCCGGGCCGCTCGGAGAGCGGCTACCGGCGCTACGGCGTCCGGGAGCTGAACCAGCTCCGCGGGCTCGCCGACCTCCGGCGCCGCTTCGGCGTCGAGCTCGGCGAGATCGCCTTCGCCCTGCGGCTGCGCCGCGATGCGGGGCTTCGCGCCGCGCTCGAGACCTGGCTCGCGGGGACCGACGAGACGACGGGCTCGCAGACGCCCGCCTGGGTCGAATGGGAGCAGCGAAAGCACGAGCGGCTCCTCGCCGCGTGACGACTTCGAGCCGAACCGGAAAGGAAGCCATGGCCACAACGCAACGCCACGACGTGAAGGACATCGCGCTCGCCCCCGAGGGCGTCCGCAGGATCGCCTGGGCCGACCGGCAGATGCCGGTCCTCGCGGCCATCCGCGAGCGGTTCGCGGCCGAGCAGCCGCTCTCCGGGCACCGCGTCTCCGCCTGTCTTCACGTCACGACGGAGACGGCGAACCTCGCACGCACGCTCAAGGCGGGCGGCGCCGACGTCGTGCTCTGCGCGTCGAACCCGCTCTCGACCCAGGACGACGTGGCGGCCGCCCTCGTCGAGGAGTACGGCGTCGCCGTCTTCGCGATCAAGGGCGAGGACAACGACACGTACTACCGGCACATCGAGGCGGCCGTCGACCATCGGCCGCACCTGACGATGGACGACGGCGCCGACGTGATCGGCGTGCTGCACTCCCACCGGCGTGAGCAGCTCGGCGACGTGATCGCCGGCACCGAGGAGACGACGACCGGCGTCATCCGCCTGAAGGCGCTCGAGCGGGAGGGGAAGCTCGGTTTCCCGGTCATCGCGGTCAACGAGGCGCGGACGAAGCACCTGTTCGACAACCGCTACGGCACGGGGCAGTCGACGATCGACGGGATCATCCGAGCGACGAACGTCCTCCTCGCCG
Source organism: Actinomycetota bacterium (assembly GCA_046735575.1). Taxonomy (GTDB): domain Bacteria; phylum Actinomycetota; class Thermoleophilia; order Gaiellales; family Gaiellaceae; genus GMQP-bins7. The sequence goes on from JBKPTS010000106.1 coordinate 1,939, forward strand.
GCAAGCGCTTCGTCGTCGCCGGCTACGGCTGGGTCGGCCGGGGCGTGGCGATGAGGGCCCGCGGGCTGGGCGCGCACGTGATCGTGACCGAGGTAGAGCCGATCCCCGCGCTCGAGGCGGCGATGGACGGGCTCGAGGTCATGCCGATGGCGAGGGCGGCGGAGGTGGGCGACATCTTCTGCACGGCGACCGGCGACAAGGGCGTCATCACGCGCGCGCACATGGAGCGGATGAAGGACGGAGCGATCCTGGCCAACACCGGGCACTTCAATGTCGAGATCGAGATCCCGGCGCTCCGGGAGATGGCGGTGGAGACGCGCGAGGCGCGCGCGTTCGTCGACGAGTTCACCCTCGAGGACGGGCGGCGCCTGTACCTGATCGGCGAAGGGCGACTCGTGAACCTCGCCGCCGCCGAGGGGCACCCGGCGCTCGTCATGGACATGTCCTTCGCGAACCAGGCCCTCTCCGCAGAGTGGGTGGTCGCGAACGGGGCGACGCTCGAGCGGAAGGTCTACGACGTCCCGACCGAGATCGACGACGAGATCGCGCGGCTCAAGCTCGAGACGATGGGCATCGGCATCGACGTGCTCACCGAGGAGCAGGCGCGCTATCTCGCGAGCTGGGACGAAGGCACGTAGACGGTCTCGCACCAGAGCGGATCGTCCGGCTCGACGACGACGCCGTCGTCGTCCTCGACCAGCGGCGGCTTCCGGCCGAGGAGGTGGAGTTGCGGCTCGACTCCGCGGCGGCCGTCGCCGAGGCGATCCGGGCCCTGGCCGTCCGCGGCGCGCCCGCGATCGGCGTCGCCGCCGCGTACGGCTTCGCCCTCGCGGTCGAGCGGGGCGAGGACCTCGACGCTGCCTTCGACGTGCTCGCCTCCGCGCGGCCGACCGCCGTCAACCTGCGCTGGGCGCTCGAGGAGATGCGGGTGGACCCGAGCCGCGAGCACGCGCTCGCGCTCCACGAGGCCGAGGTCTCGCGCTGCCGCGAGATGGCTGCGCACGCCGCCGGGCTGATCCGGCCCGGCGCGCGGGTCTACACCCACTGCAACACCGGCGGGCTCGCGACGGGCGGGTACGGCACTGCGCTCGGCGCGGTGCGGGCCGCCTGGGAGGCCGGTCTCGTCGCGCACGTCTGGGTGGGGGAGACCCGGCCGCTGCTCCAGGGCGCCCGCCTGACCGCGTGGGAGCTCGAGCAGCTCCGCATCCCGTTCGCGGTCGTGGCCGACGGGGCGGCGGCTTCGCTCATGGCCCGCGGCGAGGTCGACTGCGTCCTCACCGGCGCCGACCGGATCGCGGCCAACGGGGACACGGCGAACAAGATCGGGACGTACGGGCTCGCGCTCGCGGCGCGGCACCACGGCCTTCCCTTCTACGTCGTCGCGCCCACCTCCACGCTCGACCCGGCGACGCCGTCCGGCGCGGAGATCCCGATCGAGGAGCGCGACCCGGCGGAGGTTTCGTCGAGCTTCCCGGCGAGGAACCCCGCCTTCGACGTGACTCCCGCCGAGCTCATCTCCGCAATCGTCACCGAGGCCGGGATCCACCGGCAGCCGTATGCGACGAGCCTGCCCGAGAGGGTCCACGCGTGAGAGCAGTCGTCCTCGCGGCCGGCTACGCGACGCGGCTCTACCCGCTGACGCTCGACCGCCCGAAGGCGCTCCTCGAGGTCGGCGGCCGCCCGATGCTCGACTGGGTGCTCGAGCGGCTGCGGCAGATGGGCGTGGAAGAGACGATCGTGGTCACGAACGCCAGGTTCACGCCGCATTTCAAGGAGTGGGCGAAGGACAAGCCGGACGTCTCGGTCGTGAACGACGGCACGACCACGAACGAGAACCGCCTGGGCGCGATCGGGGACCTCGCGTACCTGCTCGAGCAGCTCGAGCTCGACGACGACCTCGTCGTCGTCGCCGGCGACAACCTGTTCACCGACGACATCTCCGGCTTCGCCGTCTACGCCAGCGAGGTCGACGCACCCGTGATCGCGGTCCACGACGTCGGCGACCTCGAGGCGATGCGCGAGTACAACCAGGTCGAGGTCGACGACGCGGGCCGGGTGCTCTTCATGGAGGAGAAGCCGGAGCAGGCCCGTACGACGCTGGCCGCGGTGGCGCTCTACTACTACCCGCGCCACGCTCTGCCCCTCATCGGGCAGTACCTCGGCGAGGGCCAGAATCCCGACCAGCCAGGGCGCCTCCCGTCCTGGCTCTACGAGCGGACTCCCGTGTACGCCTGGCGCTTCCCCGGGGACTGGTACGACATCGGCTCCAGAGAGCAGCTCGAGGAAGCCGACCGCATCTTGTCGCAGAGCCGTACCACCTAGCTCGCCACCATGACGACGTGCTCGAGCTGCTCCTGCCGGAGCGCTGCGCTGTCTGCTCGGAGCCCGGGCCGCCGCTCTGCGACCGCTGTCGCGGCGCGCTCGTCCGCCTGCACGAGCCGGTCTGCGAGCGCTGCGGCTCCCCGGGACCGTGGCCCGTCCGCCGCTGCGCCGAGTGCTCGGGCCGCAGGCTGGCGTTCGCGAAGGCACGAGCGGCGATCGCCTACGACGCCCGCGCCCGCGCGTTCGTCCGCGAGTGGAAGGAGCGCGGGCGCCGGAAGCTGGCGCGGCACGCGGCCGAGCTGGTCGCGGAGGCCGTCCCCCGGCCGGCCTGCGCGGCGCTCGCCTTCGTACCCGGAGACCCGAAGCGGGCCCGGCTGCGCGGAGACGTGCCGCCGAAGGCGCTTGCGCGCGAGCTCGGGAAGCGCTGGGACCTGCCCGTCGTCGACGTCCTCCGCCGGGAGCGCGAGCTGCCGCCGCAGCGCGGGCTCACACTCGCCGAGCGGCGGCGGAACGCGCGCGGGGCCGTCGGGGCGACGCACGAGGCGCCGCGCTCCGTCGTCCTCGTCGACGACGTGTACACGTCGGGCGCGACCGCGAACGGCTGCGCGAGCGCGCTGCGGAGGGCGGGCGCTCGCCGGGTCGAGGTCGTGACCCTGGCGAGGGCGGTGCGGTAGATTCGAGCGCGGTAGGGCGCGACTGAAAGGAGAGCCGATGCGGCTTCAGGTCAAAGCCCAGCACGAAGATCTTCCCGAGGTGGTGCGTGCGTACGCGGAGAAGCGCCTCCGGAAGCTCGACCGGCGCCTGCACGACCTCACGCTCGTCGAGGTCACCCTCTCGCGCGAGCACAACCCGTCGATCTCCGACGACCACACCGCCGACGGCATCGTGCACACGAAGGGGCCGACCCTCGTCGCGCGTGAGGCCGCGACCACGTACGAGGCCGCCATCGACCGGCTCGTGGACAAGCTCGAGCGCCAGGTGGAGCGCTATCGGGACAAGCGCACGCACGAGCCCCGCCGCAGCGCCCCCCACCGCGGGGAGGCGCCGCCCGTGCCCACGGCCGAGGAGCTCGAGCAGCAGCTCGCGGCCGAGGAGGACGCCGCCGAGGAAGGCGCGGCCGCGTAGCTTCCGCCGGTGGCCCTCGATCCCAGCCGGCAGTGGCTCGCGGCGGGCATCACGGGGCTCGCCCGGCGCCGGGAGTGGGACGCGATCACGACGGTCGACGCTCCGGGCTCCGACGGAGACGAGCTCGAGCTCGTGGCCCTCGCACACGGGCAGGTCGTGGTCGAGCGGGCGAGCGCGGCATCCGACCACGAGCCGCTCGTCGCCGCGCTCGCAGACCTCGTCGCTCGGCCGTACCGGGCGCTCGCGGTCCGGCGTCCGGAGCTCTGGGTCGTCGGCGCACTCTCGATCGCGACGGTCGAGCTCGCGACGGACGTCCGCGGCGACGAGATCGAGGTCGTCCGGGACGACGACGGCGTGCGGGTGCGGCTCGACGCGAGGCCCTCCGCGGAGCGCGTCCCGGAGCTCGAGCGGCTGGGAGAGGCGCGCGCGCACGCCTACGTCGCACGCGCCCGGCGGCTCGCGGGCCGCACGTTCGAGGTGGAGGTGGAGCCGTTGTGAGGCCCCTTCCGCGGCGCTGGAGCAGCTCCGGAGAGCCGCTACCCTAGACCGCATGTCGACGACGAGCTTCGGTGCGTTCGAGAAGGTCCTCCGCGTCGGCGAGGGGCGCCGCCTCAAGCGCCTGCGCGACCAGGCCGTCTACATCGGGAGCCTCGAGCCGGACTTCGAGAAGCTGAGCGACGCGGAGCTCGCGGCCAAGACGAGCGAGCTCAAGGGGCGCGTCGAGAACGGAGAGCCGCTCGAGGAGATCATCTTCGAGGCCTACGCCGCCGTTCGCGAGGCGTTCAAGCGCACGCTCGGGGTCCGCCTGTTCGACGTCCAGCTCATGGGCGGGATCGTCCTCCACGAGGGCGACATCGCCGAGATGAAGACGGGCGAGGGGAAGACGTTCGTCGCCGTCCAGCCGCTCTACCTGAACGGGCTGACGGGCGAGGGCGTCCACCTGGTCACCGTCAACGACTACCTCGCCAAGCGCGACGCCGAGTGGACGAAGCCCGTGTACGAGCGGCTCGGCTCGAGCGTCGGCTACATCCAGAACCTGATGCCGTTCGCCGAGCGCCGCGAGGCCTACGGCTGCGACGTCACCTACGGGACGAACTCCGAGTTCGGCTTCGACTACCTGCGCGACAACATGGCGGTCTCGCTCGACGGCGTCGTCCAGCGCAGCCATTCGTACGCGATCGTCGACGAGGTCGACTCGATCCTCATCGACGAGGCGCGGACGCCGCTCATCATCTCGGGCGAGCCGGAGACCGCGGCGGCGACCTACTACCAGTTCGCCCGCGTCGTCCGCGACCTCGACGCGGCGCCGGCGACACGCAAGGGCATGAAGGGCGAGGACGAGACGGAGCTCTCGGGCGCCGACTACCTCTACGACGAGAAGTTCAAGACGGTGTCGCCCGCCCAGTCCACGATCGAGAAGGTCGAGCGCGCCCTCGGGATCGACAACCTCTACGACCCGCGGAACGTCATCCTCGTCAACCACTTGATCCAGGCGCTCAAGGCCGAGTCGCTCTACAAGCGGGACGTCGACTACGTCATCCAGGACGGCGAGGTGAAGATCGTCGACGAGTTCACCGGCCGCATCATGGAAGGCCGGCGCTGGAGCGAGGGCCTGCACCAGGCGATCGAGGCGAAGGAGGGCGTGCGGATCCGCGAGGAGAACGTCACGCTCGCGACGATCACGCTGCAGAACTACTTCCGCCTGTACGAGAAGCTCGCCGGCATGACGGGGACGGCGAAGACGGAGGAGAAGGAGTTCGTCGAGATCTACGGGCTGCACGTCGTCGAGATCCCGACGAACGAGCCGGTTGCTCGCCTCGACCAGCACGACCTCATCTTCAAGACGAAGGAGGCGAAGTTCGACGCGGTCATCTCGGACATCGTCGAGCGCCACGAGGCCGGGCAGCCGATCCTCGTCGGGACGATCGCGGTCGAGACCTCTGAGTACCTCTCCGAGCTCCTCAAGCGGCGCGGGATCCAGCACAACGTGCTGAACGCGAAGGAGCACGAGCGCGAGGGCGAGATCATCAAGGACGCGGGCCAGCCCGGCGCGGTGACGATCGCGACCAACATGGCCGGCCGCGGCGTCGACATCAAGCTCGGCGAGGGCGTCGTCGACCTGGGCGGCCTCTACGTGCTCGGCACCGAGCGCCACGAGGCGCGGCGCATCGACAACCAGCTGCGCGGGCGCTCGGGCCGCCAGGGCGACCCCGGCGAGTCGCGCTTCTACCTCTCGGGCCAGGACGATCTCGTGCGCCTCTTCGCCGGCGACCGGATCCAGAACATCATGCAGCGCTTCAAGATTCCGGACGACCAGCCCATGGAGTCGGGCCTTCTCTCGAAGCAGATCGAGGGCGCGCAGAAGAAGGTCGAGGAGCAGAACTTCGTCTCGCGCAAGAACGTCCTCAAGTACGACGACGTCATGAACACGCAGCGCATGGTCATCTACGAGCAGCGCCGGCGCGTGCTCGAGGGCGAGGACCTGTCGGACGAGGTCAAGGAGTGGATCTCGGAGACGGTCGGCGCGGGAGTCGCGCAGTTCACGGATGCCGAGTTCGCCGAGGACTGGGACCTCGCCGGGCTCGTCACGCACATGCAGTCCTTCTACGGGACCGACATCACGCTCGAGGAGCTGCGCGAGGAGGGCGTCGACCTGACGAGTCGGGAGGCGCTGCGCGAGGAGTTCGTCGAGGACGCGCTCGACACGTACGCGCAGCGCTCGCAGGAGCTGGGCCAGGAGCTCGCACGGGACGTGGAGCGCTTCGTGATCCTGCAGGTCGTCGACCAGCGCTGGCGCGAGCACCTGGAGGCGATGGACTACCTGCGCGAGGGCGTCCACCTGCGGGCATTCGCCCAGAAGGACCCGCTCGTCGAGTACCGCGGCGAGGGTCACACGATGTTCGAGGAGCTCGGCCAGACGATCCGCGAGGAGGTCGTGTTCACGCTCTTCCACGTCGCCGTCGAGCTCGAGCAGAGCGATCTCGCAGCCGTCGAGGCCCATGACGGCAACCTGCAGTACGCGCACGAGACCTCGGCCGGGGCCGACGCGATCGCCGCCGCAGGCGTCGGCGCGGCGACGGCGCTCGCAGAGGCGCCCGCGGCGACGGGCGCGATCCCGGTCCAGCAGCAGGCGGTCAACGAGCACAAGGACATCGGCCGCAACGATCCCTGCTGGTGCGGCTCTGGGAAGAAGTTCAAGAAGTGCCACGGCGCTTAGTAGGGCGGGGGAAACCATGTTTCTCCCGCCTGCGCCCTTCTTTCGCGGCGGTGACCCGCTGAGTCGCACTTGGGCTCTCGCCGGGCCAAGCCCGGCTTCGCCCGCCAGCGGAAGCGCCGCCGCGTAGGAACGGCGCAGTTCAGCGCTTCCGGGGTCAAGATCTCGCGGCGCCGGGCCGATAGACACGGCGTGCCGCCGCACGAGAGCACCGCGACCGCCATGCCCTGGTCCGCTCCCTCCGCGGCCGAGATCGCCGAGGCGGCCGGGGCGAGGGACCTCTTCGTCTTCCGGCGGATCGCCGCGGGCCGCTTCGCGCACGTCGGCGGCGTCGGGCGCGGGGCCGGCTGGGCCGGCATCGTCGAGATCGGCGTGGAGGAGGAGCCGCTCGTGCGCTCCGCCTTCTCGACCGGGTCCGTCGTCCGCCGCTCGCGACCCGAGCCGTGGCACGTGCTCGGCCCCTACTACGGGCAGAGCATCGCGCTCGTCGCGGTCAGCGCCGACGTCTTCGTCCTCTTCGGCGGCGAGGGGGAGGGGGTGGAGTCGGTCTCGGACGAGGATCTGGTCTCGCTCGCGCGGTTCGCGAGCGAGGCGTTGATCGAGGTGACGCCGGCGAAGCGCCTGGCCGACGAGCTCGAGGCGCTCAATGCCGTGCGCGACCTCCTGCACGCGCCCGCGGAGACGTTCGCAGAGGGCCTCCAGCGTCTCGTCGACCACGCGACCGCTGCGCTCTCCTGCGATCTCGGGCTCGCCTACGTCCCCGAGCAAGAGCTCGTCGTCGCCTGCGACCTACGCGCGGGCTCTGCCCTCGACAGGGGCGCGCTGCTCGGGCCGCTCGCCGAGATCGCGGGACGGGAGACGTTCCCGCTCTGCATCCAGGAGGCGGAGGTCGACGACCTGCCGCGGCCGCTCTCCGCGGCCGACGGCGTGCGCGCCTACTACCTGCTCGAGTTCGCGAAACCGCTGCCCGGCGTCCTTCTCCTGCTGCACATGCAGGGCGGCGTCGCGCGGGGGTTCACGCTCCTCTGCCAGTCTCTCGGCGCGAGGCTCGTCGAGGCGGCCGAGCCGCTGCTCGCCGCCGCGCTCCTGCGGGACACCCTGAACGCCGACCTCGAACGGGCAGCCGCTGACGCCCGCCGCGATCCGCTCACGGGCCTCGCGAACCGCCTCGCCTGGAACGAGGCCCTCGCGGCGGCGACGTCGACGGGCGACGACCCTGCGAGCGTCGTCCTCGTCGACTGCCGGGGCCTGAAACAGATCAACGACCGGGACGGGCACGGGGTCGGTGACAAGGTGCTGTGCCGCGTCGCCGGGGCGCTGTCGGGCAGCGTTCGCACCGGTGACCACGTGGCGCGGCTGGGCGGGGACGAGTTCGGGATCCTGCTGCTGCAGGCCGACGAAAGCGTGACGCAGACGATCGTCGAGCGCGTCGAGTCCGCGCTCGAAGGCGGCGCCACGGACGACTGCCCACCGGTGCGCGTCGCGATCGGCGTCGCCACCTCGCGTGACGGCGATCTCGACGCCGCCCAACGCCGCGCCGACGCGAACCTGCTCGAGGCGAAGCGCGAGTCTCGCTAGCCGCCGGCCCGTCGCAAGCAGAGTGCGGCGAGGTCGACTCCCGGGTATTCGGGCTGGTGCACGATGCAGCCGAGCCGCTTCGACACGAGCTCGGGGATCGCGCCGATGCCGTACACCGCGAAGAGGGACTGCTTCTCGATCGCCCGCGCGAGCGCGACCGCTCGTCGCTCTCGCCGCGGCCCAGGCAACTCCGCTAGCCGGTCGAGCTGCGCCCGGTCCGTGCCGACCAGGGAGAGCTGCTGCAGGTACGCCACGGGATCGCTCGTCTCCGCGTTCGCGCCGCCCCAGACGAGATCGGAACCCGCAGCCTTGGCCGCGAGGGAGCCGTTCGAGTAGTCCTCGTTGCTCATCCTGCGTATCGTCGTCCTGATCCCGATCGCCGCGAGCTGCAGGCGCAGCGCTCTGTTGAAGGCATCCGTGTACGGGTGGTCGGCGAACGTGTAGACGACTGCACGTCCCCCGCGCTGTCCGACGAGCTTCCGTGCGAGCCGAACGTCGGCGGCCAACGGAAACGCAGACTTGTCGTCGAAGCCCGGAACCTTCGGAGAAAGCAGCCGCGTCGCCGGGATCGCAGGGCCGCCGGGCTCCGCCTCGGCCAGGATGTGCCGGTCGAGGGCGTATTGGACGGCTCGCCGTGTCCGGAGGGCGGCGAAGAGCGGGCGGCCCGTGTTGAACCGGAAGTAGTTCACGTGGGCGGTGGGATCGGGAACGAGCCGGTATCTCGAGCCTGCAGCCCTCGCTCCCGAGGTGTCCGGAGCGAGTGCCGGATCGCTCTCGAGGATGTAGTCGAGGTCGCCGCGCGAGATCCGGGAGACAGCGTCTCGCGGGGACACGTTCAGGTCGAACAACAGCGCGTCCAGCGCGTGCGGCCGGGGGCCGTCGTAGTTCGGGTTCCGCTTCAGGACCGCGACCGAGTCCGTGAGGACGGCGAGGTAGTACGGGCCCGCCGAGGGGATGGGGGCATCGAGCCCATGCGCGACGATCGGCGTTCCGGGAGGGACCGCGCAGAAGACGTTGAGCGCCAGGAGGGTCGTGAGGTCCGGGACCGGGGTCTCGAAACGCAGCACGAGGGTGTTCCCCTCTGCGTCGATACCGCCGATGTGCGCGGTCTTGCCGGCGTTGTAGTCCATCGCTCCCACGAGCGCGCCCCATCTCGGATCCACGTAGTCGGGCGCGAACTTCGGGGAGAGGTCGCGCTCGATGGCGGTGCGAAATGCGGCAGCGGTGACGGGCGCGTTCGACGGGGGCGAGAAGCGGTAGCCGCCCCGAATGGAGATCGTCGCCGTGCGGCCGCCATCCGAGAGCCTCGGCAGGCCGTTCGCAACCTCCGGAACGACCTTGCGGCCCGCCGCACCCCCGACGTCGGGGTAGTTGTAGAGCTTCGCGCAGGTCGCGTAGTCGAACTGGCCGAGGTTCTTGTCCCAGGGAGCGTAGAGCGCGGGATCGGTGGACGGGAGGTTCGGGTTCCCGATCTCGAAGAGCGTCCCCGACCTGAGCCCGATGCGAACGACGGCGCCCTCGAGATCCGCTGCGACGTCCTGCGCGCTCTCCTGCAGCCCCGCGGCGACGAGGCCGCCGGCGACGTCGACGTCCATGACGTCGTGTCCCACGTGGTACGTCCGCGTCGCATCGGTCGTCGGGTCGACTCTGACGACGTCGCCCTTCTCGCCGACCGCTGCCCAGAGAGCTCCGTCGGCATAGGTCAGGTTCTTCACGGGCCCTCCGAGCTCGACCGTCTCGAGGACGCTCCCGTCCGGGGCGAGCTTCCAGATGTCGCCGCCCGGCTCGAGCGCCGCCCAGGCGAAGCCGCCCCCCGCCGCGACGCAGCAGAGGCTCGTCTGCGGGCGAAGGGGTTTCACGAACGCGATCGAGTTCGTTCGCGGGTCGATCTTCCGCAGCTCGCTCGCGGCGCGGCTACCGACCCAGAGTGCGCCGTTGCCGAAGGCGAGGGCGTCGGCATCTCCCCCGAGGATCGAGAATCGCTTCTGGACGCGGCCCGTGGTCGGGTCGAGCCGCTCGACCCAGGCGCCGGGATTGAACTGACCGTGCCCGACCCAGACCGATCCTGCGCCCACGGCGACGCCGCCCGTCAGGGTCGTGACCACGCCCTTTCTGGGCAGTCGGAAACGGTCGACGAGCGTGTTCACCGCCGGGTCGATGCGCAGGAGCGTCGGTGAATCTGCGTCGGTCACCCACACCGATCCCTCCCCGAACGCGATCCCGCCAGGCTCGAGGATTCCGAGGCCGATCGTCGCCTGGATCCGACCGGTCGACGGCTCGATTCGCGTGAGCTCCCCGTTCGCCGACACGCTCCAGAGCGACCCCGCCCCGTAGCGGACGCCGACCGTGTCGCGGACCGAGGCATCGGCGACCAGCTTTCCGGCCGCGGCCGACACGAAGACGTCCGAGTCGGGCTGCGCCGTCGCGGCGGCGCTCTCGGAACCTCCCTGGGCTAGCCCGATGACGGCCGACGCAGCTGCTCCCGCGACCGCGACGCCGAGTGCTCCTCCGAGCACGCGACGGCGTCGAGCCGAGACCGGCCTCCGCGGGGCCCCGAGCTCCGGATCCTGACGCAGGATCGCCGCCTCCAGGTCCCGGAGTGCGGGGCCCGGCTCGAGCCCGAGCTCTTCGATGAACCGTCGTCGCGTGTCCCCGTACACGCGCAGCGCCTCGGCCTGGCGACCTGCCCTGTAGAGCGCGAGCATCTGCTGACCGCGCAACCGCTCGCGGAGCGGGTGCTTCGCCGTGAGCGCCCCGAGCTCCGCGACGACCGCATCGTGGCGGCCGAGCGCCAGCTCCGCGTCGATCCGCTCCTCGATCGCGACCAGCCGCAGCTCCTCGAGTCGGTCGGCGTCCGGACGTGCGAACTCCTCGTACGCGAGGTCGCCGAGAGCTCCGCCGCGCCAGAGCCCGAGCGCGGCCTGGAGCGCCTCGAGGGCCGTCTTCGGCGCGCCGCCCGCGTTCGCGCGTCGGCCCTGCTCGAGGAGCGCCTCGAAGCGGTACGCGTCGACGGCCTCCGCAGCGACCTGCAGGAGATAGCCGCCGCTCAGAGTGAGCAGCGGCTCGTCGGGCGCCAGCGCCTTGCGCAGGCGCGAGACCTGGATGTCCAGGCTGTGGGCGGCGTCGCCGGGAGGTCGTTCGGGCCACAACGCCTCGAGCAGCCGGTCGCGCGAGACGGGTTCGTTCGCGTGCAGGAGCAGGAACGCGAGCAGAGCGCGGACCTTCGCCCCTCCGAGCGCGACGGAATTGCCGTCCCGGACGGCCTCGAGCGGCCCGAGCAGGCGAAACTCCATGGCCCTCCTTCAGCTCGCTGCAGACGACGCTAGCACTGCTCCGGGCACAGGGCGAGAGCGTTTCGAGAGTCCACTGAGAGGCCGCAGGAGCAGCGTGCCCGTCGTGCTCGGCTCGCATCGCGTAGGGAGGAAGCTCGCCAGGACCGTCGGCATCGCGCTCGTCGCGTCGGTGCTGCTCGCGCTCACGCCCGGCTCGGGCGTGACGCGCCCCTGGCAGGCGAAGCGCTCCTCCGCACGCGAGCGAGCCCTCGACAACTCGAAGGAGGCACGGCCATGCCACGCTTCTCCGCGGTTCTAGCGCTGCTCGCAGTGCTCGGCACAGCAGCCACGGCCGCCTGGGCGACCGCGCCCGGGAAGAACGGCCAGATCGTGTTTCGTCGCTACCTCGACGCCGCCCGAACGACCGGTCCGCTCTTCACCGCGAACCCGGACGGGTCGAAGGTGCGGCAGCTCACGCATCCATCGCAGGGCGTCATCGACCAGGAGCCGGACTGGTCGCCGAACGGGCGGCAGCTGGCGTTCGAGCGACGGACACCATGCCCGGCGGGCGGCCCGAGGAACGGCCTCGACGGCTACTGCGACGTCGTGTACACGGTCGGTCGCGACGGCACGAGTCTGAAGCCGCTCGTTCCCTGCGACTTCGCCGATCACTGCCACCTCGTCGACACGCCCGCATGGTCGCCGGACGGGAAGAAGATCGCGTACGCGTACGGCGTCTCCGATCCCAAGTACGCGGAGAGCCTGAACCTCGACGAGGCGATCTGGATCGTCAGCGCAAACGGCAAGGGCGCTCACCAGGTGACGCAGCTGACGCCTGGCACCTCCTGGGACTTCGGTCCGCAGTGGTCGCCGGACGGGAAGAGGCTCGTCTTCGTCCGGGCCGACCTGAAGCTCGGCATGGACGCGGTCTTCACCGTGAACGCAGACGGTTCGGCTTTCTCCCAGGTCACGCCGTGGGACCTCAACGCGGGTGACGGGCCAGACTGGTCGCCGGACGGGAAGTGGCTTCTCTTCCGCGCCCAGCCCGCTGACGGCTCCTCGAACGTCTACCGGAGTCGCCCGAGCGGAAGTGGACTCGTCAACCTGACGAGGCAGCAGGGGAGCGGGATGCACTACCTGTCGTCCTCGTTCTCGCCGGACGGGCGGAAGATCGTCACGGCGCGTACGCCCGGCACCGGCCCCGATGGGGCAGCCGACGTCGTCGTCATGCGGGCCGACGGCTCGAACGCCCGCGCGGTCACGAAATCTCCGCTCTGGGAGAGCGCGGCCGACTGGGGCCCCCGCATCACCCCGAAGAAGAAAGGACGCTGAACATGCGCAAGCTGCTCGGACTCATCCCGCTCGTGGTCGCGACGCTCACGATTGCGGTTGCCGCGAAGGGCGCCGCTCCGGACCACGAGATCCTCAACTTCTCGTACGCCTACACGGACACGGACACGTGTGGCTTCCCGATCGCCGTCCAGACGGAGTTCACGAACATCATCATCGACAAGGCGCAGGCGACCGGAACGGGCATGCTCCAGCTCCACCAGCGCGACGTCGAGGCCTGGACTGCGAACGGCGTCACGCTGAACGTCAAGGGCTCGTACACGATCTTCGTCGGGATCGTGGACGGCGTCCCGCAGACGTCGAAGCACGTGGGCTTGCTCGACTTCGTCCTCGGCCCGAAGGGCGACCACCTGTTCTTCCGCACCGGGATGGCCCTGTATCAGGTGGTCTTCGACCCGGCGAGCGGCTTCTACGTCGACGGGCCGCTGCTCGAGAGGCACGGCGTCCGCGCGGACTTCGACGCCCAGAAGATCTGCGCCGCGTTCTCGTAGCGGGGAAGGGCGGCGGAGTCGGGGCCGTGGGCTCCGACTCCGCCACCGGCTACCATCGCCCGCGTGTCCGAGACTGACGGGAGGCCGCTCGCCGAGCGCCTGGAGGAGATCGGGGCCCAGCTCGCCTGGGTCCGTGATTACCTTTGACCCCGAGCGGGTCGCGCAGCGGCGCGCGGAGCTCGAGCAGGAGCTCCAGGCACCCGGGTTCTGGGACGACCAGTCGCGTGCGCAGCAGGTCTCGAGGGAGCACGCTCGCCTGAGCCGCCGGCTCGAGCGCTACGAGCGGCTCGAGCGGGAGTACGAGGACGCACACGAGATCTTCGGCCTGGGCGCCGACGAGCTCGCCACCGAGCTCTCCGACTTGCTTCACTCGCTCGAGCGCGAGCTCGAAAGGGTCCAGGAGGACGCTCTCTTCACGGGCGAGTACGACTCCGGCGACGCGATTCTCGAGATCCATGCCGGGACGGGAGGCACCGACGCCCAGGACTGGGCCGAGATGCTCCTGCGCATGTACCAGCGCTGGACCGCCGACCGGGGGTTCCAGACCGAGCTGCTCGAGGCGAGCCCGGGCGAGGAGGCGGGCCTCAAGTCCGCGACCATGGCCGTTCGCGGCGACAACGCATACGGGATCCTGAAGGCGGAGCGCGGGGTGCACCGCCTCGTCCGCCTCTCGCCCTTCGACGCCGCCCATCGCCGGCACACCGCCTTCGCCCAGGTGGTCGTGTCGCCCTTGCTCCCGGACGAGGCGCCGATCGAGATCGACGAGAACGACCTCCGCATCGACACCTACCGCGCAACGGGCGCGGGCGGGCAGCACGTGAACAAGACGGACTCGGCCGTCCGGATCACGCACGTTCCGACGGGGATCGTCGTCCAGTGCCAGAACGAGCGCTCGCAGACCTCCAACAAGGCTACCGCGCTACGCGTGCTCAGGTCCCGGCTCGCGGAGCTCGAGGAGGAGCGGCGCGAGGCCGAGCTCGCGAAGGAGCGCGGCGCCGCGCAGGACATCGGATTCGGGAGTCAAATCCGCTCGTACGTGCTCCACCCGTACCAGCTCGTGAAGGACCACCGCACGGACTACGAGGTCGGAAACGCGCAGTCCGTGCTCGACGGCCGGCTCGACGGCTTCGTGCACGAGTACCTGCTTGCAAAAGCAGCTGGAAAAGTGGTGTAGCGATTCTGGAGGCCGGCAGGAATGTCAGCTAGAATCCCCGCCTCCCACGAGCCGGAGCGGCCACTTGCGGCTGCGCATCCCATTCGCCCGGTGCTGGAAGCCAAGACAGACGACACCTCGATGACCGCCCTCGCAGAGCCCGAGCCCAACCAGATCGAGACGTTCGAGCCGGAGGAGCTCGCGGCCCCGCAGCCGGTCGAAGCGGACCCGAGCGGGTCCACGATGATCGTGTTCGAGGACGTGCGGAAGGTCTACGAGCCGCACGTCACCGCGCTCGACGGCGTCTCCTTCACGATCGAGAAGGGCGAGTTCGTCTTCGTGGTCGGCGCGTCGGGCTCGGGGAAGTCGACCGTCGTCCGGCTCATCCTCAAGGAGATCGAGGCGACGCAGGGCCGGATCATCGTCGGCGGCCGCGACCTCGGTCGGCTCAAGCGCTCGAAGGTCCCCCTGCTGCGGCGGAACGTGGGCTGCGTCTTCCAGGACTTCAAGCTCCTGCCAAACCGGACCGCGTTCGAGAACATCGCCTACGCGCTCCGCGTCCAGGGGCAGTCCACCGGCCAGATCCGCAAGAAGGTGCCCGAGGTGCTGACGATGGTCGGCCTCGCGCACAAGATGAACTCGCGGCCCGAGGAGCTCTCAGGCGGCGAGCAGCAGCGCGTCTCGATCGCGCGCGCCTTCGTGAACCATCCGCCCCTCCTCGTCTGCGACGAGCCCACCGGGAACCTCGACCCCGACACCTCCGTCGGGATCATGCAGCTCCTCTACCGCATCAACCGCACCGGGACGACGATCCTGATGGTCACGCACGACCGCGAGATGGTGGACAAGATGCGGAAGCGCGTGATCGCCCTCGAGGACGGGCGGCTCGTGCGGGACGAGCGGCGGGGCGGGTACGGGGCAGAGTGAGCAGGTTCAGGCTCCTCGTCTCGGAAGCCGTCCGCTCGATCGGGGCGAACAAGTCGACGACCCTCGCGACTGCCGCGACCGTGCTCGTCGGCATGTTCCTCCTCGGCGTCTTCGTCGGCCTCGGCACGTGGCTCGTCTCCTGGTCCGACGCGAAGAAGAAGGAGCTCACGGTCCATGTCTTCTTCTGCGACTCGGGCTTCGACGGGTGCAGGCGCGAGGCGACATCGAGGCAGATCAACACGGTCGCCCGCTTCCTCGAGTCCGACTCTCGGGTGAAGCCCGGCGGCATCAACTTCATCTCCAAGGCCGAGGCCTTCGCGATCATGAAGAAGCAGGCGCCCGAGCTGGCCGCGTACTCCGCCTCGAATCCGCTGCCGGCCTCCTTCGACGTCACGCCGAAGCGCGGTGAGGACACGGCCGCGATCGCGACGGCGGTGCAGAAGCAGCGCTTCCCGGGCGTCGACTCGGTCAAGTACGGGAAGCAGATCTCGCAGCGTGTCCTCGCCATCGCCCGCGCGATCCAGATCGTCTTCCTGGTGGCGACCGTGATCCTGCTCGTCGCCTCGACGATCGACATCGCGAACACGATCCGACTCTCGATCTTCGCCCGCCGGCGCGAGGTCGAGGTGATGAAGCTCGTCGGCGCGACGAACTGGTTCGTCCGCGGGCCCTTCATGCTCGAGGGCCTCCTGACCGGGGCGCTCGGCGCGCTCGCGGCGATCGTCCTACTCTTCGTCAGCCGTCAATTCGCGGCGCCGGCCATCCTCGGCCACATCGAGAACGACCCCGGCGTGCACGCGCTGCAGTTCGAGTGGACGGCGATGATCCTCGTCGCAGTCGGGCTCGGCATCGGCGCCCTCGGCTCGGGCGTGACGCTCCGCCGCTTCCTGAAGATCTAGCCCGCCCCGCTACGGTGGGCCGATGCGCCAGCGCCGGTTTCAGGGCGGACGACAGAAGCGGCCCAGTCGCTCCGAGCGCGCACGCCGTCGCCCGGCCCAGGTCGTCCGGCATGCGGAGCGCCGGATCGGGATCTCGCTCCCCGAGCGCCGCGTCCCTCCCGACCGCGTGGTGGCGCACCTCGGGCCTACGAACTCGGGCAAGACGCACGCTGCGCTCGAGGAGCTCGCCGCCGCCGGGAAAGGCGTCTACGCCGGCCCGCTGCGCATGCTCGCCCAGGAGGCGCACCGGCGGCTGAGCGACCGGCTCGGCGCCGAGCGCGTCGGGCTCCTGACCGGCGAGGAGCGCGTGAACGAGCAGGCGCCGGTGATCTGCTCGACGGTGGAGATGGCGCCGCAGGGCGGAGAGCTCCTCGTCCTCGACGAGGTGCAGTGGGCGGACGACGAGGAGCGCGGCTCGGCCTGGACGCGCCTCCTGCTCGCGGGGGAGTACCGCGAGATCCTGCTCCTCGGCGCGCTCGACGCGCTCCCGCTCGTCGAGCGCTCGTTCCCAGAGGCCGAGCTCAAGGTGTTCGAACGCAAGCTTCCGCTCGAGTGGATCGGGGAGCGGACGCTGCGCTCGCTCGTGAAGGGTACGGTCGTCGTCGCGTTCAGCCGGCGCGCCGTCCTCGCGCTCGCGGGCGAGGTGAACCGGACGCACCCGGGACGGGTGGCCGTGCTGTACGGAGCGATGCCGCTCGCATCGCGGCGGGAGGAGATCGAGCGCTTCCTCACGGGCTCCGCCGACGTCTGCGTCGCGACCGACGTGCTCGGGCACGGCGTCAACCTCCCGTGCGAGACGCTGCTCTTCGCGGAGACGACGAAGTTCGACGGGCAGGGGCGGCGAACGCTGCTGCCGTGGGAGCTGGCGCAGATCGCGGGCCGGGCGGGCCGGTTCGGGCTCGTCGAGCGCGGACACGTCGGCGTGCTCGCGGGGCTCGCGTGGGGCGAGGCGGACCCGGGCGTCGTCCGCTCCGCGCTCGAGCCGCACGTGCCGCTGCCGGGCGGCCACCGTGGCTACCGCGTCGTCGACGAGGCGCGCATCCGGCCCCGCCTCTCGGATCTCGGCGTCGACGAGCCCGCTGACCTCGACGCCGCGCTCGCGGCCTGGCATCGGGTCGCCGTGCGCGAGTGGGCGCACGAGAGCTGGCTCGCGGTCGAGTCGCTGCAGCCGATCCGCCTTCGCCTCGACGCGGTGCAGCGCCGGCTGCGCGAGCGAGCGCGCCGGCTCTCGCTCGGTGACACCTGGACGCTCGTCAACGCCCCGGTCGACGAGGACGGGCTGGAGCTGCTCGCGACGCTCGCGCTGGCGCTCGCGGGCGATCGGATCGCGCGCCCACGGCTCAACTTCCTGCTCGACCCGACCCGCCTGCGCGACGCCTCGCTCGAGGACGCCGAGCGGGCCGGCCGGGAGGCGAGCATCCTGCGCTGGTTCGCGCTGCAGTACCCGGACGTCGGAGGAGTCTCGATCGAGCGCGCCGCCGCGCTCGAAGAGGCCGCGGCGCAGCGCGTGGTCGCGCGCCTGCGCGTGGAGGTCGAGTCGCCGACGATCGGCCGCTGCCGCTCGTGCGGACGCGCCTGCGCGCCCTGGTTCCCGCTCTGCGACCGCTGCGCCGGGATCGCCCGCGAGCGCGTGATATGAACCGCGCGTGACCCCGGAGGAGCTCCGCCAGGTCCCGCTGTTCGAGGACCTTTCCGACGCCGGCCTCGAGCGGCTCTCCGCAGCCTCGGCGGAGGTCGAGGTGGAGCCCGGGCAGGTGCTCGCCGTTCCCGGCGATCCCGGGTCCGGCATGTTCGTCGTGGTCGAGGGCGAGGTCAGCGTCGAGGTCCGCGGAGGCTTCCACGCCGAGCTCGGCCCCGGGCAGTTCTTCGGGGAGGTCGCCCTCCTCGTGCCCTCCGGGCGGGTGGCCCGGGTGCGGGCCTCGACGCGGGCCCGCTGCCTGAGCATCCCACGCGCCGCCGCTCTCGCGCTGCTCGAGACCGAGCCCTCCCTGGCGTTGAAGATGCTCCATGAGCTCGCGCGCCGCCTGAGCGACGTCGAGAGCTAGCGGGGACGCCCGCCTACACTGGCCCGCGTGGCAACGGGCACGAAGCTGATCGCCGAGAACCGCCGTGCGCGGTTCGACTACGAGCTGCTCGAGCGGCTCGAGGCCGGCCTCGTCCTCTCCGGCACCGAGGTCAAGGCGGCGCGCGCCGGGAAGGTGCAGCTCGCGGGCGCGTACGCGGAGGTGCGCGACGGCGAAGCGTGGCTGGTCGGCGCCTCCATCGACGAGCACGAGCAGGGGGCTCGTTTCAGCCACGAGGCGGGGCGCGACCGGAAGCTCTTGCTCCACCGCCGCGAGATCGACTCGCTGTACGGGAAGACCCGAGAGCGAGGGCTGACGCTCGTCCCCACGCGCATGTACTTCAAGGACGGGCGCGCGAAGGTCGAGCTCGCGGTCGCGCGCGGGAAGGAGCGCTTCGACAAGCGCCGGGCCATCGCCGACCGCGACGCCAAGCGTCAGGTCGAGCGTGCGCTGAGACGGAGACGCTGAGTGAGGGGGCCGCCGGCGGGCGGCCCCGTTTCTCAGATCGCGACCGACTCGAGCGGCATCGGGACGTTCTCGAGCGCCTGGCGCAGCACCTCGTCCTGAGACACGCCGGGCCGGACGATCAGGCGGTGCCGGAGCACGAAGGGGGTGACCTCCCGGACGTCCTCCGCCGAGACCGCATGCCTCCCGTTCAGGCGCGCGTTCGCCTTCGCCGCGCTCAGCAGGTGGATGATCGCGCGGGAGCTGGCGCCGAGCTCGACGTCCTGGATCGACCTCGTCTCGCGGGCGATCGCGACGAGGTAGCGCGCCACCGGCTCGGGCACGAGCGTCGAGTTCAGCTCGTCCCGGGCGCGGTCGAGGCCGACGACCCCGAGCAGGGGCCGCACCTCGCCGAGCATGTCCGGCGCGACGCCCGAGTGCGGCAGGTCGAGCATCTCGAACTCGCTCTCGGGATCCGCGTAGTCGAGCACGATCTTGAAGAGGAAGCGGTCGAGCTGCGACTCGGGGAGTGGATGGATTCCCTCGTGCTCGTACGGGTTCTGCGTTGCGATGACGAGGAAGGGGTCCGGGAGCCGCTGAGAACGACCCTCGACCGTCACCTGCCGCTCCTGCATCGCCTCGAGGAGGGCGGCCTGCGTGCGCGGGGGGGTTCGGTTGATCTCGTCGGCGAGGAGGACGTTCGTGAAGACCGCGCCGGGAGCGAAGACGGGCTCGCCGCCGCGCATGATCATCTCGCCCGTGAGCTCGCGCGGAGTCGTGTCCGGCGTGAACTGGATGCGCTTGAACTGCGCGCCCAGCATGTGCGCGACCGCCCGTCCGAGCAGCGTCTTCGCGCTCCCCGGAGGGCCTTCGATGAGGACGTGGCCGCGCGCGAGAGCCGCAACGAGCAGCAGCTCGACCGCGCGATCCTGTCCGAGGACGACCTTCTTGACCTCTTCCTTCGCCTGCTCGCGCAGGTCGATGAGGCTCACGTACTTCTGCTCGACGAGCAATGCCACGACCCAGTCCTCCCGTTCCCCTAGTTGGCTTGGTACCCCAGTAACCCAGAGGCCGGGCGGCATCCCAGGCGACGACTGGCCTCCGTTTCACTGTGCCCGGCTATCCTAGGAAAGTCAACATACGGGGGCGACCAGGTTTCGACGTGGTCGGTTCTCCGGCTGAGCTGCGAGCCGAGGTCGCCGGTTGGCCTCGTAAATCAACCGGCACCAAAGCAAGTGCGAACAAGAACGAACTCGCAC
>JBKPTS010000107.1:0-24011 GCA_046735575.1 Actinomycetota bacterium
CCGTCCGTCGTCGCCTTCGGACGTGACGGCCAGCGGCTCGTCGGCGCTCCTGCGAAGCGCCAGCAGGTGACGAACCCGCAGAACACGATCTTCTCGATCAAGCGGTTCATGGGCCGCAAGTACGACGAGGTCTCGGAGGAGATGAAGATCGTCCCCTACGAGGTCGTCAAGGGCCCGAACGACGACGTGCGCGTGAAGGCGGACGGCAAGGAGTACGCCCCGCCGGAGATCAGCGCGATGATCCTGCAGAAGCTGAAGGCCGACGCCGAGGCGTACCTCGGCGAGCAGGTGACGGACGCCGTCATCACCGTCCCCGCGTACTTCAACAACGCGCAGCGCGAGGCGACGAAGGACGCCGGGCGCATCGCCGGCCTCAACGTGGTCCGGATCATCAACGAGCCGACCGCGGCCTCCCTCGCTTACGGGCTCGACAAGGAGGGCGCGGAGCAGACCATCCTCGTCTTCGACCTCGGCGGAGGCACGTTCGACGTGTCGGTGCTCGAGCTCGGCGAGGGCGTCTTCGAGGTGAAGGCGACAAACGGTGACAACCACCTCGGCGGGGACAACTTCGACAAGGCGGTCGTGGACTGGATGATCGCCGAGTTCAAGCGCGACCAGGGGATCGACCTCGGCCAGGATCCGATGGCCCTCCAGCGTCTGTACGAGGCGGCCGAGAAGGCGAAGATCGAGCTTTCCTCGACGATGACGACGCAGATCAACCTGCCGTTCGTCACGGCGACCCCGGAAGGCCCGAAGCATCTGGACCTCCAGCTCACGCGCGCGAAGCTGAACGAGCTCACGCGCGCGCTGCTCGAGCGCACCGTCCAGCCGACGAAGCAGGCGCTCGAGGACGCGGGCATCGGCGCGGACAAGATCGACCACGTGATCCTCGTCGGCGGCATGACGCGGATGCCCGCCGTGCAGGAGAAGGTCAAGGAGCTCATCGGCAAGGAGCCGCACAAGGGCGTCAACCCGGACGAGGTCGTCGCCGTCGGCGCGGCCATCCAGGCCGGCGTGCTCAAGGGCGAGGTCAAGGACGTCCTCCTGCTCGACGTCACCCCGCTCTCGCTCGGCATCGAGACGAAGGGCGGCGTCATGACGACGCTGATCGAGCGGAACACGACGATCCCGACGCGGAAGTCGGAGACCTTCACGACGGCCGAGGACAACCAGCCGTCGGTCGAGATCCACGTCCTGCAGGGCGAGTCCGAGATGGCGTCCTTCAACAAGACGCTCGGCAAGTTCCAGCTCGTCGGGATCCCGCCCGCGATGCGCGGGATGCCGCAGATCGAGGTCTCCTTCGACATCGACGCGAACGGGATCATCAACGTCTCGGCCAAGGACCTGGGGACCGGGAACGAGCAGCAGATCCGGATCGAGGGCGGCTCGGGCCTGACCGAATCGGAGGTCGAGCGGATGATCAAGGACGCGGAGTCGCACTCGGACGAGGCCCACAAGCTGCGCGAGCTCGCGGACGCGCGAAACGAGGCGGAGGCGCTCGCGTACCAGGTCGAGCGCACGCTCGGCGAGCACCGCGACAAGCTCGAGGAGGGCGATGCGTCGACGATCGAGGGCCGGATCATGGAGGTCCGGCAGGCGGTCGAGGGCGCGGACGTCGCGGACATCCGAGCGAAGACACAGGCGCTCCAGGAGGCATCCCGTACGCTCGCCGACGCCGTCTACGCGCAGGCGAGCGCGCAGGCGCAGTCTCGGCCCTCCGGCGACGGTGACGGCGCCTCGGCCGAGGACGAGGTCGTCGAGGACGCCGACTACGAGGTCATCGACGAAGAAGAGGCGAAGCGCTCGTGACGTCACGCAGGCCGAGGTCTCCGAACGGCAAGGAGGGCGCGCCTTCGGTCGCACAGGAGCAGGGTGGAGCGCCAGCTGACGACGTGCCACAGGGCGCTCCCCCCGCGTCCGAGGCGCAGGACGCCGCCGCAGCCGCGGCGGACGTCGAGTCGCGTCTCCGCGAGGCCGAGGCCGGCCGGGACGAGTACCTCGCGCTCGCACAGCGCGTGCAGGCGGACTTCGAGAACTACCGCAAGCGGGCGGTCCGAGACCAGGAGCGTCTGGTGGCGCACGCCCACGAACGGCTCGTTCGCGAGCTCCTGCCCGTGCTCGACGATCTCGAGCGGACGCTCGAGGCAGCCGAGCGGCACGAAGAGGCGGCGCTCGTGGACGGCGTTCGGCTGGTGGAGCGCTCGCTGCGGAAGGCGCTCGAGAAGGAGGGGCTCGTCGAGATCGAGGCGGACGGGCGCTTCGACCCGCACGTGCACGAGGCGATGCTCACGCAGGCGCGTGAGGGCGCCGAGCCCGGCACCGTGGTCGAGGTCCTGCAGCGCGGCTACCGGGTCGGCGACAAGGTCGTCCGGCCGGCCCGCGTGATCGTGGCGGAGTAGGCATGGCCACGGTCACGAGCCCGTACGAGGTCCTGGGCGTTCCGAAGAACGCCTCCGAGGACGAGATCAAGAGGGCGTACCGGAAGCTCGCACGCGAGTACCACCCGGACCGGAATCCCGGCGACGCGTCCGCGGAGGAGCGCTTCAAGGAGGTGCAGACCGCGTACGACATCCTCTCCGACCCGGAGAAGCGGCGCGCCTACGACTCGTTCGGGGCGACCGGAGCACGCGGCGGGGGGAGCCCCGGCTTCGGCGGGATGCGCTTCGAGGAGTTCGACCTGGGAGACCTCGGCGATCTGCTCGGCGGCATGTTCGGCGGCGGCGTCCGCCAGAACGCGAACCGCCCGACGCGAGGCGAGGACCTCGAGGCGCGCGTCCGGATCTCCTTCGAGGACGCACTCGCGGGCGCTCAGGTGCGGGTGCCGGTCGAGGTGGACACGGTCTGCTCGGCATGCCACGGGACGGGAGCCGAGCCCGGGACGGCGCCGATCGTCTGCCCCGAGTGCGGCGGCCGTGGGGTGGTCTCCGAGGCGCAGGGGCTCTTCGCCTTCTCGCAGCCGTGCCCGCGCTGCCACGGGAACGGGTCGATCGTCGAGAAGCCGTGCCGCCGCTGCCGCGGGACCGGCAGGGAGCGGACGACGAAGCGCTACAGCGTGAAGATCCCTTCCGGCGCGAAGAGCGGGACCCGGATCCGGCTCAAGGGCAAGGGCGAAGCCGGCCATCACGGCGGGCCGCCCGGAGACCTCTTCGTCGTGGTCGACGTGGACCCGTCGCGTCTCTTCCACCGGCGAGGGTCCGACCTCGTGCTCGACGTGCCCGTGACCTATGCGGAGGCGGCGCTCGGGGCGAGCGTCCAGATCCCGACGCCCGACGGCCCGGTGTCGCTGAAGATCCCGGCTGGCACGGAGCCGGGCAAGCTCCTGCGCGTCAAGGGCCGCGGCGCGCCTCACCTCAAGGGGAACGGGAAGGGCGACCTGCTGGCGAGGATCGCGGTGACCGTTCCGAAGAAGCTCTCGAAGGCCGAGCGCCAGGCGCTCGAGGAGTACGGGAAGGTGTCGCGAGAGCGGCCGCGGGAGCGGGTGTTCTCGTCATGAGCTGGGCTCGCGACGGACGCACGGGCGCGGATGTCTCCTCCGAGAAACCGAGGTACATGATCTCGGTCGCCGCCGAGCTCGTGGGCATGCACCCGCAGACGCTGCGCCTGTACGAGGCACGGGGCCTCGTGCAGCCGTCTCGGACGCCCGGCGGCACGCGGCTCTACTCCGAGCTCGACCTCCAGCGGCTGAAGCTGATCCAGCGGCTGACGACCGAGCTCGGGCTCAACCTTGCCGGCGTCGAGCACGTCCTGCGGCTGCAGGACGAGCTCGAGCGGCTGCGCTCGCGGATGGAGCGGCTGGAGAACGAGCTGCGCGCGGAGATCGCCGCGGTGCACAGGTCCTACAAGCGCGAGCTCGTGCTCTTCCGTCCGTCGAAGCACCCCGCGAGGAGGAGCTGACGTGGACTTCAACCGGCTGACGCTCAAATCGCAGGAGGCGCTCGCGGGCGCCCAGGAGCTCGCCCGCCGGAACGGCAACCCGGAGCTGACCCCCGACCACCTGCTCATCGCGCTGCTCGACCAGGAGCTGCCGCGCACGCTGGTCGAGCGCGCCGGTCAGGACGTCGCCGCGCTCCGGGCCGAGGCGGAAGCGCGGCTCGCGCAGCAGCCGACCGTCTCCGGCGGCGCGGCGCAGCCGCAGGCGTCCGCGCGCCTCGCCCGACTCCTCGACCGGGCGGCCGACGAGCTGCGTGAGCTCGGCGACGAGTACGTCTCGGTCGAGCATCTGCTCCTCGCGCTCGAGGTCGTGCCGCGCGACCGTCTGCTCGAGGCGCTGCGGCAGGTGCGCGGCGGGCAGCGCGTGACGTCGCAGGACCCGGAGGGCTCGTACCAGGCGCTCGAGAAGTACGGGCGCGACCTGACGGCGCTCGCGGAGGCTGGGAAGCTCGATCCCGTCATCGGTCGCGACGAGGAGATCCGCCGGGTGATCCAGGTCCTCTCGCGCCGCACGAAGAACAACCCGGTGCTCATCGGCGAGCCGGGGGTCGGCAAGACGGCGATCGTCGAGGGGCTCGCGCAAAGGATCGTCGCCGGCGACGTGCCCGAGGGGCTGAAGGGCAAGCGCGTATGGGCGCTCGACGTGGGCGCGCTGCTCGCCGGCGCGAAGTACCGCGGCGAGTTCGAGGAGCGGCTCAAGGCCGTGCTCGCCGAGATCCAGAACGCGGCCGGAGACGTCGTCCTCTTCATCGACGAGCTGCACACGATCGTCGGCGCCGGCGCGGCCGAGGGCGCCGTCGACGCCGCGAACCTGCTCAAGCCGATGCTCGCGCGCGGCGAGCTGCGAGCGGTCGGCGCGACCACCCTCGACGAGTACCGCAAGCACATCGAGAAGGACGCGGCGCTCGAGCGCCGCTTCCAGCCGGTGTTCGTCGGGCAGCCGACCGTCGCGGACACGATCGCCATCCTGCGCGGGCTCAAGGAGCGCTACGAGGCGCACCACGGGGTCGAGATCCGCGACTCGGCGCTCGTCGCCGCCGCGCTGCTCTCGGACCGGTACGTCGCCGACCGCTTCCTCCCCGACAAGGCGATCGATCTCGTCGACGAGGCCGCGTCGCGCCTGCGCATGGAGATCGACTCGTCTCCCGTCGAGCTCGACGAGGCCAACCGGCGGGTGCGGCAGCTCGAGATCGAGCTCGCGGCGATGGCGAACGAGTCCGAGGACGTGCGCGCGCCGGTCGAGCGCGAGCTCGCGGAGGCCCGGTCGGCCCGCGACGAGCTCGGCGCACGCTGGGCGCGCGAGAAGGAGGCGCTGCAGCGCGTCGCGGAGATCAAGCGGCAGATCGACGAGCTGCGCATGGAGGCCGACCGCGAGGAGCGGCAGGGCAACCTCGCCCGCGTGGCGGAGATCCGGTACGGCCTCCTGCCAGGGCTCGAGACGGAGCTCGCCGAGCGCGAGGAGCGGACGGAGACGCCGATGGTGAAGGAGGAGGTCGACGAGGACGACGTCGCGGCCGTCGTCGCCTCGTGGACGGGCATCCCGGTGTCGCGGCTGCTCGAGGGTGAGGTCGAGAAGCTCGTGCACATGGAGGAGCGGCTGCACCAGCGCGTCGTCGGGCAGGACGCCGCGGTGGAGGCCGTCTCGAACGCACTGCGCCGGGCGCGCTCCGGTCTGCAGGACCCGAACCGGCCGATCGGCTCCTTCATCTTCCTCGGCCCGACAGGCGTGGGGAAGACGGAGCTCGCCCGGGCCCTCGCAGAGTTCATGTTCGACGACGAGCGCGCGCTCGTTCGGCTCGACATGTCCGAGTACCAGGAGCGCCACACCGTCGCGCGCCTCGTCGGCGCGCCGCCGGGGTACATCGGCTACGAGGAAGGCGGCCAGCTGACGGAGGCGGTGCGCAGGCGGCCGTACGCAGTCCTCCTCCTCGACGAGATCGAGAAGGCGCACGCGGAGGTCTTCGACGTCCTCCTGCAGCTCCTCGACGACGGCCGTCTGACCGACGGCCAGGGTCGCACCGTGGACTTCCGCAACACGGTCGTGATCATGACCTCGAACATCCGCTCGGCCGAGCGGCTCGCGGACCACTTCCGCCCCGAGTTCCTGAACCGGGTCGACGAGGTGGTCGTGTTCGACCCGCTGACGCGCGAGCAGCTCGGCGAGATCGTCGAGCTCCAGCTGCGACGGCTCCGCGACCGGCTCGCCGACCGGCGGATCGAGCTCGAGCTGACCGACGCCGCGAAGGAGGCGCTCGCCGAGGCGGGCTGGGACCTGGCCTACGGCGCCCGGCCGCTCAAGCGCGCCATCCAGCGGCTGCTCGAGAACCCGCTCGCGCTCGAGCTGCTCGAGGGCCGGTTCTCGGAAGGCGACGCCATCCGCGTGGACGCGGACGACGCGGAGCTCCGCTTCGAGCGTGTGGAGGCGGCTGCCGCGGTCGCCTGAGGTGCGGAAGCCATACCGGCTGAGCCCCGGCAGGCGGCTGATCAATCTCCTGGTGCGGCCGCTGGCGCGGCTCGGCCTCGCGGGGCCGCGCACGCATCTGCTCACCGCCCCCGGCCGGAAGACGGGTCGCCTCTGGTCCACGCCGGTCTCGCTGATCGAGTGGGAGGGAGAGCGGTATGCGGTCGCCCCCTACGGCGAGCGGAACTGGGTGAAGAACGCCCGCGCAGCCGGGTGGATCGAGCTCCGCCGGGGCCGTCGCCGCGAGCGCCTCCGCGTCGTCGAGCTCGCTCCCGAGGCAGCCGTCCCGGTGCTGCGGGAGTACCACCGCCGGAGCCGCGTGACGCACTCGTTCTTCGACGCCGACGGCCGCTCGCCGGACTCGGCGTGGCTCGCGGAGGCGCCGCGGCACCCGGTCTTCCTGCTTCGCGCCGACGAGTAGGATCGAACCGCCCGTCGTTCGAGAGGGAGGTGCGCTTGCCCGAGATCCTCCTCGTCGCCGCCACCGAGGCCGAGCTCTGCGAGCAGCCGGGTCTCGTGTGCGGGATCGGCCCGGTCGAGGCGGCGGTCGCCACGGCCCATTCGCTCGCGCGCGAGCGGCCGGCGGCGGTGGTCAACGTCGGCGTGGCGGGGGCCAAGGGCATCACTCCCGGGCGCCTGGTCATCGGGAGCGAGTCCGTCTACTGCGATCTCTCGGCGAGCGTCCCGGTGGTCGACCGCGCCGCGCCCGACGCCGCGCTCCTCGCCGCCGCCGAAGCCGCGCTTCCGCACGCAGTCGCGCTGCCGATCGGCACGAGCGCGACGGTCGACGGCCCGTGCGGCGCGCATCCCAACGTCCGCGTCGAGGGCATGGAGGGTTTCGGCGTGCTGCGAGCGTGCGAGCTGGCCGGCGTGCCGGCCGTCGAGGTGAGGGCGATCTCGAACGAGATCGGCGAGGGAGACCGCGCCCGCTGGCAGGTCACCCGCGGAATCGACACCCTGCGCGGGATCCTTCCCGACCTGCTCGCGGCGCTCCGGACGTAGCCTTCGCGGCTCATGCCGCGCGATCGGAATCGCAGCTCCCGGCGTGAGCTGCCGCCCCCGCTGCCGCCCGAGCGGAGGACGGTCGGGCAGGCGGTCGCGGAGACGGTGCGGCTCTACGGCGCGTGCTTCGGGCGGGCGCTCCCACTCGGCCTGATCGTCGCAGTCGCGAACCAGCTGACGGTGGGGAGGAGCCGGCTCGTGGCCATCGTCGTGCTCCTGGTCGCCGCTCCCTTCTTCACGCTCGCGTTCGCGTACGCGACGAGCCTTGCGCTCCGCGTGCGGGCGCCGGCCCGCTCGTGGCTCGTCGCCCTGCTCGTCGGCACGGCCGTCTTCCTGCCGGCCGCGCTCTTCTTCCCCTGGTTCGCGCTCGCGAGCGTCTTCTGGCTCGCCCTCGTCGGCCTCTCCGTCCCCGCGGCGATGGCGGAGCGGCGCGGCGTCGTCGACTCGGTGCGGCGCTCGCTCGAGCTCGCACGCGCCGGGTACCTGCACGCCGCGGGGTCGTTCGTCACCTTCGCCGCGCTCTTCGTTCTGACCCGGACCGCGCTCGCGCTCGTGCTCCGCTCGCAGGCGGACAGCGCCGTGCGGACGGCCATCTTCCTCGCCGACACGCTGGTCGCTCCCCTGCTCTTCCTGGGCGCCGTCACCGTGTACGTCGACCTGGAGGCTCGGTTACGCTCGCGCGAAAGGGACGGAAAGGAGCCCGATGCCGACCTATCTGATGCTGACGACCCTGACCGAGAAGGGCGTCCAGACGCTGCACGCGAACCCGGCGCGGTTGCGTGAGGTCAACCGCGACGTCGAAGAGATGGGCGCCAAGGTGCTCCACCAGTGGGCGGCGCTCGGCGAGTACGACTTCGTCAACGTCATCGAGGCGCCCGACGACGTGACGGTCGCCAAGGTGTCCCTCGCCCTCGGGGCGCGCGGGAGCGCGAGCCTCCAGTCGCTGCCGCTGATCGACGTGGACGAGCTGCTGGCGAAGTTCGCATAGCGCCTACGCGACCGCGAGGAAGCCCGTCTCGCGCGGCTCGACCGCGAGCGGGCTCGCAGGCAGGCCGGACTGTGGGGCGAGGTTGTACTCGCGCGGCGCGACGTCGTTGGGCGTGTCGGGATGGAAGAGGGCGGCGAGGAGCTGGATCTGCCCCCGACCGGGGCCGAGCTCCCACTGGCCGCCTCCGTACGCGGCGATCCCTCGCTCCTCGCAGTAGTCGTAGGCGGCGAGGAGCGCTCGCACCGAGCCGAAGCGGGAGGGCTTGACGTTCACGGTCCGCGGGCGCCACGGAAGCTCCTCGATGTCCGCGACCGAGTGGATCACCGCATCCCAGGTCACACGGTCGCGGTGGGTCTCCAGCACCGCCTCCGTCTCCGCGGTCAGCGCGGGATCCTCGAGCCAGGCGTCCGGGAACCCTTCGGCGACGAGCCGGTAGAGAGCGGGATCCGGAGGCTGGTCGACGACGGTGCCGCGGTACTGACCCTTGAGGTCGATCGAGTCGACCGCTCCGGTCGCCGCGAGCTCGGCGACGAGCTGCGGCGTCCAGGCGCTCGAAGCGTCGAGCTTGAAGCGGAGCCGCGGGTAGAGGGCGAGCCAGGCATGGACGCGCTCGCTCGACGGCGGGTCGCCGAGACCCATGGAAGCGACGAACTCGACGGGGCGCGCCGCGCGTCCGACGGCCTCGCCCATCGAGCGGCCGGCCTGGCGCAGCGCGAGGTCGAGCGCGGCGCTCTCGAACGCCCAGCGCCGGTAGTCGACGTACTGCGCCTGGGCCGGATCCCCGAGGAACAGCGGCTGGCCCCCGAGATGGTCGGAGAACGAGTCGAGCGTCCACGTTCCTGCGAGCGGCAGGTCGGGCCCCCGCTCCTGCAGCCGGTCGTGCTCGGCCGCGTCGTAGGTGACGTCCTCGCCGATTCCCTCCTCGCCGGATCCCTGCAGGTGAACGAAGGTCGTCTTGCGGCGGAAGTCCGGCCGTGCCTGCAGCTCGAGCCCTTCGAGCTCGTACGACTCGATGTGGAGCGGGAGCTCGCGGACGGCGTCGTAGAGGCTCAAAGCGAGGCGAACGCTACAGCGACCTCGGCGGCGAGCTTCGCGTTCGCGACCACCAGCCGGCGGTTGAGCTCCAGGGTCCGGCCGCCCGTCCGCTCGTGCAGGAACGAGAGCACGAAGGGCGTCACCGCCTGCCCCGAGACGCCTGTCTTCGCCGCCTGCTCGAGCCCTTCCTCGATCAGCTCCGAGACGTCGATGCTCTCGGGCGGCGGGTTCGCGAGGAGGAGGCCGGCGCCGCCGAGGCCCCAGTGCGCCTGCGCGATGCGCGCGGCGTCGGTGGCGCTCTCGAGCCGCGGAGCGACCGGGCCGCCTTCGGCCGAGTAGAAGCGCGGCAGGGTGTCCGTCCGGTAGCCGAGGACGGGAACGCCGAGCGTCTCGAGGAGCTCGGCGGTCGCGGGAACGTCGAGCAACGACTTCGCGCCCGAGGAGCAGACGAGCACGGGAGCGCGCGCGAGCGCCGGAAGATCGGCGGAGACGTCCGGAAGCGCCGCGAAGCCACGGTGCACGCCCCCGATCCCGCCGGTGCCGAGGAAGCCGATGCCGGCCAGCGCCGCAACGGCGAGCGTGCCGCCCACGGTCGTCGCTCCGGTCGCCCGCTCTACCGCGCACGTCGCGAGCTCGCGCGGGCCGACCTTCCGCGACTCGAGGGTGAAGCGCCTGAGCTCGTCGGAGCCGACGCCCACGCGGACGCGCCCGTCGAGGACGCCGACGGTCGCGGGCACGGCTCCGGCATCGCGCACGGCCGCCTCGGCCTCGAGCCCGACCTCGACGCCCGTGGGGGCGGGGAAACCGTGGGCGACGAGCGTGGTCTCGAGGGCGACGACGGGCGCCTCGTGCCGGAGCGCGTCCTGGACCTCCTCGGCGATCTCGAGCGCGCTCACGGCGGCATCGAGCCCGGGTGCTGGACGCAGCGCGCCGCCGCCTCCAGGGCGAGGTCGGGGCCGCCGACGATCCAGCCGGCGGCGAGGGCGTCGCCGGCGCCCGTCGAGTCGACGACGTGCTCCACGGGAACGATCCCGCGCTCGTCGCCGTCGAACGAGCACCCGCGCGCACCGCGCTTGAGGATCCAGGCCGTGCCCGCGAGCCGGCCGCCGAGTGCCTGCTCCTCGTCCTCGTTCGCGAAGACGACGTCCGGCCCGAGAGCGCCCAGAAGATCTCGGACCTCCTCCGCTCCGGCCGCCCGCAGCGCGCTCCACGAGGCGAGATCGACGCTGACCGAGGCGCCTTGCTCGCGGGCCAGCACGACCGCGCGCCGGGCGGCCGCACGGACGGGTTCGCGGAAGAGGGCGTACCCCGACACGAAGAGGTGGTCGCAGCCATCGAGCCAGTCCGGAACCAGCTCGTCCTCGCGCAGGTCGGGCGCGACGCCGCGGTCGGGGGCCATCGAGCGCTCGCCGCTCGGCGTCACGAGCAGGCAGACGACGGCGTTCCTTCCTTCGACGGGCCCCGCGAGCGCCACCCGCTTCGCCTCGAGCTCGGCCGCGACGAAGGCGCCGGAGCGGTCGGCGCCCCGCTTGCCGATGAAGCGCGCGTCGGCGCCGAGCTCCGCAGCCCAGGCCGCGACGTTCGCCGCCTGCCCGCCTGCCGCCAGGTGGATCTCGGCCTCGGTGTCGCCTCCCGCCGCGAGCGGGCCGCGGAGGAGCACCGACACGTCCAGCGTCGCGTCTCCGAGAGTGCAGACGAGCATTGCGCGAAGCCTAAGATCAGACGGTGGACGGCGAGGAGAAGCGGCGCAGCGTTAGGTCCTTCCTGCTCGGGGGCCTCGTGGGCGCCTCGGCCGTCGTCGCCACGGTCGACAGGCGGCGGCGGATCCGGCGCAGGCGCGGCCGCCCGCGCGGGCTCGCCGCCTTCGAGAGCGCGCCCTGCTACCTGGAGCTGCTCGACGCGGAGCGGGAGCGAGACCGATCAGCGCCGTAGCGGGCGCTAGCCTTTCACCCTCGTGCCGATCTACGAATACCGTTGTCCGAACGGGCACACGTTCGAGGTCTTCCAGCGGATGACGGACCCGCCGGTCGAGGTCTGCGCGACCTGCGGGGCCGGGCCGGTGCAGAAGGTGCTCTTCCCGGTCGCAGTGCACTTCAAGGGCTCGGGCTTCTACTCGACGGACTACGGTCGGGGCAATCGAAAGTCGGCCGCGAAGGACGACGGCGCGGGGGAGAAGTCGACGGCGGAGAAGCCGGCGGGCGACAAGCCGTCCGGAGAGAAGAAGGCGTCCGCCGACGCGAGCTGACCCGGCTCAGCCGCGGGTACAGCCCGGCGCGTAGGGGAAGCCCTTCTGCGGGGCGAGCGGCGCCGTCCGGCGCAGGAACATCGCGATCACGCCGACGTTGTCCTCCGACCCGACGAGGACGGATTGGCCGCCGACCGTGGCCGGCTGGCCACCGAGCCGGCAGTGGAGCGTCTGGCCGTCGTTCGCCCGGAAGCGCACCCAGCCGAGCTTCGCGAGCTCCCACGCCGACAGGTCGGTCGCGATCGGAGACGCGAGCGAGTCCCCCATGAACGGCAGCTTGACGAACGTGCCGAAGCTCGCGACCTTGTCCCCGACCGCCTGCGCGACCGCCTGCTGGCGGGTGGTGCGGCTGATGTCGGTCTCCGACGGGTCGAGCTGGTTCTCCCGGATGCGCGAGTAGATCAGCGCGCGGCGGCCGTCCATGTGCTGCCTGCCCTTGCCGAACCTCCAGCCCTTCCAGGAGCCGCACCGACTCGGCGGGTACGGGCAGTCGAACTTGTTCGAGAGGATCGGCTTCGGCACGTCGATCTCGATCCCGCCCAGGGCGTCGATGAGCTTCTTGAACCCCTGGAAGTCCATGACGACGACGTGCTCGATCGGCAGCCCTGTCAGCCGGCGCACCGTCGCGATCGTGAGCGCGGGCCCGCCGAACTGGCTTGCGCTGTTGATCTTGCCGGCCCCGTAGCCGGGGATCTCGACCCGCAGGTCCCGCGGGATCGAGAGGTAGGAGATGCGGTTCTTGCCGGGATCGGTGCGCATGAGCAGGAGCGAGTCCGAGCGCCGGGAGCCGGCCCGACCGTGCTCGCCCCCGTCGGTGCCCATGAGCAGGATCGTCGTCGGGCTCGAGAGGAGGGAGCCCTGCTGCTCCGTCAGCTGCCGGCGAGCATTTCGCGGGAGCCGGTCGTTCGCGTGGTGGACGCCGCGTGAGAACGAGAGGAAGCCGAGGGCGGCCCAGAGAACGAAGAGGAGGATGAGGCCGACGAGCCCGAGCGCGATCCAGAGTCCCCACCGCCGCCGGCGCGGCGCCTCCGGGGGCACCGGCTGCCCGGGGGTGCCCGGCCCGCGGGTGCGACGCTCGAGCGGGACCTTTCCTTTCGTGCGGCCGCCCCGATAGAGCCGGTACGGCTTGTCTCCGACGGCCATCTGGAGCGTCATGATGCCAACGGCCCTCGCGGGCACGGGGTTAGGGGCCGGTTTCGGCGAGCCCTGGCCGTTCCCGAGCGTCCGGTTATGGTTGCCGCGGTTTGGACGCGTCCCTCGTGATCGGCGTGGACGTCGGCGGGACGAAGATCCTGGCGGGCCTCGTCGCCCGCGACGGCGCGATCCGCGAAAGCCGCGAGCGGGAGACGCCGAAGGCCTCTGAAGCGGAGGTCGTCGAAGCCCTGGACGCGGCGGTCGCGGAGCTCCTCGACGAGCGCGTGGCCGCGATCGGGTACGGGATCCCGTCGAACCTCGACCGGCGGACGAAGATCGCGCTGCAGGCGACGAACCTCCCGCTCACCGAGCTCGATCTGGCAGCGCATGCCCGCGAGCGGTTCGGGCTGCCGGTCGGGGTCGAGAACGATGCGAACGCCGCCGCGCTCGCGGAGTGGAGGCTCGGGGCAGGCCGCCGGACCTCGAATCTCGTGATGATCACGCTCGGGACCGGCGTGGGCGGGGGCCTCGTCCTCGACGGTCGGCTCTACCGCGGCTGGGCGGAGCTCGGGCACGTCGTCGTGCGGGCAGGGGGTCATCCCTGCCAGGGCAACTGCCACGGACGTGGTCACCTGGAGGTCATGGCGTCTGGGACGGCGGCCGATCGCGCCGCGCGTGAGCTCTACGGGCCGGACGCGGACGGGCAGGTCCTGATCGAGCGCGCGCGCTCCGGCGACGAGCCTGCGCGAGCCGCGCTCGCGGAGATCGGCGAGCTGCTCGGGGCCGCGATCGGCTCCTTCGTGAACGAGTTCGACCCGGAGCTCGTCGTCGTCGGAGGCGGGTTCGGAAGGGCGGCGGGCGAGCTCGTGCTCGAGCCCGCGCTGCACGCTGCCCGCCGCGAGGCCCTCGCGCCCGCCGACGAGACCCTGCGCATCGTCCCGGCGGAGCTCGGCGCGGACGCCGGTCTCGTCGGCGCGGCTCTGGTCGCGTTCGACGCGCTCGACGCGGGCTGATGCCCCTCGCCGTCTGCGCGACGCCGATCGGCAACCTCGAGGACGTGACTCTTCGCGTCCTCCGCGAGCTCCGCGAGGCGGACCTCGTCCTCTGCGAGGACACGCGTCGGACGCGGACCCTGCTCGACCGGCACGGCATCACGGCTCGGCTCGCGAGCTACCACCGGCACAACGAGGCCGCTCGAACGGAGGAGGCGCTCGGGCGGCTGGCGCGCGCGGAGCGGCTCGCGCTCGTCTCCGACGCGGGGCTCCCCGGCGTCAACGACCCCGGCGCGCGCCTGATCCTGGCGGCGGTCGACGCGGGGCACGAGGTGACGGTGCTGCCCGGGCCGTCGGCCGTCGAGACCGCGCTCGTGGCGAGCGGCCTCTTGGGCGAGGGCTACGAGTTCATCGGCTACCTGCCCCGCGGGAAGGCGGAGCGCGACGACCTGGCGCGCCGGCTCGCCCGCCGCCCGCACGCCGTCGTCGCGTTCGAGTCGGCGCGTCGGCTGCCGGCGACGCTCGCCGTGCTGGCGGAAGCCATGCCGGCGCGCGCTGCCGCCGTCTGCCGCGAGCTCACGAAGAGGTTCGAGCAGATCGAGCGGGGCTCGCTCGCCGAGCTCTCCGCGCGGATCCGGGAGGCGCCAAAAGGCGAGATCACCCTTGTCCTCGGGCCCGAGCCGCAAGGGCGCGTTGCCGACGTGACCGCCGAGGCGCTCGCGGCAGTCGCCGAGCTCGTCGCGCAGGGGCTCCCGCGCCGCCGGGCCGTCGAGGTCGTCGCCGGGGTGACGGGCATCGCCAGGAACGCCCTGTACCAAGCCTCTCTGTAGGCCGATTTGACAACGAGGCGACGTCCCGCTACCCTACACGCCGACGCGGTGTTTACGTTTTCGACAACGAGACTGGCAGGAGCGGTGGCCGTCATCTCGGCCTGGACGTTGATCGCGGTGCCCTCTGCGCTCGCCTGGGCGTGGCCGGCGGACGGGGCGGTCCTGCGCGGCTTCTCCGTCGGCGACGACCCCTACGCGGCGGGGCAGCATCGCGGCATCGACGTCGCCGTCTCCGGCGGACTTGACGTGCGCGCCCCGGCATCGGGTGACGTGACTTTTGCGGGCGAGCTGCCGACCTACGGCTGGACCGTGACGATCGCGACCTCCGACGGCTACAAGGCCTCCCTCACCCACTTGGGCAGGCTTCTCGTGCGCAAGGGGGAGACCGTGGCCGAGGGCATGCCCGTCGCGGAGCCCGGCCCTTCGGGCGAGACCGAGCAGGAGGTGCCGTACGTTCACCTCGGGATCAGGATCGGCGACTCCGAGAAGTACGTCGACCCCCTCACGCTCCTCCCGCAGCGCAGGAGCGCGACGCCTGCGCCTCCGGCCGTGAGCACGCCGGATCCCGCACCCACACCTCCCAAGCCTCCGCCTGCCTCGGCGGCGGCGGCTCCGGCGCCCCAGCCTGCGCCGTCCACGTCGACTCCGCCTCCCGCGTCCTCTCCGTCCGGGAGCACCCCTGCGCCTGTGGCCGCCGAATCCGGGGCGAACGCCGCTTCTGACGCGCCTTCTGCCGAGGATGCGCCAGCGGATTCGGGGCTCACGGTCGTCGCCGCGTCGGGCTCGACGGACGCGAACCCATCGTCTCGCTTCCGGCGCTCGAGCCACGTTCGGGCAGACGCCGCTGCGGGATCCGGCGGCGCTGCCAGGGTCCGGCCGATGACGGCGACTCGTCCGCGTCCGAGGTCGGAGACGGAGCGGACGGCTTCGACGCCCGCGGGAACGCTCCGGAAGGGCCGGTCGTCACAGCCCGGAAACGCCCACCTCCAGCGTGCCGAGGCGCGCGCCGGTGCCCCACCGCAGGACGTGCGCGAGCCCCGAGGCAGCTCGCAACGCCCCGTCGCTGCGGCGACGGCGGTGGCTACGGCAGTGGCGCCCGAGACACGCCCCGAGGGATCGTCCAGGCTGCGTCACTTGCTCCTCCCTGGATGCCTGCTGCTCGCCCTCACGCTCGTCGCGGGGGCGGCAGCGGCGAGGGCAGCGCAACGACGACTCCCTATCATTTCCCGCGATGCGCTACTACGTGACGACACCGATCTACTACGTGAACGCGACCCCGCACATCGGGCACGCGTACACGACGATCGCTGCCGACATCCTGGCGCGGCACCATCGCCAGCGAGGAGACGACGTGTTCTTCCTCACGGGCGTGGACGAGCACGCGTCGAAGGTTGCGCGGGTCGCCCAGGAACAGGGGTTGGAGCCGCAGGAGTACGCCGATCGCATCGTCGGCGCCTGGCGCTCGCTGCCGGAACGGCTCAACGCGACGAATGACTTCTTCATCCGCACAAGCGACCCGGGCCACAAAGCCTTCGTCCAGGGCTTTCTCCAGCGGCTCTACGACGCCGGGGACGTCTACCAGGACGTCTACGCGGGGTGGTACTGCGTCGGTTGCGAGGCGTTCAAGACCGAGTCCGAGCTCGTCGACGGGAAGTGCCCCATCCACGAGACGACGCCGGAGTGGATCGAGGAGAAGAACTGGTTCTTCCGTCTCTCCGTCTACCAGGATCGCCTGCTCGCCCTCTACGACGAGCGTCCCGACTTCGTCCTCCCGTCCTTCCGGTTCAACGAGGCGCGCAGTTTCGTCGCCGGAGGCCTGCAGGACTTCTCGATCAGCCGGGCGGGACAGCCGTGGGGCGTTCCCATCCCCTGGGACCCTTCGCAGGTCGCGTACGTCTGGGCGGACGCCCTCGTCAACTATCGGAGCGCGCTCTCCTACGCCCGCCCGGGCGAGGACCTCGGCCCGCGCTTCTGGCCGGCAGTTCGGCACCTCCTGGGGAAGGACATCCTGCGATTTCACTGCGTCTACTGGCCGGCGCTCCTGCTCTCTGCCGGCTACGAGGTCCCGAAGCAGCTGTTCGTCCACGGGTTCCTGCTCCTCGATGAGCGCAAGATCTCGAAATCCCTCGGGAACGTCCTCGACCCGCTCGACCTGATCGACGTCTACGGGGCGGACGCCGTTCGCTTCTGGAGCGCCCGTGCGGTCTCCTTCGGGCACGACGGGAGCGCGTCGATCGAGGATCTCCACGACCGCTACGAACGAGAGCTGGCGAACGACCTGGGGAACCTGCTCTCACGCACGACGGCGATGATCGCCCGCTATCTCGACGGCCGCCTCCCCGCTTGCGCGTCCGAGGAGTCGCCGGTTCGAGCCCTCGTCGAGCCCCTCGCGGACGACGTGGCGGAGCGACTCGACCGCTACGACATCACCGGCGCGCTCGAGCGCGTCTGGGAAGTGGTGCGCGCGCTCAACCGCCACGTGGAGGGCCAGGCTCCCTGGCAGCTCGCGAAGGACGAGGCCCACCGAGACGAGCTCGAACGGACGCTGTACGACCTGGCGGACGGCCTGCGGGTCGTGGCGATCGCGCTCGCCGCCTACCTGCCCGAGACCTCGCCGCGGATCCTCGCCGCTCTCGGCGCGAGCCCCGGCCAGATCGCGTGGGATCAGGTTGCGTACGGGCTGACGCCCGCGCGCGACGGAATCGTCCCGTCGGAGCCGCTCTACCCACGGATCGACGCGCCCACCGCGGCGGCGTGACGGACTCGCACGCGCATCTCGACGCCTGCGAGGTGCCGGCAGGCGCGATCGTCGCACGGGCGCGCGAAGCCGGGGTGAGCCGCATCGTCACCGTGGGAACCGGGATCGAGTCCTGCCGCGCCGCACTCGCGATCGCAGAGCAGAACGACGGCGTCTACGCGGCGCTCGGGATCGACCCTCACCAGGCTGCTTCTGCCGAGGCACGGAAGGTGGGCGAGCTGCGCGCCCTGCTCGAACACCCGAAGGCGGTCGCCGTCGGCGAGAGCGGGCTCGACTCCGTGCGGCCGCAGGCGTCGCTCGCCGAGCAGCGGCGCCTCTTCGACGCGCAGCTCGAGCTCGCGAGCGAGCTCGAGCTTCCGATCGTCGTCCACAGCCGCGAGGCTTCTGCCGAGACGGCCGAGGCGCTCGAGCCGTTTCGCGGACGCGTCGTCCTGCACTGCTTCTCCTCGCCGAGACTCCTTCCCGCGGCGCTCGAGCGCGGGTACTTCGTCTCGTTCGCGGGAAACGTGACGTATCCGCAGGCATCGGACCTGCGCGATGCGGCACGGGCGGTGCCCGCGCACCGGCTGCTCGTGGAGACGGACAGCCCCTACCTCGCGCCGCAGCCGGTTCGGGGCGCGCGCAACGAGCCTGCGAACGTCGTGCACACGATCACGCTTCTGGCCGAGGAGCTGGGGGAAGACGCTGCAGACCTCGCGTCCCGGACGCACGCGAACGCCGCGGCGGCGTTCGGACTGTGAGCGTCCGGCCGAAGAAATCGCTCGGGCAGCACTTCCTCGTCGACGAGAACTTGCTCGGCGTCATCGGGCGGCTCGCGGCGCTCGATCCGCAGGACGTCGTCCTCGAGGTCGGGCCCGGCCTCGGCGTGCTCACGCGTTTTCTCGCCGGCCGCGCGCGCCACGTGCACGCGGTCGAGCTCGACCGCAGTCTCGAGGAGCCGCTGCGGGAGGCGCTTGCAGGCCATCCGAACGTCGGGCTCACCTTCGGCGACGCCCTCGACCTCGACCTGGGCGCGCTTCTGCCGCCGCCCACCAAGCTCGTCTCGAACCTGCCTTACAACATCGCCACGCCGTTGGTCCTGGAGAGCATCGAGCACGGCGACGCGCTGGAGCGCTGGTGCGTGATGGTTCAGCGCGAGGTCGCCGAGCGGTTCTTCGCCCCTCCGGCCACCAAGGCCTACGGCGCGGTCTCGGTGCTGATCCAGCTGCAGGCGCGCAGGGTGGGCTCGCGCGTGGTCCCGCCCTCTGCGTTCCGGCCCAGGCCGCGAGTCGATTCCGCGCTCGTGGCGTTCGTTCGCACCTCCCGCGGCCTGCCGGCGACCGTGCGCCGCCTCGTCGAAGCGGCGTTCGCGCATCGCCGCAAGACGCTCGCCAACTCCGCCGTGCTCACCGGGCTCACGTCCCGAGCCCAGGTGGAGAACGCGTTGGAGGCGATCGGACGCTCTCCGCGCTCTCGCGCCCAGGAGCTCACGCCGCACGAATTCGTCGAGCTTGCAGCGGAGCTCGGCTGATGCGCGCGCGCGCGTACGCCAAGATCAACCTCGGGCTCGTCGTGGGGCCGCGTCGGGCGGACGGGAAGCACGAGGTCGTGACGGTCCTCGAGCGCGTCGACCTGCACGACGTGGTCGAGGTCGACCGCTCGACATCCGGAATCGCCGTCGACGGCTTTCCGGAAGACACGCTCGTCCGCCGCGCGCTCGAGCTCTTCGACAGCTCGAGGGCCGCCGAGCCGGGGTGGCGCGCGCGCATAGAGAAGCAGATTCCCGTGGCCGCGGGCCTCGGCGGAGGAAGCAGCGATGCGGCGACCGCGCTCGGGCTCGCGAACGAGCTCGCAGCGGGAGCGCTCTCGCCTGCCGAGCTGCACGACCTCGGAGCTGCGATCGGGTCCGACGTGCCCTTCTTCCTTTCCCCCGGCGCCAAGCTCGCGACCGGCGACGGGACGACGCTCAGGCCGGTCGAGCTGCCGACCGACTACTGGATCGTCCTGGCGCTGCCGCCCGACGCCCAGAAGAGCTCCACCGCGGCGGTCTACGCCGCGGTCGATGCGGACGCAGCGGCGCACTCCTTCGCCGATCGCCGACGAGCGCTGGTCGAAGCGCTGGGGAGCGTCCGGGCACCGCGCGACCTGGCTCGCCTCCCGGCGAACGAGCTCGGCCGTACAGCACGCTCCGCGCTCGGAGACGAGCTCGAGGAGCTCGGCGCGTTTCGCGTCGACACGAGCGGCGCCGGTCCGACCGTCTACGGCCTCTTCGCCGACGAGAATGCCGCGCGACGTGCGGAGCGCGTCCTCCGAGCCGGTGCCTGGGCGTGGCTCGCACGCCCGACGCCGTGAACAGGCAAACTGCGGCGTCTAGCTCTGGGGCGTGGCCAAGTGGTAAGGCAACGGGTTTTGGTCCCGTGATCCCAGGTTCGAATCCTGGCGCCCCAGCCATTTGCCGACGATGACGAGCGATCTCGGAGCAGTCGTGATGGCCGCGGGCCTCGGGACCCGCATGCGCTCCGCGACGCCGAAGCACCTGCACCCGCTGCTCGGGCGGCGGATGGTCGACTGGGTGCTCGGGGTCGCCGGCGAGCTCGGCGCGGACCCGCTCGTTGTCGTCACGTCGCCGGTGAGCGCAGACGCGTTCGACGGCGTGGAGGTCGCGGTGCAGCGGGAGCCGCTCGGCACCGGCGACGCGGTCAAAGCGGCACGTGCCGCGCTCGAGGGACGGGCCGAGGACGTGCTCGTCCTCTCCGGCGACTCGCCGCTCCTGCGCGCGGAGGCCCTGCGTGAGCTCGTCGAGCGGCATCGTCGTTCCGGCGCCTGGGCGACCGTGCTCTCCTTCGAGCCCGACGATGCGGGCGAGTACGGGCGGATCGTCCGGGACGACCGAGGCTCCCTGGTGGCGATCGTCGAAGCGAGAGACGCGACTCCCGAGCAGCTCGCGCTCCGCGAGGTCAACTCGTCGATCTACGTCTTCCGAGCAGAGCGCCTGTGGCCCACTCTCGAGCGGCTCGAGCCGCACAACGCACAAGGTGAGCTGTACCTGACCGACACGATCGGCCTCCTCGTCGGCGAGGGCGGCCGCGTCGCCGTACAGAATGGGGGGAGTCCAGTGGAGACCGAGGGCGTCAACACGCGGGTCGAGCTCGGCGCGGCTTCGGCCAGGCTCCGCGACCGGATCAACGAGGCGCACATGCTCGCCGGCGTCACGATCGTCGATCCCCGGAGCACGTGGATCGACGCGGAGGTAACGATCGGCCGCGACGCGGTCATCCACCCGTTCACCGTCATCCGCGGCGCTTCGAGGATCGCCTCGGAGGCGCAGATCGGCCCGCACGCGGTGCTCGTGGACGCGGAGGTCGGCCCCGGGGCTCTCGTCGGCCCGTTCTGTTACCTTCGCCCCGGAACCGTCCTCGAAGCTGGAGCGAAGGCAGGCACCTTCGTGGAGATCAAGAACTCGCGGATCGGCGAGCGGACGAAGGTCCCGCACCTCTCCTACCTCGGAGACGCCGACGTCGGCTCGGATACGAACGTCGCAGCGGGAAACATCACGGTGAACCTCGACCACGAGACGGGCTCGAAGGAGCGCACGGTGATCGGCGACAACGTCAGGACGGGAGTCGACAATGCGTTCGTCGCCCCGGTGACGATCGGCGACCACGCATGGATTGCAGCCGGCTCCGTGATCACAGACGACGTCCCTCCGAACGCGCTCGCGATCGCGCGCGCGAAGCAGGTCGTCAAG
The DNA here is from genome assembly GCA_046735575.1 of Actinomycetota bacterium. GTDB lineage: Bacteria > Actinomycetota > Thermoleophilia > Gaiellales > Gaiellaceae > GMQP-bins7. The sequence continues at coordinate 21,103 of JBKPTS010000107.1, forward strand.
GAAGGGCGGGGTGGAAAGCGGAACGATTGAGCAGGCGCTCCCCGGCCTCGACGCCGGCGTGCCGTACACCGAGATGAGGACGGGCCACGCGATCCCGCTGGCGCCGAAGAAGCGGCTGATGGTCTTCGCGGGACGCTCGCACCCGGACCTCGCGCGGAGCATCGCGGAGCGGCTCGGCGTCGAGCTCGGCGAAATCGAGCTCGAGACGTTCGCGAACGACGAGACCTACTGCCGTTACTGCGAGTCGGTGCGCGGCGCGGACGTGTTCATCGTGCAGACGGGCTGCCCGCCGGTGGACAAGAACCTGATGGAGCTCATGCTCATGATCCAGGCCGCGAAGCTCGCCTCCGCCAAGCGCATCACCGCGGTCGTCCCGTGGTTCCCGTACTCGCGCCAGGACCGCAAGGCAAAGCCGAGGGAGCCGATCTCCGGACGTCTCGTGGCGGACATGCTCCAGCTCGCCGGGGTCGATCGCGTGCTCACGATGGACCTGCACGCGGGCCAGATCCAGGGCTTCTTCACCATCCCGGTCGACCACATGACCGCGCTGCCGTTGTTCGCGCAGTTCTTCCGCGACCAGGGCCTGACCGGATCGGACGTCGTCTCCGTGGCGCCCGATGCCGGGCGGGCTAAGCACGCGCTCCGCTTCGCGGAGATGATCGGGGCCGACTTCGCGATCATGCACAAGACGCGTCCTGCGCACGAGGTCGCCGCCGTCACCGAGATCACGGGCCCCGTCGCCGACAAGGTGGCGATCGTCGGGGACGACGTCATCACGACGGGGGGAACCGTCGAGGCCGGGGCAGCGGCGCTGCGGGAGGCGGGCGCGAAGGACATCTGGTTGTTCGTGACGCACGGTCTCTTCGCGTTCTCGCACGAGGCGATCGACAGGATCGGCCGCGCGGGTCTGGCGGGGATCGTCACGACGGACAGCGTTCCCATCGACCCGCTGCGCAGGCCCGAGAACATGCGGGTCGTCTCCGTCTCCGGGCTCCTCGCCGAGACGATCATGAACGTCTTCGCCGACGAGTCCGTCTCGGCGATCTTCGGCGGCGAGAACCAGTTGTTCTGACGGATTCGGCTCTACGGAGCCGTTTATGCCTGCTTTCTACCCAAATCTTCTACCCCGATTCAGTTGGGGCAGCGCGAAGCAGCCAAAACGTCAGCCCTCCGACTCTTGGTCTCGTAGCAGTGCGTTCATAAGGTCATTCCTCTCGAGGCTGATCACTTGGGACTCGTAGAGGCCAAGGATTTGACGGGCGATCTTCGTTGCCTCGATGTCCTCGATATCCACGAAGTCCGTCTCCGCTGCGTGACGCTCTTGAAGGCGCTCCCTGATCTCCAAGAACAGCTTCCGCTCATCGCGATCTCTGAGGTTCTCCTCGCGCGGATGCATCAGGGAAAGCATGGCCCAGTAGAGTCGCTCTTGGACTGATCCTGCGCCGACCAAGCTGACGACGGCGAGCCTGAGCTTCTCCCGTGCATATGAGTCGCCCACAGCGCCGGCGAGAATACCCCTACGAGTGAGGCTCCTTCTGCCGTTGGGTGAGCTCAGCCACGACCTTCGCGAGGTTCTTAAGCGTTGCTGAGCGCTCATCCAGGTAGCGCCGCAGCCACTTGAGCGCAGCCCGCTCGAACTTCTCCCACTGCTCCTTCTACGCGTAAGAGGTAGGTGAGTTTGAGCGCGTCCTAAAATCGGCGCGTCACCGCGGGAACTCGAAGCTCAAGGTTGCACGCCCGCTCGGCACCTGTTTGGGAACAAGATTCTCCAGATTCTGGGGTCGAGCGCGAGGATCGAGGAGTCCCTTACTGACGAAGGCGAGAAGTTCGTCGAGTTGTTGGGAAGAGAGCTTCCGAGGGGTCGATACGAGCGGGTCGAGGCGAGCGAGCATCGGCTCGATTGGGCCAATCGGCCCGGTGAGATCGGGAGGCAGTCCTTCCTTCGTCGGGTCGTAAGAGCCGAGGGAGGCGACCACGTCGAGATGATGCTGGATTGCCGCCTCGATCGTTCGGAACGCCCCGTCGTGCATGAAGGCCGCCTGTACTGCGATGTTCCGGAGCGGCGATGTGCGAAACGCATAGCGATCGGCCGCATTACGTGTTGCGTCCGCGCGACCGAAGTCCTGGTTCAGGTGCGCTCCGTCGAAGGTGTTGTTCGTGTCTGTGGGGATGAGTTGGGGAACGGCGAGCACATGGTCCTTGAAGTCACTGAACATCTCGTTCGACTGTCCGGAGACCGCATGGCAGGCAACGCATCCGGCCGCGCCGAAGAAGAGCAGTGCGCCTTGCTTTTCCTCGTCCGTCATGGCGTTGCGCTCGCCTCTGGCGTATCGGTCGATGGGAGCGTTCGCGAACGTGAGGGAGAATTCGAACTCGGCAATCGCTTTCGCGAACATTTCGAAGGTGATCGGTCCACCCGTCCGGACCTCGGGGTAGCTCTCACCGAAGAGCTGGCGATAGGCGGGCACCGCGTTGATGCGTCTCATGACTTCGGCGCGGATAGCGTCGTTGTCGCCGGGGAAGTGAAAGCCGGCAACTTCAGTGCGCTCGGTCGGAGGAATGAAAGCCTGCGCGACCAGAAGTTGCGGGAGATAGGAGAGCGACGTCTCCTCCGGGGACGGGAAGAGAAAACCGGCGCGGTTGTCGAATGGGTTCCCAGACAAACTGGCGAAGCGCGAGTTCCACATCAGGTTCGGGTAGAAAGCGCTGTTGATGACAGACGGGGCACGACGCATGTTGCGCGGACCCGATCGATCAGGACCGACGACCCCGTTGTTCTCGATCCCTATGGCGATCGGCTGCGAGTCGCCGAAGCCATTCGTCGGTGAGTGACAACCGGCACAGGAGTTGTCGCCATTCAGGCCCGTGACGGTGTCGAACCAGAGAAGACGCCCAGTGTTCGCTAAGCG
>JBKPTS010000108.1:0-16186 GCA_046735575.1 Actinomycetota bacterium
GCGTCACCAACATCGATCCGGCAGGGCAGTACGACTACGGGACGTTCACGCTCGACGTTCTCGCCTACCAGGGTCTCTACGGGTTCCCGAATGGCGCAACGCTCCAGCCGGTGCTGGCGACGGGTTGCAAGGCATCGGGCAACCTGAAGACATGGACGTGCACGCTGCGGAAGAACGTGAAGTTCTCCGACGGCTCGCCCATGACGTCGGCCGACGTCAAGTTCTCGTTCGACAGGGTGAACAACAAGCACATCCTCAAGCAGGCGGCCGCGAACACGCCGTCGTCGCTGATCAGCAATCTGAAGAGCACCAGCACTGCGGGGCCGTACAAGGTCATCTTCCACCTGAAGACTCCGCAGTCGACGTGGCCGTTCATCCTGTCGACGATTGCGGCGACGGGAATCGTGCCGAAGGCGAAGTACTCGGGTAGCAGCCTGCAGCCGAACACAGCTCCGCAGATCGGCACCGGCCCGTACAAGCTCGTCAAGTACACCCCGGGCCAGCAGGCCGTGTTCCAGCCGAACCCGTACTACTGGGGCCCGAAACCGAAGAACGGCGGAATCATCGTCAACTACTACGCAAAGTCGTCGACGATGAAGCTCGCGCTGCAGCGCGGCGAGATCGACATGGCGTTCCGCGACTTCACGCCGACAGAGCTGGGCTCGCTGGCTGAAGCAAACGGCATCGTGGTGCACAAGGGGAACGGCGTCGTGATCCGTTACCTCACGTTCAACGTGACGCGGGCCCCGTACAACAACCTCGCCGTGAGGAAGGCGATCGCGTATCTCATCCCGAGGCAGGCGATCGCGACCCGCGTCTACCACGGCACGGTCAAGCCGCTGTACTCGATGGTGCCTGCGGGGCTGCCGGGGCACACCGACTCCTACAAGACGCTCTACGGGGCGACGCCCAACGTGGCGAAGGCGCGCGCGGTGTTGAAGGCCGCGGGCGTGACGACTCCCGTCGCCGTCGACATCTGGTGGACGCCCTCGCACTACGGCGACGCGTCGGCCGATGAGTACGCCGAGATCAAGCGGGCGCTGGACGGCTCGGGTCTCTTCAAGACGACGCTGAAGTCCGCCGAGTGGGCGCAGTACAGCGGGACGCTCGGGAACACCTACGGGGCGTTCCAGCTCGGCTGGTTCCCGGACTATCCGGACGCCGAGGACTACACCGTCAGCTTCTACCAGAAGGGCAACTTCACGGCGAACGGCTACAGCGACCCGAAGATGACGGCATTGATCGCCAAGGAGCGCGGCGCCAGGACGAATGCCGCGCGCCTCGGTGCGATTCGCCAGATGCAGTCGCTTGCCGCTCGGCAGATCCCGACGCTTCCGTACTGGCAAGGGAACATGATCGCCGTGAGCCGAAGCAACGTGCACGGCGTCGACTCGACGCTGGACGCGGCGTACATCATGCGGTTCTGGAAGCTGTCGAAGTCCTGAAACTCCGGCACGGAAGGAGGGGGTGCCCAGGCGGCCCCCCTCCTTCCAGCGAATCCGAGCCCCGCGAAATCGAGTACTAGCGGCTACCGTGCAGTCGGGTGAGGAAGAGGCTGTGCTAGCGAGGATGGACTAGGGCAAATGGCCGCCGTTGCGAAGGGGACCTCCCTCAGGCAATACGCGCTCACCCGGCTCGCGCTCGTGCTGCCCATGGTCTTCATCCTCCTCACGATGGTCTTCCTCCTGATGAGGGTCGCTCCCGGGGACCCGATCGACGCGTCGCTCGGAGGACACGCCCCACCCGCCGTCATCGCGCAGATCAAGCAGCAGCTCGGCTACGACAAGCCGATCTACGTCCAGTACCTGAGCTACCTGGGGGACGTGGCTCGCGGCAACTTCGGCACGACGATCACGGACCGGCGCCCGATCACGGACATCATCAAGGTCAACGGCGCGGCGACGCTCGAGCTGACGTTCTACGCGATGCTCGTCGCCCTCACGGTCGGCATCACCCTTGGGTTGCTCGCGGGTCGTTTCAGAGACACGCCGATGGACACCGGCGGGCGGCTCTTCGGGATCATCATCTACGCGACCCCGATCTTCTTCCTCGGCCTCATGGCCCAGCTCTTCTTCGGCTCGTTCCTCGGTTGGCTCCCCGTCTCCGACCGGGCAAGCCCGATCACGCAGGCGACGCTCGTCACTCACACGAACATCTACACCATCGACGCGATCTGGGACCGCAACTGGAGCGCGCTCAGGGACGTCATGCTCCACATGATCCTGCCGGCCGTGACGCTGGGACTCGTGACCGCTGGCGTCTTCATCCGCCTCGTGCGGGTCAACGTGATCAGGACGATGCGTGACGACTACATCGAGGCCGCGCGAGCACGCGGGATCAGCGAGCGCGCGGTGGTACGCAAGCACGCCTTCCGCAACGCGCTGGTGCCCGTGATAACGATCGTCGGGCTGCAGATCGCGATTCTCCTCGGGGGAGCCGTACTCACCGAGACCACGTTCAACTGGCCCGGCATCGGGCACGAGCTCGTGAACTACATCTCGAACCGCGACTACGCCGCCGTCCAGGGCATCATTCTCGTCTTCGCCCTCGTGGTCGTCGCCGTCAGCGTGATCATCGACTTCGTGAGCGCGTACATCGACCCGAGGATCAGGTACTGATGGCCGCCCCTGCCGAGGCCCCGGCGCTCGAGACAGCTCGCGGCCGCTCGATCTTGCCCGGACTGCGCCGGACGCTGGCTCCTATCCGCGAGGCGCGTGGGATGCCGCGCACGATGTTGTGGTTGGGCGCCGCGATCACGCTCGCCTTCGTCCTGATGGCTCTCCTGGCGCCACTGATCTCCCCCTACGCCTTCGACGCGTACCAGGCGAACGGCAAGCGCTTTCCACAGCTGGCGCCACCGTCGAGCGACCATCTCTTCGGCACCACGGTCCAGTCCACGGACGTTCTCTCGAGGGTCATCTGGGGAGCGCAGACGGAGCTCAAGGTGGTCGTCGTCTCGCTGGCGCTGTCGATCTCGGTCGGCGTCCCGCTCGGGCTCATCTCCGGGTACTTCGGCGGGAAGCTCGATCGGACGCTCGTGCTGATCATGGACGCGATGTTCGCGTTCCCGTTCCTGCTGCTCGCGATCGTGATCGCGTTCATGCTCTCCGGCAGGATCGGCCAGGGGATCCTGACCGCGGCAATCGCGATCACTGTCGCGTACATACCGCTCTACTTCCGCGTCATCCGGAACCACGTGAACAGCATCAGGGAGGAGACGTACGTCGAGGCGGCTCGCGCTCTCGGCGCGCGGCCGTTCACGGTCATCCGGAAGTACGTCTTCTTCAACGTGATCCAGAACGTGCCGCCGCTCGCGACGCTCAACGCCGCCGACGCGATCCTCACGCTTGCCGCCCTCGGCTTCCTCGGCTACGGCATCCAGCCTTCCCAGGGCGCGGAGTGGGGGTACGACATCCAGCGCGCGGTCTCGGACACGAGCTCTGGCATCTGGTGGACCGGGCTCTTCCCCGGTCTCGCCATCGTCCTGCTCGTCACGGGCCTGACCCTGCTCGGCGAAGGGTTGAACGAGACGATGAACCCGATTTTGCGTCATCGCCTGCGGGGGAAGGTGGAGCTCACGCCGGCGAGCACGCCGGCCGAAGCAGAGGTCGAATGACCCCCGAGCCGGTCGTCTCCGTCCGCGACCTGCGGGTCTACTACGGCACGCCGCGGGGCCCGGTGCAGGCCGTCGACGGCGTCTCGCTCGACATCGCCGCGGGCGAGGTCGTGGGGCTCGTCGGCGAGTCCGGCTGTGGCAAGTCCACGCTCGGGCGGGGCATTCTCGGCCTGCTGCCTGAGGGGGCCGCCTCGGACGGGCGCGTCGACTACGGCGGGCAGAACATCGTCGCCATGAGCCCGAAGGAGCTTCGCCGGCTGCGAGGCCCCGACCTGGGGCTGATCTTCCAGGAGCCGATGACGAGGCTCAACCCGCTGATGCGGATCGAGGAGCACTTCCAGGAGACGCTCGAGCAGCACGAGCCGAACCTGAGCGGCAAGGAGATTCGACGGCGTTCGCTCGAGACGCTCGGCCGTATGGGCATCCCACCCACCCGCTTTCGCCAGTACCCGCACGAGTTCTCCGGCGGGATGCGGCAGCGGATCATGATCGCGCTCGCCCTCGTGCTCCGCCCCAAGCTGCTCATCGCGGACGAGCCGACGACTGCCCTCGACGTCATCGTTGAGGCTCAGATCCTGAGCATCCTCGCCGACCTCCGCAGGAACTTCGGGACCGCGCTCCTCCTCATCACGCACAACCTCGGGATCGTCGCCGAGTCCTGCGACCGCGTCGCGGTCATGTATGCGGGGAAGATCGTCGAGGAGGGGCCGGCGCGCGACGTCTTCATCGATCCCGCGCATCCGTACACACGTGAGCTTCTTCGCTCGACGATCTCGCTCGAGACCTCCGAGCTCCATTCGATCCCGGGCGCCCCGCCGAGCTTGCTCGATCCGCCGCAGGGCTGCCGCTTCCATCCGCGCTGCCCGAACGCGATGTGGGTGTGCCTCCAGGATCCGATCGAGCAGCGCCTGGACGACGACCGGCGCGTGCAGTGCTGGCTGCACGGCCCGGAGGAGCGGATCCCCGAGGGCGGCACCGAGGAGCTCGAGCGGGAGGAGATCGCTCTCGCCGAGGAGGCCTGACCTGGGCGGCTCGTCGACGGACCTGGCTCAGCAGGACGCACCGGACGACTCCGTCCTCGTCTCGATCCGCGGGCTCAAGACCTACTACCCGATCCGCGGCAGCTTCGGCGCTCGTCTCCTCGGGAAGGAGGCCGGCTTCGTCAAGGCCGTCGACGACGTCTCGCTCGACCTTCGCAAAGGCGAGGTCCTCGGCCTCGTGGGCGAGTCCGGGAGCGGCAAGACGACGCTCGGGCGGACGCTGCTCGGGCTCGTGCGCGCGACGGCCGGCAGCGTGCTCTTCGAGGGCCACGACATCGCCGGAATGAAGGAGAGAGAGCTTCGGCCCTTGCGACGCGACATCCAGATCGTGTTCCAGGACCCGCACGCGTCGCTCAACCCGGCGATGACGATCGAGCAGTCCGTCGGCCACCCGCTCCAGATCCACGACGTCGCGAGCGGAGAGGAGCTCAAGCGGCGGGTCGCCGAGGCGCTCGAGACGGTTGGGCTCTCACCCCCGCAGCAGTTCATGGAGAAGTATCCGTCCGACCTCTCGGGCGGGCAGAAGCAGCGGGCGGTCATCGCGCGGGCGATCATCCTGAACCCGGTCCTGCTCGTGGCGGACGAGCCCGTGTCGATGCTCGACATGAGCGTGCGGGCGAAGATCCTCGAGCTGATGCTCGAGCTCAAGCGGGAGCTCGGCCTCACGTACCTCTACATCACGCACGACCTCGCGACGGCGAAGTTCTTCTGCGACCGCATCGCCATCCTCTACCTCGGCCGGATCGTCGAGATCGGCCCGTCGGAGTCGATCTACGAGGACCCGAAGCATCCCTACACCCAGGCACTCCTGCGGGCGATTCCGGAGCCCGATCCGCGGCGGAGCGTTCCCCGGGACCTGCCGCGGGGCGAGGTGCCCGACGCAGCCAGCCCTCCTCTCGGCTGCTCCTTCCATCCCCGCTGCCCGAAGGCGTTCGAGGTCTGCGGCTGGGAGTCCCGCGACCTCCGGGATCTGCTGGAGACCCGCTGGGCGCAGATGTCCGAGGAGGAGTTCACCTCGGAGCGCGCGTTGTTCGACGACCTCGACGTCCTCGACCGGCCCTCCACCGTGACCCGGCTGAAACCGGGAGCCGGCGCGTCGGCGGAGCAGCTCCTGGCCTTCCTCGAGACGTTTCGGAGCCAAGATCCGGACGAGCCGTACTGGAAGGGCGTCAGGCGGATGGAACTGCACGGGCAGACGGTCGAGGTCGAATGGCACGAGCCCGTCGATCCGCGGCTGCTCGACGTCGGCGGCTCCCGGGTCGAATGCCACCTGTACGACGAGGAGGCGCTCGCAGCGGCCGAGCGCGCTCGCGTCCCGCACGTACACGGGGCTGCGCCTGCAGGCGCAGCCCCTGAATTGCCTACGACGTAGTCGTGGTCGGCGCGGGTGTCCGCGCCGCGGTCGCGTCAGGCCGCAAGGCCCGCCAGATCGCGGAGGGCTTCCAGGCGCTTGAGCGCCTGGCCTTCGAGCTGGCGCACGCGCTCCCGCGTGAGGTCGAGCTCGTGGCCGATCGCCTCGAGCGTCCACGGCTCGCCCTCGAAGCCGAACCGAAGCTCGAGGATGCGCCGCTCGCGCTCGGGCAACGCGTCGAGCGCACGCCGGATGCTCTGCCGGCGGAGCGACTCCTCGGCCTCGTCGAACGGATCCGCAGCCTCGCGGTCAGCGAAGAGATCGCCGAGCTCGCCCTCGTCGTCCGCGCCCACCGTCTGGTTCAGCGAGACGGACGCGTGGGCGGCGCCGAGCGCCTCGTCCACGTGCTGGATCGGGAGTCCGGTGGCCTCGGCGAGCTCCTCCTTCGTCGCCTCGCGGCCGAGCTCCACCTCGAGCCGGCGAGCCGCCCGCGACAGCTTCTGCTGGCGCTCGACGACGTGCACCGGGACCCGGATCGTGCGCGCGTGGTTCGCGACGGCGCGCTGCACCGACTGGCGGATCCACCAGGTCGCGTACGTCGAGAACTTGAAGCCCCGACGCCAGTCGAACTTCTCGACCGCGCGGTTCAGGCCGAGCGTCCCCTCCTGGATGAGGTCGAGGAACGGCACTCCGAGCCCGCGGTACCCCTTGGCGATGGAGACGACGAGACGGAGGTTCGACTCGATCATCTTCCGCTTCGCCACCGGATCGCCGCGCTCGATCCGCTTCGCGAGCGCGACCTCCTCGGAGGCGGTCAGGAGCTTGTGACGCCCGACGTCCGCGAGGAAGAGCTGCAGGCTGTCCGCGGCGCCGGAGACGGCCTCGGCCTCGTACTGCGCCTGCGCGGCGGCCTCCTTGTCGGCCGCGGCGGCCTCGCCTGCGGCCCCGATCTCGATCGAGTGCGCCTCGAGCTCGCGCTGGAGCAGCTCGGCCTCTTCCTCGCCGAGGTCGTGCTCGACGACGAAGGCCTCGAGGTCGGTCGCCTCCAGGTGCCCGCCGTGCTCTTCTCCGCGCTCGATGAGCGCCTTCACGTGCTCTGACTCGAATAGTTCGATGAGCTGGTTCTGCGTCAACGTCTCGTTTCGATCCTTTCCCTTCGACGGAGCGACAAACCTAACCTGAGTCTATGAGTGATTCGGGGCGTTTCCAGGGTGATTCCGCGGCTTCGGCGTCACGAGCTGGGACAACGATTGCGCCTCGATCGAGTATTCCGTCGGAGAGACGTCGGCGGTTCGGCAAGCTCGTTTTCGCAGCCTACTTCCGGCGTAACTCGACGGAGCCGATGGCGGCACTGCAGCCCGGCCGTGGCACTGCAACCTGAGACGTCCCGCGTCCAGGCCTGTTAGATCATCTCGCACCGGGCGGATGGAGTGAAGCCCGCTTAACGGGTTGTTTACCCGCTTTTTGCGCGCTTCTCGGCCAGCAGCTCGATTGCTCTCTCTGGCGTCACCGATTCGGCCGAGTCGCCCTTCCGCAGGCTCGCATTCGTTTCGCCGTCGGTGACGTACGGGCCGAACCTGCCCTCCCGGAGGACGATCGCCTTGCCGCTCGTGGGGTCGGGCCCGAGCTCCTTCAGGGGCGCTCGCGCGGCCTGCCGACCGCGGCGCCTGGGTGGCTGCGCGAAGAGTTCCTGCGCCCGCTCGAGCGTCACGGTGAAGAGCTCCTCCTCGCGCTCGAGCGAGCGCGACTCCGAGCCCTTGCGGACGTACGGCCCGTAGCGGCCGTTCTGGGCCGTGACCTCCTCGTCGTCGAGCGTTCCCAGCACCCGCGGGAGCGAGAGCAGCCGGAGCGCGTCCTCGAGCGAGATCTCCTCCGGAGACATGGAGGAGAACAGCGAAGCGGTTCGCGGCTTCTCGGTCTCCCCTTCGGCGAGCACCTCGGTGACGTACGGCCCGTAGCGACCCGAGCGAAGGACGAGCTCGTGCCCGGTCTCGGGGTCCCGGCCCAGGGACCTGCCGTCGGGCTGCGAGAGAAGCTCCTCCGCCTTCTCCGCAGTCAGCTCGTCGGGCGCGAGATCGAGCGGCAGGCTGGCCCGGTCGCCGTCGCGGTCGAGATATGGCCCGTACCGGCCGACGCGCACGACGGCGTCGCTCCGCGGGATGGCGATCGAGTTGACGGCGCGGGCGTCGATCGCGTCCAGGTGCTCGGTGACGAGGTGGTGCAGGCCGGGGCCGCCGCCGTCGCCGAAGTAGAAGCGGCGCAGCCAGTCGACGCGCTCCTCGTCGCCGGCGGCGATGCGGTCGAGGTCGTCCTCCATCCGGGCGGTGAAATCGAAGTCGACGAGCTGCTCGAAGTGGCGCTCGAGCAGGTTGACGACGGCGAAAGCGAGGAACGTGGGCACGAGCGCCGCCCCCCTCTTGAAGACGTACCCGCGGTCGACGATGGTCGAGAGGATCGCGGCGTAGGTAGAAGGCCTCCCGATCCCGCGCTCCTCGAGCGCCCGGACGAGCGTCGCCTCCGTGAAGCGAGGCGGCGGGGTCGTCGCGTGCCCCTCCGGCTCGAGCGAGACGGCCTCGAGCGAGTCTCCCACGGAGACGGGCGGGAGGCGCCGCTCGGCGTCGTCGTCGGGGGGCTCGTCGCGTCCTTCTTCGTAGGCGGCGAGGAAGCCGCGGAAGGTGACGACCGTTCCGGAGGCGCCGAACTCGACCTCCTCCGTCTCCGTCTTCGACCCGATCCTGAGGCTGAGCGTGCGGCCGACCGCGTCCTCCATCTGCGAGGCGAGCGTGCGCCGCCAGACGAGCTCGTACAGGGCGAGCTCGTCCCGTCCGAGGTCGCGTTCGAGCTCGTCGGGCGTGCGGAAGCGGTCGCCGGCCGGGCGGATCGCCTCGTGCGCCTCCTGGGCGTTCTTCACCTTGCGCTCGTAGCGGCGCGGCTTCGCGGGAACGTGGTCTGCTCCGAAGAGCTCCCGGGCCTGGCTGCGCGCCGCCTCGAGCGCCGACTCCGAGAGGGTCGTCGAGTCGGTCCGCATGTACGTGATGTAGCCGGACTCGTAGAGGCGTTGCGCGACGCGCATCGTCGTCTGCGCCGAGAAGCGGAGCTTGCGGCTCGCCTCCTGCTGCAGCGTAGAGGTCATGAACGGCGCGGAGGGGCGTCGCCGGTACGGCTTCTCGTCGGCGGAGCGAACGGTGAACTCGGCGCCTTCGAGGCGCTCCGCGAGGGCTCGCGCGGCGTCCTCGCCGAGCTGGAGGACGTCCGCGTCGCGGAGCGTGCCGTCCGATGCGAAGTCGCGGCCCTGGGCGACGCGGCGTCCGTCGACCGAGACGAGACGAGCCTCGAACGAGCCCGGGTCGAACGCGGCGACGAGGTCCCAGTAGTCGGCCGTCACGAACGCGATCCGCTCGCGTTCCCGCTCGACGACGAGCCGCGTCGCGACCGACTGCACGCGGCCGGCCGAGAGACCGCGCGTGACCTTCTTCCAGAGCACGGGCGAGACCTCGTACCCGTAGAGGCGGTCGAGGATCCGCCGCGTCTCCTGCGCGTCGACGAGCCGCTTGTCGATTCCGCGGGTCTCGGCGAGCGCCCGCTCGATCGCGTCGCGCGTGATCTCGTGGAAGACCATCCTGCGCACGGGCACCTTGGGCTTCAGCACCTCGACGAGGTGCCAGGCGATCGCCTCGCCCTCGCGGTCCTCGTCCGTCGCGAGCAGCAGCTCGTCTGCGTCCGTGAGCCGCTTCCTGAGGTCGCTGACGACCTTCTTCTTGTTCGGATCGACGACGTAGTAGGGCTCGAAGGCATGCTCGACGTCGACCCCGAGGGCGCCGAACCGCTTCCGCTGGCCTTCCGGCACGTCGGAGGCGCGATCCGGAAGATCGCGGACGTGGCCGATGCTCGACTCCACGTCGAACTCGCTGCCGAGATAGCCGGCGATGGTCCGCGCCTTCGCGGGACTCTCGACGATGACGAGCCGCTTGGACATGGCGCGACACGTTAGCGGCCGCCTTCGACGCGACTGCTGACGGCCCGGCGGACGATGGACGGCAATACTGGCGCACGTGCCCAGACCTCCGCGGCCCGGTCTCGTGTACTCGGCAATCGCGGTCCTGAGCTGGCCGGTGCTCGAGGTCGCCTTCCGGCTGCGGTCTCGCGGTACCGAGAACCTGCCGGCCGAGGGGGGCTTCGTGCTCGCCGCGAACCACACCTCGAACCTCGATCCCTGGCCGCTCGGCCTGCCGCTGTTCCCCCGCAGGTACCTGCGGTTCATGGCGAAGTCGGAGCTCTTCTGGTTCCCTCTCGGCGCGGTCTTGAAGGCCGGAGGCGCCTTCCGCGTCTACCGGGGGCTCGGTGACGAGGAGGCGATCGAACGGGCCGTCCACCTCTGTCGGCTCGGTCACGTCGTGGTCATGTTCCCGGAGGGGACGCGGCGCAGGAAGGGGTTGCGCAAGAAGCACGAGGCGCGCTGGCATTCCGGCGCGGCCCGAATCGCGCTGGACGCTCAGGTCCCGCTCGTGCCCGCTGCGATCCGCGGGACCGACCGCCTGGCGCGGCTCGGCCCCCTCCGCGTCGCGTACGGCCCGCCGCTCGAGCTCGACGGTCTCGGGGAGCTGTCGCCGAGCGAGGCCGCACGCCTCGCCACCGAGCGCCTGCGCGAGGCGATCGAGGCTCTCGAGGCGTCGCTCGCGTGAAGCGTCCGCTCCTCGCGGTCGACGGCGACTCGTTCGCGCACCGCGCATATCACGCCCTCCCGAAGAAGGCGTTCAGACGCGCCGACGGCGGGCCCGGGAACGCGCTCGAGGGGTTCACGACCATGCTGCTCCGCCTTTGGCAGGGCGAGCGGCCGCGGGCGGTGCTGGTCGCTTGGGACACGCTGACGGCGCCGACCTACCGGCACACGGCCTTCAGCGGCTACCAGGCGGGGCGCGAGTTCGAGCCCGAGCTCCTCGAGCAGCTCGACCTGCTCCCCGACTTCGTCTCGGGCGCGGGGATCGTCTGCGCCAAGGCGGCGGGCTACGAGGCGGACGACTTCCTCGGGGCCGCCGCGGCGGCCGAAGAGGCCGCGGGCGGAACGGCCCTCGTCGCGACCTCGGACCGCGACGCCTTCCAGCTCGCGAGCGAGAGGACGACGATCCTGCAGCCGGTCCGCGGTTCCGCGCCCACGCGAATCGGCCCAGGGGAGGTGCGCGAGCGGTACGGCGTCGATCCGGAGCAGGTGCCGGACTTCATCGCCCTCCGTGGCGATCCCTCCGACAAGATCCCCGGGGCGCGTGGCGTGGGGGAGAAAGGCGCCGCGAACCTGCTCGGGCAGTACGGCTCGCTCGAGCGCATGCTCGACGAGGGCCGCTTCGCAGCGGAGGCCGACGCGCTTCGCCTCTACCGCGGGCTCGCGACGCTCGACCGTCGGGCGCCGCTTCCGGACGTTCCCGACCACGAGCCCGACTGGGGCGTCCTCGCGGAACGTGCGGAGGAGATCGGCCTCGCGCGCCTGGCGCGGATCCTCCGCGAGCCGGCGGAGTAGTCTCGCCGGACGAGTGGCCGAGTTCCACGTCAAGAGTCTCGGCAGGCCGGACGAGGTCATCGAGTTTCCGCGCTTGACCGTGCGCGTCGTCGACCTCGGTGACATCACCGTCGGCTGGTTCGTGAACGAGCCGGGCTGGAGCTGGTACGAGGACGTACGGCCCCGGGTCGGGGGCGAGTGGTGCCAGGCGCGCCACCTCGGGATGATCCTCTCGGGCCGGCTCGGCGTGGAGTTCGAAGACGGAACGAAGCTCGAGTTCGGGCCCGAGGACGTCTTCGACATCCCGCCCGGGCACAACGGCTGGACCGTGGGCGACGAGCCGTGCGTCCAGGTCGAATGGTCGGGGATCCGCGCCTTCGCGGGCTTCATGGCGGGGATCCACAGCCGTGTGCTCGTGACGCTCCTCTTCACCGATCTCGTCGACTCGACGCGGCGCGCGGCGGAGCTCGGCGACATCCGGTGGCGAGAGCTCCTGTCCCAGCACTACGAATCCGTTCGCGCGAGCCTCGAGCGATTCCGGGGCCGCGAGGTCGACACGACCGGGGACGGTCTGCTCGCGACGTTCGCCGCTCCAGCTCCGGCCCTCCACTGTGCGGCAGCGATCCAGCGCGCGGCGCGCTCTGCCGGCCTGCAGGTGCGAGCGGGCGTGCACGTGGGAGAGGTGGAGCTCGTCGGGCGCGACGTCCGCGGCGTCGCCGTGCACGAGGCGGCGCGGATCATGTCTGCGGCCAGAGCGAGCGAGATTCTCGTCTCCGAGACGGTTCGCCTCTTCGCGGGCTCCGACGGACTGACCTTCGAGGACCGCGGCGCGCACGAGCTCAAGGGCCTCCGGGGCGAGTGGCGCCTCTGGAGGTTCGTGCCCGAGGACGCCGGCCGGGCCTGAGGCGGACTGGCGTGGAGGTCGTCAGCCACCCGGCGCTCGGGCACCTGCATCCGACCGGGAGCCATCCCGAGAGCCCGATGCGCCTGCTCGAGCTGCTGGAGCGCCACCTCGACTTCGTCGAGGGCCGACGTGCGACACGCGACGAGCTCGAGCGCGCGCACACTCTCGCCTACGTCGAGGAGATCGAGTCGCTCGAAGAGGACGTCTTCCTCGACGCCGACACCCCGGCAGGCCCGACGAGCTGGGAGGCCGCCCGCCTCGCGGCGGGCTGCGCGATCGTCGCGGTCGAGCTTCGAGGCTTCGCGCTCGTCCGCCCACCCGGCCACCACGCGCCGGCCGACCGCGCGATGGGCTTCTGCATCTTCAACAACGTGGCCGTGGCGGCGCGCTACGCGCAGGCCGAGCTCGGGCTCGAGCGGGTCGCGATCGTCGACTTCGACGTGCACCACGGAAACGGGACGGAGGCGATCTTCCGCGACGACGAGTCCGTCCTCTTCGTCTCCCTCCACCAGTGGCCGTTCTACCCCGGGACCGGCGGACCGGGGACGAGCGACGAACACACGCTGAACGTTCCGCTCAGGGCAGGGTCGGGGGACGCCGAGTACCTGCGCGCGTTCGACGCGCTCGTCGAGCCGGCTGTGCGGGAGTTCGAGCCGGATCTGGTGCTCGTCTCGGCCGGCTTCGACGCGCACGTGGGCGATCCGCTGGCCGAGATGGAGGTGACGGAGAACGGCTTCCGGGAGCTCGCGCGGCGGTGCGCCTCGCTCGGTCCCCGGGTCGCCGCGGTGCTCGAGGGCGGCTACAACCTCGAGACGCTCCCCGGGCTCGTCGACGCCGCGCTCGAGGGGTTCCGCGGCGGCTGAGGGGACGACCCGGCCGGGCGTCCCTCTGACATAGTCGAAGGCGTGTTCGACCACGTGACGATCCGCGTCTCGCGCCGCGCCGAGTCCGAGCGTTTCTACGACACGGTGCTGGCTCCGCTCGGAATCCCGAAGAAGCAGAGCGGCGAGCAGTTCGCCGAGTGGGGCGAGTTCTCCCTCGCGTCGGAGACCGACGAGCAGCAGACGACGCGGAACCTGCACGTCGCGTTCACGGCGAAGTCGCGCGGGCTCGTCGACGCCTTCTGGCGCGCCGGCATCCAGGCGAACTACCGCGACGACGGCGCTCCCGGCGAACGGCCGCAGTACAGCCCGACGTACTACGGAGGGTTTCTCCGCGATCCCGACGGGAACAGCGCCGAGGCGGTCCACCACGCGGCGGTCGAGGCCCGCGGCCAGATCGACCACCTCTGGATCCGGGTCGCGAGCCTGGAGGCGTCGAAGAGGTTCTACGGGGCCATGGCGCCCTTCACCGGCTTCGAGCTCGAGCGCGAGAGCCAGGTGCGAGCGCAGTTCGTGGGCGCCGGCGCGTCGTTCTCGGTCGTCGCCGGAGCGCCCACCTTGAACGCGCACATCGCGTTCCCGGCGGATGACGACGCGACCGTGGAGGCGTTCCACGCCGCTGCTCTCGCCGCCGGCTACCGGGACAACGGCGAGCCCGGCGAGCGGCTCGACTACCACCCGGGCTACTACGGCGCGTTCGTCCTCGACCCGGACGGCAACAACGTCGAGGTCGTGAACCACAACCGCGAATAACTTCCTGCCGCGCCCCCGGGCGACCGTTCTTGATCATTTCTTGACGACGTTCGGGCATCTTGCGCGGATGCCCCGTCTGCTTCCGGTCGCCCTCACGGCAGCTGCCGCCGTCGCGCTGGCGGCTGGGGCTGTCGCGAGCGCCGCCTCGGGCTCCGCGCCACGCGCGATCGCCCCGCCCGCCGCCCTCGAGCCTGCTCCGGTCCCCTCCCTCGATCCCGTGGGGACGGCGAAGCTCTGGCGGCAGCTCGTGCGGCGGCCCCTGCCGCACGCTCGCGCCGCCGCCGGCTGCCGCCCGCTCCGAGGCATCTTCTACGCGCCGACGGACTGGCTCCGGCTGGCGACGAAGCTCGCGCAGTACGCCTCTCCGTGCGCGCAGTACTACATCTCGATCCCGCCGATCGTCGCCGATAAGACGAAGATCAGGCCTGATGCGGCCTGGCGCGTCCGCGCGCTGGGCCCGAACCTCCACGCGCTGGCGGAGATCCACTACGCGACCTGGACGAAGTGGGTGGCGAGCACGGGCTCGACCTGGTTCCAGGCGGGGACGACCGCCCGCCAGCGGATGGCCGACGCCGGCTTCGACGTAACGAAGGGGGACACCTGGGTCGTCAACGAGGTCACCTCGGCGGTGCGGAAGAACACGGGCAACGCGCGCGCCAACCTGCGCGAGCTCCTGCGCGGGCTGTACGAGGGCGACGGCACGCACCCGACGAAGGGGGCGGCGTTCGTCATCGGCGTCGGTCAGCAGGCGACGGATGTCTCCCTGTACCAGTCGAACCTCCAGAACTGGCTCTCCGACTCGGAGTTCTGGGCCGACATGAGCACGTACGTCAGCGACTGGTCGCAGGAGACGTACGGCGACGTCCGCTACGAGGCGGTGCCCGGAGCGCCGATCGAGATGCGCCGCGACTACCTGAACGACTACTTCCAGCACGAGCTCGTGCTGGCGAACGCGGGGCCGCCTACGATCGAGACCGCCCGCTCCTTCGTCCAGTCCGCCTACAGCCCGCTCGCGAACGCCGCCTGGGCGCGCTCCTCCGGGTACGGCTGGACGATGGTGCCCGCCGATCAGATGGCGGGTTACGTGGCGTCGCAGGTCTATGCGCTTCGCTACTTCAGCGCGACTGGCGGGCAGGCGCAGGACCACTGGGGCTTCGCGTGGGCCCCCCGAAACTCGACCGGGATCGCGCCTTCCGACTTCGCCGCCCAGACGAGCGCGATCCTCGATCGCCTCGGCACGGCCATCCGCGACTCCGCGGACACGGCCGCCGCGGGCGACCCCGGGCGCGCCGCCTGCGGGCCGCCGGGCCAGAACCTCTACTGCGTGGGCGACCTGGCCGGCGCCCGCTTCAACGACTCGTGGAAGTCATTCCGCGTGTGGACGCAGCCGGTGCTCACGTTCGCGACCGCTCCGCAGACGATCCCCGCGGGAGCGCCGTCGGCCGCGATGAGCCTGGCGCTGCAGAACACGCTCGGACAACCCTTCCTGCCGCGCGCCCCGGTGACCGTGACGGTGAGCTCGAGCTCGGCTAAGGGCACGTTCTCGACGAGCCCCGGCGGGCCCTGGTCGAGCACGCTGTCGCTCACGATTCCGGCCGGCGCGAGCACGAGCGGGAGCTTCTACTACCTCGACACCCGCGCCGGGAACCCCGTCCTGATCGCGTCCGCCGCCGGGACGACGAGCGGGACGCAGACCGAGACCGTGACTCCCGGCCCTGCGCTCTCGCTCGTCATCGCGCCCGCGTCTGCGTCCGTGCCGGCGCGGGGAGGCAAGCAGTTCTCCGCCTCCGGCCGGGACTCCTTCGGGAACCTCTTCCCGGTCGCCGCCGCCTGGACCCTGAGCCCGGCGACAATCGGCTCGCTCTCCCCGGCTTCGGGCAGCACCACGAGCTTCGTCGCGTCGCGCTCCGTCGGCCAGGGGACGATCACGGCCACGCTCGTGACGCCGACCGGCACGCTCACGAGCGGCGCGAGCGTGACGGTGGTGCCTGCCCGGCTCAGGATCGCGGTCCTGCACCTCCAGAAGCTCGACCGCGGTGTCTTCGTCAGTCTGCTGGCAGTCGACCCGGCCGGGAAGTCGGTGCCGCAGGCGCACGTCTCGGTGCTCGTGCGTCGTAACGGCCGGCCCTACTACTCGAAGCGCGTGACCA
>JBKPTS010000109.1:0-12955 GCA_046735575.1 Actinomycetota bacterium
TGGATGGATGCAGGCCTCGGTGCCCCCGGCGAGGATCGCGTCCGCGTCGCCGCGGCGGATGATCTCGGCGCCTTCGCCCACGGCATGCGAGCCGGTCGCGCAGGCGGAGACCGGAGCGTAGTTCGGGCCGCGGATCCCGAGCGTGATCGCCAGCTGCCCGCTCGCCGCGTCGACGAGCACGTTCGGGATGAAGTACGGCGAGACGCGGTCGGCTCCCCGCTCCCGCAGAGTGTCGGCCTGGTCGACGATCCCGATGAGGCCGCCGATCGCCGAGCCGAACACGATCCCGACTCGCATCGGGTCGAACCCGTTCAGCCCCGCGTCCGCGACGGCTTCCTTGGCCGCCCCGAGTGCCAGCACGACGTTGCGGTCGAGGCGGCGCAGGTCCTTCGGAGAGGCGAGCCCCGTCGGGTCGAACTCCTTGACCTCCGCGGCGATCCGCACCGGGAGGCCGTCGGCGTCGAACGTCTGGATCCAGTCGATCCCGCTCTCCCCCGCCACGGCGGCCCGCCAGGTCTCCGGTGCGGTGTTCCCGACCGGCGTGATCGCTCCGAGCCCCGTGACCGCGACGCGTCGCACGTGGAGAGCTTAGAGCCCAGAGGGATTGGCGGAACGTCGCTCGTGCTCCGGCGGCACAGCCGTTGTTTCGTCAAGCCCTCCTAACGACCGCGACTTACGACGAGGCCGACCCGCGCGCCCTTCGGCAGGCGCGTTCCCGGCCGCGGGCTCGCAGCTAGAACAGTGTTCACCTTCCTGCGCGACGCGAGCCGCCTGACCGAGCCGACGCGGCAATTGGAGCGCGCAATCGCCGCCTTCGCGCGGGCGAGCGTCTTGCCCAGCACCGCCGGCACGGTGCACACAGCGGCGCCGAAGCCGACCACGGCGACGCTCGTGCGGCGGCCCTTCTTCGTGCCGTCGCCGAGCTGGCCGTGTCCGTTCTGGCCGGTACAGAACACGTGGCCTCCACGCATGAGGGCGCAGGTATGGGTCGCGCCGGCCGCGATCGCGACGATACCGCGTGAGAGCTTGGCGACCCTTCCCGGCAGGAGGCGGTCGGCGCGCTTCCCGTCGCCCAGCTGCCCGTAGCCGTCGTCGCCCCAGCACAGGACCCTGCCGGCCCGCATGAGGGCGCAGGTGTGGTTCCGGCCGGCGGCGACCGCGGCCACGCCGTGCGCGAGCGCCGAGAGCGCGGTCGGCCGAGTCCGGATCTTCGTCGTCCCGTCGCCCAGCTGCCCGGCAAGGTTTCGGCCCCAGCAGCGAACGGCCCCGCGGCGCGTGACCACGCAGGTGTGCTGGCCGCCCGCCGCGATCGCAGCCACGCCGCTCGTCAGCCCGGAGACGGGTACCGGCAGCGACCGGTCGGTGTTGGAGCCGTCACCGAGCTGGCCGTAGTCGTTCTCACCCCAGCACTTGACCGCGCCCGAGCTTGTCAGGGCGCACGTGTGGCCGCCGCCCGCGGTGACGGCCATCACGCCACCGGATAGGCCCGAGACGCCGACCGGGCCGGCGCGCCTCGTCCGCGTGCCGTCGCCGAGCTGGCCGAAGCGGTTGTCGCCCCAGCACTCGATGCCACCCGCGCTCGTCAGGGCACAGGCGTGGGCTGCCCCTGCCGCGACCGCGGCAACGCCGCTCGCGACGGCGTGCGGCGCCTGGCCGTCACCCCAGCAGTCGAGCCCGCCGACACTCGTCCGGGCGCAGGTGAACGAACCGCCCGCCGCGATCGCTGTCGCGCCGGGAAGGCCGGTCACCGCGACGGGAAAGGTCCGATCTTTGCGCGTTTCGCCGCTAACCTGGCCGGCGGAGTTCGACCCCCAGCACTCGATCATGCCGCCCCTGGTCACTGCGCAGGTGTGCGAGCCTCCGGCCGAAATCGCGCGCGCCCTCGCGTTCGGTGGGACGCCGCCGGGTGCCGAGGCCGCGCCGGCCCCTGCACAGGCCAAGAGCGCCGTCGCGCCGATCACGCAGAGCAGCCCCCGAGTTCGACCCACCACCGCGAGGAGGCCGTTCGGCGTCCGGTCGCCGTGACCTTCACGACGCCCCGTGCCAGATAGCGTTGTGCCCGCGATGCCCCCGCGCAAGCTCCCGTTCCCGCCGATGGAGGCCGAGCTGGTAGATGAGCTGCCGACCGGCGACTGGCAGTACGAGCCGAAGTGGGACGGCTTCCGCGGCATCCTCGAGAATATCGGCGGCGGCTTGAGACTCTGGAGCCGAAACGGGCGACCCCTCTTGCGGTACTTCCCGGAGCTGGAGGAGGCGGGCGCACTCCTGCCCGAAGAGTCCGCGCTCGACGGGGAGATCATCATCGCCCAGAAGGGACGGCTCGAGTTCGACCTGCTGCAGCTCCGGCTCCATCCCGCCGAGAGCCGGATCCGGAAGCTCTCGGGTGAGATCCCAGCGGAGTTCGTCGCCTTCGACATCCTGCTCTGGAAGGGCGAGCCGCTGCACAAGCTCCCACTCAAGAAGCGCAGGCGCGAGCTGGAGCGAAAGGCCAAGCGCTTCCGGCTCTCCCCCGCGGAGCGGGACCCAAAGCAGGCGGAGCGCTGGCTCGATCGGCTCGACCAGGCGGGGCTCGACGGCGTCGTGGCCAAGCGGCTCGAGTCGCCGTACCTGCCTGGCTCGCGCGACGGCGTGGTCAAGGTCAAGCCGTACCGCACTGCGGACTGCGTGATCGTCGGCTTCCGCTGGAGCGAGAAGGCGGACGGGCGCATCTCGACGCTCCTGCTCGGCCTCTACGGCGACGATGGTGAGCTCGACTTCGTCGGACACTGCTCGGGCTTCCCCGCATCGGTGCGCCGGCAGCTCGAAGAGGAGCTGCCGAAGCTGAAGGCGCCCGGCCATCTGAGCGACAAGCGCATCCCCGGCGGCCAGAGCCGTTGGTCACGCGGCAAGGAACTGGACTGGAATCCAGTTCGACCGGAGCTCACCTGCGAGGTTCGCTTCGACAAGCTGGAGGGCAACCGCTTCCGCCATGGCACTCGCTTCCTGCGCTTCCGTCCCGACAAGGAGCCGGCCGAATGCACCTGGGAGCAGGTGCGTGGCAAGCGGCGTCGCGGCGACCCGACCGTCGAGAGCCTGCTCGACCGGTAACGGACCTCGGCGGCCCGCCCGGGCGTACTCACGGCACGGGGGTCCGTGCCGAAGGGAGGACGTCATGTCAGGTCGAATCGCCGTATTCCTCGCAGTCGGCGCTGTAGCGGCGGTGGCCGCCGGAAGCGCCGGGGCGGACGGGTTGCCGGTGCTCAGCGTCGACGCAGGGCCGACCGGAGTCGCCATTCCGGCGGGGACGGCCCGGTACGTCACGATTCCAGCGGGCCAGAACACGGTCGTCGCCCGGGTCCGGCGCAACGGGGGTCGGATCATTCGCTCGAGGCTCCTGCCGGGAACCTTCACGATCCCGGCCGTCGCCTACGACGGCGCCGCCGGCGGGCTGTCCGCGGACGGCCGCACTCTCGTCCTGATCACGCCGCGCACCAGCTTCCCGCGCGCTCGGACGACCCTACTCGTGCTGGGGGCGCGGGGGCTGTCGAGCCGGGCGACGATCCGCCTGCGCGGCGACTTCAGCTTCGACGCCATCTCGCCGAAGGGCCGACTCGCGTATCTGATCCAGTACAACGACCCGCGCGACCCGACGCGATACCTCGTGCGCGCCTTCGACCTCGTCCACCGGCGGCTGCTACACGCGCCCGTGGTCGACCCGCACGAGCGGGGCGAGAAGATGCGCGGCAACCCGCTGTCGCGCGCGGTCAGCCCGGACGGCCGCTGGGCGTACACCCTCTACGACGGCGCCGGCGCGACGCCCTTCATCCACGCGCTCGACACGAGTGGCCTCACCGCGCGCTGCATCGACCTCGACGAGTTGGCCTCGGACGGCGGATACCTCTGGCGCCTGCGCCTCGGGATCAGCCGCGACGGGCGCACGCTCACGATCCGGGACGGCGCGAAGCGAGAGCTGCTCGTCGACACGCGGACGTTCACGCCCCGAAAGCCCGGACCCGGCGCAGCGACCTCTCGGGCCGGGTCGGACGGCTTGCGTTGGCCGGTGACCGCACTGGTCGCCCTGGGCGCCGCCGCCGCAGCAGGGGTCCTGCTCACCCTCGGCGTCCGGAGGCGCGCTGGTCGGTCACCCAGCGCCTGGCGCGGCCACTCCGCTTGATCTCGACGATCGACGCGTCGCCGGGCGGGAGGTCGAGCTCCGCGAAGCGCGGGAGCAGGCTGACCTTGCGCCGCCACATCCCGGCGGTCAGGTCGCCGACCTTGTCGACGCGCCTGCGCATCGTCCGGACCGTGAACCGAGACGGATCGGAGCGCGCCACCTCCTTCCAGTCGAGCGGCGCCGAGACGCGGGCGTCGGGGGTCGGGCGGACCGAGTAGGCCGAGGCGATCGTCCGGTCACGTGAGTTCTGGCCGAAGTCGACGAAGACGCCGCGGCGGTCGGCCACCTTCCAGGTCGTGGTGGCCACGTCCTGGTCGCCGATTCGCCGCTCGACCTCTTGCGCCAACGCCTTGGCGAAGCGGCGCACCTCCGGGAAGCCGAGCTCGGGCCTGATCGGGGCGAGGATGTGCATGCCCGTCGCGCCCGAGGTCTTCGGATACGAGGCGAGACCGAGCTCGTCCATCACCTCCTTGACCACCAGCGCGATCTCGCGCACGAACTCCCACGGGTTGCCCTCGCTCGGGTCGAGGTCGATCAGCAGGTAGTCAGGACGCTCGATGTCGTCCACGCGCGAATGCCAGGTGTGCAGCTCGATGCAGCCGAGGTTGACGACCCAGGCCAGCGCGGCCGGATTGTCGATCACGGCGAAGACGGTCGAGTGACCGCTCGGGAACTGCACGAACTGCTCGCCGACGAAGTCGGGGTGAGGTGGCACCCGCTTCTGGTGGAAGAAGTCGCCGTCAACCCCGTGCGGGAAGCGCTTCATGTGGAACGGCCGGCGGCGGATGTGGTTCAGGGCGCAGTCGGCGATGTCGACGTAGTACGCGACCAGATCGCCCTTCGTCAGGCCCGGCTCGGGGAAGAACACCTTGTCCGGGTTCGTGATCCCGACCTCGTGCCTGCCGATCCGCATCCGGGAAGTATGAAAGGGCCCGGTCGCCCGGGCCCTAGCGGAGAGGGCGGGATTTGAACCCGCGATGGACCTTTCAGCCCATACGCGATTTCCAGTCGCGCTCCTTAGACCACTCGGACACCTCTCCGGGGCAGACCAGAGTACTCCTTAGGATCGTTCCTCGATGGCGACGATCGTCTTCTTCCCGGAGGGTGCGTTCGGCCCCACGAACAACTGCGTCGGGATCGGCGACGTCCTGCGCCGTCGCGGCCACCGGGTGGTCTTCGTCGTCGAGGAATCGTTCGCGGGAACGCTCGAGGCGAAGGGCTTCGAGGAGGCGACGATGCGCCTCGGCCCACCGGCCGAGCAAGAGGAGGAGCCCGGCCAGTTCTGGAAGGACTTCATCCGCGACACCGCGCCGGTCTTCCGCAGGCCGACGATCGAGCAGCTCGAGGGGTTCATCCAGCCGACCTGGCAGGCGCTCGTGGAGGGCGCGAAGTACGTCGAGCCACGCCTCCGAGAAATCTTCGGGCAGCTCGAGCCGGACGTCGTGGTCGAGGACAACGTCGTGGGCTTCGCGGCGCTCCCGGCCGGCGGCCGTCCCTGGGTGCGGATCGTCTCCTGCAACCCCGCCGAGCTGAAGGACCCCGAGGTCCCGCCGACCTTCTCCGGCTACGCGGCCGCCGACCGGGACGGCTGGGAGGAGTTCCGAGCCGAGTACGAGCGCGTCCATCTGCCGCTCTGGGAGGACTTCGACGCGTTCATGCGCGAGCAGGGCGCCCCCGCGCTCCCCGAGCTCGAGTTCATCCACGAGTCGCCGTGGGCGAACCTCTACCTCTATCCCGAGGAGGCCGACTACGCGCGCGGCGCACCGCTCGGCGCCGGGTGGACCCGCCTCGACTCGTGCGTCCGCGGCACCGACGAGGCCTGGGACGAGCCCGAGGGCTTCCGGGCCGACGGACAGAAGCTCGTCTACCTCAGCCTCGGCAGCCTCGGCTCCGCGGACGTCGACCTGATGCGGAGGCTCGTCGATGAGCTCGCCGAAAGCGCGCACCGGTTCGTGGTCTCCAAAGGGCCGCAGCACGAGCTCTTCGAGCTCGCAGAGAACATGACCGGCGCCGATTTCCTCCCGCAGGCGTCGATCCTGCCGGGCGTCGACCTGGTCGTCACCCACGGCGGGAACAACACGGTCACCGAGAGCTTCTTCTGCGGCAAGCCAATGGTGGTGCTGCCGCTCTTCTGGGATCAGTACGACAACGCTCAGCGAGTCCACGAGCTCGGCTTCGGCACCCGGCTCGACACCTACGGCCACGAGCCCGAAGGGCTCCTGGGCGCGATCGACCGCCTCCTCGCCGACGAGCAGCTCGCAGACCGGCTGGGCCGCATCTCCGCCCGGCTCCGGGCGGATCCGGGGACGTCCAAGGCCGCCGACCTGATCGAGCGCGTAGCCGCTCGGGCGAGCTAGTGGTGGAACCCGCCCGCGCCGCTGCCGTCGTGGAGGGGTGCGGATTGCTTCTGCAGGCGCGGCAGCTGCCGTCGGATGTCGTCCACTAGCAGGTCGGCGAGGTCGTGACCAAAGCCGCGCCTCACCACCACGCGCAGGGCGGCGAGATCGGTGCGGTTCTCGGGGAAGGTGTAGGCAGGCACCTGCCAGCCGCGCTCGCGGAGGGCGTTCGAGACGTCGAAGACCGTGCATCGGGGTCGTGGCGATCCTGGGCTCGACTTTCGACGGCTCGTACGCGCCTGTGAAGGAGATCTGCGAGGCGCTCGACGAGCTCCAGGAGCGGACGGGCCTCGTGTTCTCGTCGCAGCGCTTGACCGCCTCCTCGGCGGAGGATGCGGCTAGTGCCGATTGAGGGCGACCGCTTCAACCTCTCGACATCCCAGTAGTTGGCGAGCTTCTCCCAGCAGACCTGGACGTTGATCCCCATGACGAGGTTCGGCTTGTCGGTCGGCTCGCCGGCGGCGGCGCGGCGCTTGTACCAGCGACGCTTGAGGGCCAGCCCTCCCAGCATCGCCGCCTCGCTCGAGCCGGTTGTCGAGCATCCGGTCGCCTGCCCGGCGTCGGGAGCGTGCCAGAGCCGGCTCAGCGTCTTGACACAGCGCATCTCGAGCTCGGCCGTCTGCGGGTACTCGTCCTTGTCGATCATGTTCTTGTCGAGACACTCGGCCATCAGCTTCTCGGCCTGCGGCTCCATCCAGGTGGTGACGAACGTGGCGAGATTCAACCGGGCATTGCCGTCGAGCATCAGCTCGTCGTGGATGATCTGGTAGGCCGCGTCTGCCGGTAACTCCGAGTCCGGGATGCGATTCCGGGGAATGCCCTCGCCCTCGAGCGTGAACGTTGGCTCGATCGCGAGGTCTCGATCGGAGGGCGCGGGACCGGCCGGATGCGTGAGGCTCATCCGTCGCTCACCGGGACAAACGCATGCAGCTCGTCGTCGCCGGGCTGGATGACGCCGTAGGAAGACTCCGGCACCTCGTTCCACGCCCCGGGAAGAGAGTCGCCGAGCGGTTCGGAGACAACCAGCCGCGCCTCGTCGCCGGCCTCCCGGAGAAGCTCGTTCTCTGGGTACATCGCGCGGAGCGTGCGCACGTCGGTGCTGAAGAAGAGCGACCGGGAGTCGCCTTCGCTCGAGTACCTGAAGGCCCAGACGCATTCGCCGTCCGTCGTCGCGATCGTCCCCTGGAACGGATGCTCGACGCCGTGGCGGCGACCGACGGACTCGACGAGCCCGATCGTCCGCGCGACGGCGCCCGGAGGGTCATCCTCGAGCCCGTAGCTGAGCGCGACGTGAAAGAGGACCTCGGTGTCGGTCGTCCCTTCGATCTCCGGGTACAGCTCGGGGTCGATTTCGAGCACGAGGTCGCGCTTCACCTTGAGGAAGTCGCGGATGAGGCCGTTGTGCATCCAGAGCCAGCCACCGTGACGGAAGGGGTGGCAGTTCGTCTGCTGAACTGGCGACCCGGTCGAAGCGCGGATGTGCGCGAACACGAGGCCCGACTTCAGGTGGCCGGACAGCTCGCGCAGGTTGCGGTCGTTCCAGGCCGGCTCGATGCTGCGGAAGACCGCGGGCGACTGCTGCTCGCCGTACCAGCCGACCCCGAAGCCGTCCCCGTTCGTCTCCTCGGCTCCCATCCGCGAGTGGAGGCTCTGCACGACGAGCGAGTTCTTCGGCCCGTAGAGCAGCTCCTCGAGCAGGACTGGGGAGCCCGAATACGCCAGCCAGCGGCACATTTCGGACAGCACTCTTGCGCCTCGCGGGAGTCGAGGGCATCGCCCCGATCGGACGAAACCCTTGCTTTTCGCTCAGGAGCGGCATAATTCCCAGTGCGTGTCCGTGGACGAGCGCCCAGCGAGCCGCGAGCAGGCATCGTCGCAAGACGAGCCCGAGCAGTTCCGCACGACCGTGCCCACCGAGATCAGGAACGCGTCGTTCCCGGTCTCGGTCAGGGGCTACGACCGTCACGCGGTCGATGCCTACGTGAAGAACGTCAACCGGGTGATCGCCGAGCTCGAGGTGAGCCGGTCGCCGCAAGCCGCGGTCCGGCACGCGGTGGAGCGGGTCTCCGAGCAGACGAAGGCGATCCTCCAGGAGGCGCGGGAGTCGGCGGAGAAGATCACGGACACTGCGCGCGAGGAGGCCGACCAGATCATGGCCGAGGCCAAGGCCAAGGCCGCCGACCTCGTAGTCAACGCCGATGCCAACGCCGAGCGCGTGAAGGCGGAGTCACAGCAGCTGCTGGCGGACAGCGAGGCCAAGGCCGACCGAATTCTCGCCAAGGCCAAGGAGGAGTCGGCCGAGCACCGCCGCCAGGCCCAGGAAGAGCTGGCCGAGCTGCACAACCAGGCCGAAGCGCGGATGCGCGATTTGCAGGCGGACACCGACGCGGTCTGGAAGGAGCGCGACGGGCTTCTCGACGAGATCGAGGGCATGGCAGGCAGGCTCCAGGAAGCCGCCCGTCAGGCAGCGACGAGGGTGCCTTCACCGGAGACGGACGAGGCAGAACCGGCGGCCGGCGACAGCGCGGCGACGGTGGTCACCCTGCCGGCGCAGGACGACTAGCGCTTCTCAGCCGATCAGGCGCTTGAGCGTGAGTCCGACGAGGGACGCCGCGGCTGCAAGAGCAAGCACGTCTGCCCGGGTCGTGATTCGCTTGAACTCGGCTCCGTTCTCGCGAACCTCGATGTAGCCGACGGGGCTGACGTAGCCCGCGCCGCCACCGCCTCCTCCGGATCCTTCGTCGCGCTCTCGCGAGCCCTGGCCGCCGCCCCCGCCGAAGCCGAAGCGCGCCTTCGCCACCGGGATCACGGTCACGCCCTCGCGCTCGACGGGCTCGCCGAAGATCGTCGACACCTGGGCGCTCCGCCCGACCTTCTCTCCGATCTGCTCGATCAGCTCTGTCGCCATTTCCACGCGATCCGTCGCCATCGCAGGCTCCTTTCGAGAGGGGGTACGCCATTCTTGCGCCACAGGCGAGCTAGCGCACGGCCGTCGACTTGTGGACGACCCAGCCGAGGCCCGCGCCGGGCTTCGCGGCCAGTCCGCGGAGGTCGTCCAGGCCTGCTCGCAGCTCCCGCCCGTCGACGCCCGGCAGCTGCGTCAGCGCATCGAGGGCGCTCTCGACCACATCGGCGGCATAGCTCGCCTGGCCGGCGAGATCGTCGCCCTGCCACCAGAAAGGGCGTTCACCCTCCTCGACCGCTCGGAAGCCGGCCTCGCCGAGCCAGCCCGGGAGCCTCGTGCCCGCGTCGCTCCAGCCGGAGGCGTCCATGCCCCGCACCATCGCGCGGAACAGCGCCTCGAGCGCGGGCGTCGACGGCTCGGCGCGAACCGTCGAGTAGTCGACCTCGATCGCGGTGATCCCTCCTCCCGGAATGAGCGTCCGCCTGGCCTCCTGGAGCACGGCGACCGGGTCGGCGACGTGCTCGAGGAACCACATCATCCAGACGTGGTCGAACGACTCGTCCTCGAACGGAAGCGCGAGGGCGTCCGCCTCGACCAGGGTCGCCTCGATACCGGCGCGCGCGACGTGCTCGCGGGCGAAGGCGAGCTGTCTCGGCTCGATGTCGACGCCGTGCAGCCGAACGCCCGGGAACTCCTGCCCGAGCACGGCCAGGACTGCCCCGACGCCCGTGCCGACCTCCAGCAGCCGCGTTCCCGGCTCGAGCTGCGTGCCGTCCCGGATCAGCCGGTGCCGCCAGTGCTCGGCCTGCTCGACGAGCCGCCGCTGCTCGGGAGTCCCGTACCCGTGCACGTAGCCGGTCATTACTGGCTCACGTCAAGGAAGCGGAGGGGGAGGGATTTGAACCCTCGTCGGACGAAACCGCCCGAAACGGTTTTCGAGACCGCCGCATTCGACCGCTCTGCCACCCCTCCGCGTTGCGAGGAAACAGGTTACCTCCACTCATTCTCCGTTCCGACGCGTCGCCGCGTCGTCGAAGGCCGACGGGACAGTGCTCGACGCACGGCCCGTCGGCCGGAGGCCTCGCAGCGGCGCGGCCGAGACGGAGAAGGAGGGATTCGAACCCTCGAGGCAGGGATTCTCCCCACCTAACGCCTTAGCAGGGCGCCGCCTTCAGCCACTCGGCCACTTCTCCGGGCGAGGCACAGGATAGCCGAGGATCCCGCCGCCTCCCGTGCGGGGCGCTACGTGACGGTGACCTTCTGGTCCATCCCGAGCTGCTTGTGCCCGGGGACGGTGCAGTAGAAGTCGTAGGTGCCGCGCTTCAGCGTGACCGTCAGCGCCTCACCGCCGCCGGGGCTGATGAGCGGGGTCTTTGCGCCGCCCGGTCCGGCGATCTTGAGGTCGTGCGGGATCTTGCCGTCGTTCTTCACGTCGAAGGTGTAGGTGCCCGGCGCGAAGGTCGTCTTCGGCATCTGGATCTTGTACTCGACCTCGACCACCTTCACCGCCGTGGATGCGGCCTCCGCCTCCTCCGACTCCTTGCCGAAGTGCGCAACCGCGAGGAGCATGCCGGCGAACAGCAGCACGCACACGGCCAGGAAGGCCGGCAGCCCTCGGCCCGGGTACTGGGGCCGCCAGCGCGGCACCACCAGCGCGGAGATCAGCGAGAAAAGGACGAACACGGCCGCCGAAAGCGCCAGCCCGACCTTGTTGCCGGTGGAAAGCGCAAGGAGCAGCACCGCGGGAACGTACCACGGCACGCGGAGGCTTTAGACGCCTGCGGCTTCCCCGGGCGCGGGCTCGTCGAGGCCGGTCTCGGGAGGCCCGACGGGCTCGGGCCCGAGCGGGCGCAGGTACAGGTACCCAGCCCGTGCGCCAGCCCGATCGCGGTCGGTTGCCGCCCGCAGTGGCGATGATCGAACCGGCCCCCACGAAGATGAGCGTGAAGGTGCCGACGAACTCCGCGGTTCCGCGCTGGAGCAGGGCCATCTCTGGCTCCCAACGTGAGAAACCCCGCCGGATGAACCAGAACGCTCCTTCGAGGGATGGCGCCGAACGGCTGCGAAGCCGACGTTTTCCTCGGCGTAATTCTGCGGAACGAAAGGCGGCAACCCATGTCTGCGAGCGACCTGAAGCGGAAGCTGCGGAACTTCCCGGCAGCGAACCTGAACCAGCGCATCTCTGCCTAGGTCCACGAGGACGCTTCCGGGCCCGATTCCTGGGCCCGGCACAACCTCTTCTTCTCAGCTCTCGCGCTCGGTGCGCGACGGCAGCGGCGGAAGCTCCCGCCCCTGGCCGTACTGGCGCTCGGCGGCACGCGCCGTTACCCAGTGGCGTACGCCGAGCCCGACCGGGAGCAGCACGATCAGCCCGAAGATCCCGAGCGGCACGAGCAGCCAGGTCTCGGTCAGGTGCGGCCCGATCCCCGGATCCTTCGGCTCAGGCCCGCCCCGCGGCCGGTCGGCCGCCGTCACCAGCGTTTCGCGCGGCTGGAAGTAGTCGACCAGCCAGTGCCTGGCCGGGCCCTTGCCGAACGCCAGCACCTCGACGTCGACGCCGAGCGGGTCCACCTTCCGTGAGCGGGCGCGGAGGTAGAGCTGCACCATCACGTCGTTCTTGTACGACGCGGCGATCCGGACGCCGTGCTTGAACACGGGGTAGCGGTAGATCGGGGTCTGCCCGCTCGACCACTGCTCGCGCGAGAGCCCGCCCTTGAGGTTGTCGGTCGAGAGCTCGTAGGCGGCTGGGAGGTTCTTGCCCGCGACCCCGTCCTCGACGAATCGGTTGACGAGGGCGAGAATGGCGCGCCGGTCACTCGCAGCCAGTCGCGTTGGCACCTGCTCGTGGGTCACCTGAGCCTGGCCGCCGGAGAACGTCTCTTTTTCGGGCTTGGCGGTGTTCCTGAAGTGGAGGCCGAGCAGCGTCGCGATGAGCGCGGCGACGATGACCATCACGGCGGCGATCACGCGCTTTCTTTGCCGCGGTGATTCCGGCAGACCCCGCACGAACAGCACGATAGCGGCGCCGAACGCGCTCGACCGACGAACGGCGTCGGGGTCAAGCACGGGTGGCTGTTCGAGTGCACGGCGCCGTCGGGAGGCGTCAACACGCTGCTCGACTGCGACGACCGTTCCCGAACAACGAGCCGAACATCGTGGTCGACCCGACGAATCCGCAGCACCTGATCTCGAGCTCGAACGACTACGGCGCGTGTTGCGACGAGTACTCCACGACCTTCAACGCCGGAGCGACGTGGTCGATCGGGAACATGTCGGTCGAGGCCTCGAGTCGAACCGGCAGCGATCCCGTCACCGCGTTCGACGTCAAGCACCACGTGGCTCTGCACTCGTCGCTGAACTACACGTTCAACGACGCGGGCGAGACCTGCGACGGCGACGTCGTCGTCTCACCCTCGCACGATGGCGGGCTCTCCTGGCAGAAGCCGGTCGTCGTCTACAGCGGCCAGGGTTGCGATTCCGATCCAACTCAGATCTTCAACG
>JBKPTS010000110.1:0-13804 GCA_046735575.1 Actinomycetota bacterium
GGTCGATGCCCCGCTCACGCGCGATCCGCCGCGCGAGCGGGCTCGCCTTCACGCGGCCGGCCTCCGCCGGCGCTCGCTCGCCCTTCTCCGCCTCGTCCGCCGGGGCCGCGCCCCCGTCGCCTTTCGCCAACCCGTCACCCGGCAGCTTCTCCCCCTGCGACCGCGCGGGTGCCGGCGCTTCAGGCTCCTCGGGCTCCTCGGGCTCCTCGGGCTCCTCGTCCGCGGGCTCGGACGGGGCGGGCGCCTCGATCGAGATCTCCTCGCCCTCGGCGCCGATGACGGCGACGGTCGTGCCGACGTCGATCTCGCCCTCCGGGACGACGATCTTGAGCAGCACTCCGTCGGCCTCGGCCTCGACTTCCTGCGTCACCTTGTCGGTGTCGAGCTCGTAGAGCGGCTCGCCCTTGGAGACCTGCTCGCCCTCGGACTTGAGCCAGCGCACGATCGTGCCCGCCTCCATGCCCTGGCCCAGACGGGGGAGCTTGACCTCGACGGCCACGTCAGCTCCGCGCGACGGTGCGGCGGATCGCGTCGAGCACGTCCGCGGCGTGCGGCACGACCCACTGCTCGAGCGCCGGCGCGAAGGGAAGCGGTCCGAACCTCGCGCCCACCCGCTCGATCGGGGCGTCGAGGTAGTCGAAGGCGCCGTGCTGGACGACCGCCGCGAGCTCGGCGCCGAAGCCGCCGCGCGCGACGGCCTCGTGCGCGGTCACGCACCGGGTCGTTTTCTGGACGGAGGCGACGATCGCCTCCTCGTCCAGCGGCTGCAGGGTGCGCGGGTCCACGACCTCGACCGAGATGCCCTCCTTCTCCGCCTCGTCCGCCGCCCGCAGCGCCTCGTGGACGAGCCGCCCGGTCGCGACGACGGTGACGTCTTCGCCCTCGCGGTGGACGCGCGCCTTCCCGAGCGGGATCGGCTCGAGCTCGTCCGGGATCTCGCCCTTGATCGGGTACAGCGTCCGGTGCTCGAAGAAGACCACCGGGTTCTCGTCCTGGATCGACGTCCAGAGCAGGCCGCGGACGTCCTCCGGCGTGGAGGCGAAGACGACCTTGAGCCCGGGCACGTGCACGAACCAGGCCTCGAGCTGCTGCGCGTGCTGCGCGCCGGGAGACCAGCCCGCCCCGCCCTGCGTGCGAATCGTCAGCGGCACCGAGACCTGCCCTCCGGACATCGTCCGGTGCTTCGCCGCCTGGTTGACGAGCTGCTCCATGGAGAGCGTCAGGAAGTCCTCGTACATGATCTCGACGACCGGCCGCAGGCCCTGCATCGCGGAGCCGATCCCGGTACCGACGATCGCCATCTCCGAGATCGGCGTGTTGCGGATCCGCTTCGGCCCGAACTCCTCGAGCAGGCCCTGCGTCACGCCCATCGACCCGCCCATCTCGGCGATGTCCTCGCCCATGAGGAACACGCGCTCGTCGGTGCGGAGGGCATGCGTCAGCGCGTCCCGGACCGCCTCGCGATAGGTCACCTCAGGCACCCCGACGCTCCCGGCCGCCAGGAACGACAGCGTGCTCCGCCTCGCTACGCATAGACGTACTTGAGGGCGTCCTCGGGGCGCGGATCGGTGCCCGCCTTCGCGAACTCGACCGAGGCGTCGACCTCCGCCCGCACCGCGCTCTCGAGGGTCTCGAGCTCCGGGTCCGAGAGCTCGAGCCGGGCGCGCAGGAGCTCGATCGGATCCGCCGTCTCGCGCTCGCGGCGGAGGTCCTCCTTGTCGCGGTAGACCTGCGGATCCCCGACGTAATGGCCGGTCAGGCGGTGCACGGGGTAGTGGACCAGCACCGGCCCCTTTCCGCTCACCGCGTGCTCGCGCGCCGCGAGCGCCGCCAGGTACACGGCCTCGACGTCCTTGCCGTCCGCGTCGATCGTCTTCATCCCGTAGGCGAGCCCGCGCTTCCAGAGGTCGTCGGCGGGAAGTGGGAGCTGCTGCGAGGCCGGCGTCGACTCCGCCCAGCCGTTGTTCTCGAGCACGAAGATGACGGGCACCTTCCAGAGCTGCGCGAGGTTCATCGACTCGTGGAACGTGCCGGTGTTCGTCGCGCCGTCCCCGAAGAACGCGACGGCGACGCGTGACTCTCCGCGCATCTGGAACGCGAGGCCGGCGCCGACGATCCCGGGTATGCCGCCGGCGACCACGGCGTTCGCGCCGAGGTTGCCGACTGCGACGTCGTACAGGTGCATCGACCCTCCGTAGCCCCGCGAGCAACCTTCGACCTTCCCGTACAGCTCGGCCATGATCCGCTCGACCGGCGTTCCCTTCGCGATCGCGTGCGCGTGCGCGCGGTGCGTCGAGGCGATCACGTCGTCCCGCTCGAGGGCCGCGCAGACTCCCGTGGCCACGGCCTCCTGTCCGATGGCGACGTGCAGGAAGCCGGGTAGCTCGCCCGCACGGAAGCGCTCCTCGACCTTCTCCTCGAACCGGCGGATGAGGAGCATCTCGCGGAAGAAGCCCTTCAGGACCTCCTCGGAGACGCGCCTGCCGCCGGATTCGGCCCTCTCTTCGACGGTTGCCATGAACCGGCCATTATGCTCATCGGCCGATGCGAGCCGTCGATCAGTGGCAGCTCCTCGCGCGCAATCTGCCGGAGGAGTGGGACGAGGCGACGCTGGCCTTCGTTCCCGAGGACTCGAGGGAGCTCGGAGCGGCTGCGGCGGTGCTCGGCCCGCTCGGCGCAGGCCGGTTCGGGAACGAGCTGCGGGTGCAGATCCGGGCGCGCGGGCCGGGTGGAACGGCGGCGCTCGCGAACCTCCTGCGGCGGCTCGACCGCAAGCGGCTCTGGGGGAGCCTGAACCTCGTCGACCTGCGCGTGCTGGAGCCGATCGGCGAGGTCGTGCAGCCCGACGTCGCCGGGCGGCGGCAACCGCTCGCAGGCGCGTGGGACGCGCTCGTGGCGACCCTTCCCCCGGACTGGAGCGACCTGCTGTGCGAGCTCGAGGTCGACTCGAGCGACTACCTCAGCCGGGGCGCCCTGCTCGGGGCGCCGCTGAACCCGACGCGGACGCCCGGCAGGCTCGCGCTCCGCTTCCGCGCCTCGGAGAGCAAGGGGTTCGGGGCGCCGCCGGGGCTCGTCCGGCGCTGCCTGGAGCGGATGGACGGCGAGGGGATCACGGGGACGCTGACCGTGGTCAACGCGCTGTCGCAGACGGACAACGTCGGGACGCAGGGCCCCGTCTGGCGCATCGCCGGGCGCTCGGTCTAGCGCCCTCGGTCTAGGGCTTACGCCCGAAGCTCGGCGCCGAACCGCTCGCGCAGGGCCTCGACGATGGTGCCCCGCAGCTCCGCGGCCTCCTCGTCCGTCAGCGTCCGCTCCGGGGACTGGAACGCGAGGTGGATGGCAACCGATTTCCGGCCCAGGCCGACCTGCTCGCCCCGGTACACGTCGAACACGCGCGCCTCGCGCAACACCGGCCCGCCCGCCTCGCGCGCCGCGTCGACGAGCGAGCCGACCTCCACCTCCTCGGAGACGGCGACGGCGATGTCCTGCCGCACCGCCGGGTAGGTGATGACGTCCTCGTAGACGATCCGCTCGCGGACGGCGGCCGCGAGCCCGCCGAGGTCGAGCTCGAAAGCCCCCCAGCGCCCCTCGAGCAGGGTCGGGTGGAGCTCGCCGAGCCAGCCCCAGTCGGTCTCCGCGGCCTTCCCAGGATGGAGGAGCGAGTGCGAGCCGCGGCGCACCCGCAGCTCCAGATGCAGCGCGCCGTAGAGCGTCTCGAGCAGCCCTTTCGCCTTCTCGAACCCACCCTCGACGACGGCTCCGACGTGCCACTCCTCGTTCGGGAGCTGCTCTCCGGACGGGTAGTAGACGCGCGCGATCTCGAAGAGGCGGATGTCGACGGCTCCGACGTCGAGCGCCGTCTGCGCCGCGTTCGCGAGCCCGGGGATGACCGTCGTGCGCAGGATCGCCTGGTCCGACGTCATCGGGTCGGGCAGCCGGATCGCGTCGGGATGCGGATCCCACGAGACGAGGCTCCAGGTGTACGCCTCCGAGCACCCGGCGCCGACGAGGACGTCCTCGACGACGCGCCGGATGCACTGCTCCTTCGTCAACCGGCCCTGCACGTGGCGACGGAGCGGCATCGTGTAGGGGATCGCGTCGAGGACGGGTCGCGCGACCTCCTCGATCAGGTCGGCCTCACGTGTGACGTCCCTGGCGCGCCAGGTCGGGACCGTGACCTGCCACTCGGGGGAGACCTCGAAGCCGAGCCTCCCGAGCGTGCTCCGCTGCTCCTCGGCCGGAAGCGTGCGGCCGATCACGCGCTCCGCGCGCTCCGGGCGGAACCGGACGACCGGTCGGGGCGGCAGCTCGCCGTGCACGTCGACGTGGCCGGTCAGGCGCGCGCCCGCGAGGCGGACGAGCAGCGAGCTCGCAAGCACTGCGGCGTTCTCGGCCAGGTATGGATCGACGCCCTTCTCCCAACGGTTCGACCCTGCGGTCCGGAGCCCGAGCCGCTCCGAGGTGCGCAGGATCCCGAGCGGCTCGAAGTTCGCCGCCTCGAGCAGCACCTCGGTCGTGTCGTCGCCGACCTCGCTCTCCTCTCCGCCCATGATCGCCGCGAGCGCGACCGACCTCTCGCCGTCCGTGATCATCAGGTCGCTCGGCTCGAGCCTGCGGAGCGTCCCGTCGAGCGTCCGGAGCTCCTCTCCCGCTCGGGCGCGGCGGACGACGATGCGGCCGCCCGCGAGCTTCGAGCGGTCGAATGCGTGCAGTGGGCTCCCCCACACGTGCATGACGTAGTTCGTCACGTCGACGACGTTCGAGATCGCGCGCATCTCGGCGAGGTGGAGCCGGGACCGGAGCCACTGCGGCGAGCGGGCGACCCGGACGTGTCGGAAGACGCGGCCGATGTAGCGCGGGCAGCCTTCGAGATCCTCAACCGCGACCTCCACGGGCTCCTCGTCGACGAGGGGAGGATCGCCCGGCTCGGGCGCGTGCAGCTCGCCGTCGAGCAGGGCCGCGACCTCGCGCGCGATCCCGACCATGGAGAGGAGGTCGACGCGGTTCACGGTCGGCGTGACGTCGAGGACCTGGTCGCGGATCGCGAGCACGGCGTGCAGCGGCGTTCCCGGCTCGAGCCCGTCCTCGAGCACCATGATCCCGGCGTGGTCCTCGCCGAGGCCGACCTCGTCCTCGGCCAGGATCATTCCCCGCGAGCGCTGGCCGCGGAGCTCGACTTCCTCCAGGGGACGGTCGAGGCCGGGGAGGAGCGCGCCCGGGAGCGCGACGGCGACCGTCGCGCCGGCCTCGAAGTTCCACGCTCCGCAGACGATCTGTCGCGCATCCCCCTCGCCCACGTCGACGTGGCACACGCGGAGGCGGTCGGCGTTGGGGTGCGCGTCGGCCGCGAGCACCCGCCCGACGAGGAAGCGGCCGAGGTTCCCGTCCACGTCCGGCACGCCAACGTCGAGCACCCGCTCGACCTCGGCGGCGGACGTGAAGAGCCGCTCGGCGATCTCGACCGCAGTCGCCTCGACCGTGACGTACTCACGGAGCCACGAGAGCGGGACGTGCATCCCCTAGAACTGCTCCAGGAGCCGCGGATCGTTGCGCCACAGCTCGCGCAGGTCGGGGATGCCGTGGCGGAGCACGGCGATCCGCTCGAGGCCCCAGCCGAACGCGAACCCCGTGTAGCGCTCGGGGTCGTACCCGACGAGCTCGAAGAGCTTCGGGTCGACCATGCCGGAGCCGCCGACCTCGATCCAGCCCGAGTGCCTGCACACCGGGCAGCCCGAGCCGTCGCAGACGTGACACGAGACTAGCGCCTCGACCGAGGGCTCGGTGAACGGGAAGTGGTTCGTCACGAACCGGCTTCGCCGCGACTCGCCGAAGAGCGCCTTCACGAGATAGTCGAGCGTCCCCTCGAGGTCGCCGAGCGTGATGCCCTCGTCCACGGCGAGCCCCTCGACCTGATGGAACGTCGGCGTGTGGGTCGCATCCGGCGTGTCCCGACGGTAGACACGACCCGGGCAGATCACGTACACCGGTGGCCGCTGCTGCTCCATGGTCCGAATCTGGGCCGGCGAGGTCTCGGTGCGCAGCACGGTCTCGTCGTCGAGGAAGAGCGTCTGCAGGGGCGATCGCGTCGGATGCTCGGGCGGGATGTTGAGCGCGTCGAAGTTGTAGAACGTGGTCTCGACCTCGCGGCCGTCGACGATCGAGTAGCCGAGCCCGAGGAAGATGTCCTCGAACTCCCGCCGGATCTGCGTGATCAGGTGCAGGTGGCCACGGCGGACCGGCGTTCCCGGGACGGTGATGTCGAGGACGTCCTCGGCGAGGCTGCGGTCGAGCTCGGCGCGGCGGAGCTCCTCCTCCCGAGCGTCGAACGCAAGCTCCAGACGCTCGCGGAGCGCGTTCAGCCGCATGCCCGTCTCGCGGTCGCGGACCTCTCGCAGGGCGAGCTTCAGCGCGCTCTTCCGGCCGAGGTACTCGACCCGTGAGGCCTCGAGCTCTCCGGGGCCCGCGGCGGCCGCGACCGCCGCCAGCGCCTCCCCTTCGAGCTCGGCCGGATCCACGGCGGCGACTGTACCCGCAGCGATCCTTCGGTTTTCGCGCATCTCTCTCCTCTCACGCGCAGGGACGGGACGGGCGACAGCCCCGGCCGGAACGTGAGGGCGGAGACGTTACGCGCGCGCCGCCGCCCCGGCTCCCGGCCGGGGCGGGCTAAACGACCGCGCGCTCGTGCTGCCTGTCATGCCGGTGGAGCGTAGCGCCGGGCCGGCCTGCTGACAAAGTGTCGCCCGTGGCGCTCTACGACCCGATCGCACGCATCTACAACCCGTGGAGCCGGTCGGTCACGGAGGACGTGAGCTTCTACGTCGAGCAGGCCCGCTCCTCCGGCGGCCCGGTCGTGGAGCTGGCGGTCGGGACCGGCCGGATCGCCGTGCCCATCGCGTCCGCGGGGATCCGGGTGATCGGCGTCGACGCCTCGCCCGAGATGCTCGCCCTCGCGCGCGAGGCGGCGCTCGTCGCCGGCGTCGACGAGCTCGTCGAGCTCCGGCTCGGCGACTTCCTCGAGCCCCCGGTGCCCGAGCGCGTCCCGCTCGTCATCTGCCCCTTCCGCTCGCTCCTGCACATGGAGGACGAGGCCGCGAAGCTGCGCGCGCTACGCGCAGCGCGCTCGCTCCTCGAGCCGGGCGGCCGCTTCGTCTTCGACGTCTTCGCGCCCACGCGGGAAGACATCGAGGAGACGCACGACCGCTGGCTCGAGCGCGAGCCCGGGATCTTCGAGCGCGCGGTCTGGGACGAGAGCGCTCGCACGCTCTCGCTCTCCGTTCGCTCGGGCGAGGTAGCCGCGACCTTCGAGCTGCACTGGCTCTCGCTTCCCGAGTGGCTGCGGCTCCTCGACCTCGCCGGCTTCGACGTCGAGAGCGTCCACGGCTGGTTCGACGCGCGCCCGCACGACGGGGACGAGGAGGACATGATCTTTGTCTGCCTGCGACCACCGACGTCG
Source organism: Actinomycetota bacterium (assembly GCA_046735575.1). GTDB lineage: Bacteria > Actinomycetota > Thermoleophilia > Gaiellales > Gaiellaceae > GMQP-bins7. The sequence continues at coordinate 7,454 of JBKPTS010000110.1, forward strand.
TCTCCGTCGCTGCGAGAGCGGCCGCAAAGCGGCCGCCTTTAGGGATGTTCCCCGCGTCAGGAAATTGCTTCCGCGATTTCCTGACTTGCGGACAGCTCAGGCGAGCTCGACCGGGTCGCCGAGCGCGATCTCACCGCCCTCGACGACGTGGGCGAGTATCCCGCGCTTGCCGTCGAGCTCGGCCCGCAGCCCGTCCCGGAGCTCATCCATGCGATGGCACGGCTCGCAGACCATCGTGATCTCGAGCAGCGTCTCGCCGACGCGCACGCGCTGTCCCACGGGCCAGGCCTGCACGTCCGCGCCCTCGACCGTCACGTTCTCGCGGATTGCACCCGGAGCGACGCCGAGCGAGTCGAGATGCTCCCTGGAGACGAGCAGGACCTCGCGGCGCGGCGGGTTCGCGTGCGCACAGCCTTCGAAGCCGTGTCCCTCGACGGCACGCACGCGGTCCCGCGCCTCCGAGTGCCCGGTGCCGCGCCCGGGAGAGACGAAGAGGCCGGCGACGGAAGCCACGGCGGGAGCGTATCGGTAGAGTCGGATGGCCGTGATCTGGGTCGTGGTCATCATCGTGGCGATCGTCGTCATCGCGATCCTGCTGCTGATCGCGGCCTACAACCGGCTCGTCCGCTACCGGAACGCGGCCGTCAACGCGTGGGCGCAGGTCGAGGTGCAGCTCGAGCGGCGGCACGACCTGATCCCGAACCTCGTGGAGACGGTCAAGGGCTACGCGGCGCACGAGCGCGGCGTCTTCGAGGAGGTCACGGCCGCGCGCACGCGTGCGCAGCAGGCCCAGACGCCGGCCGAGTCGGCGCAGGCCGAGGGAATCCTGAGCCAGGCGCTCGGGCGCCTCTTCGCGGTCGCGGAGGCGTACCCGGACCTGAAGGCGAGTCAGAACTTCCAGGAGCTCCAGCGCCAGCTCGAGGGGACCGAGAACCAGATCGCCGCCTCGCGCGAGGGCTACAACAGCGCGGTGCTGACGTACAACAACGCGATCCAGACCTTCCCCGGCGCGGTTCTCGCGGGGCCGTTCGGGTTCCGCGAGCGGGACTTCTTCCAGGTCGAGACCCAGGCCGAGCGGGAGCCTCCGCGCGTCGACTTCGGAACGGCCGCGCCGGCAGCCGCCCCGGCCGCCGCTCCTCCTCCCGCACCCGTCGCCCCGGAGGCGGCAGCTCCGCCTCAGGAAGGCCCGCGCGAGAGCTCGTAGAGGGCGATCGCGCCGGCGGCCGCGACGTTCAGCGACTCCGTCCGCCCGGACAGCGGGATCCTGGCCGCCAAGTCACAAGTAGTCACAAGGTTTTCGGGCAGCCCTTCGCGCTCGGAGCCGAGGTAGAGCGTGAGGGGAGGATCGAGGCTCGGGGCGACCTCCGCGAGGGAACGTCCGCCGTGCGCGACGAGCGCGACCTTGCGCCCGCTCAGGTCCTCCCAGGGCACGAGCGGAACGCGGAAGATCGCGCCCGCCGACGCACGCAGAGCCCGGGGAGCGAGCGGGTCCGCGCACCCCTCCGAGAGCGACACGGCCGCCCCGAACGCGTCCGCGGTGCGCAGCAGCGTCCCGACGTTCCCGGGATCGCCGACGCGCCAGAGCGCGAGGGAGACCTCGCGCGTACCGGCTGGCAGGTCGGCACGGCGGTAGACGCCGACGACGCGCGGCGCATGGCCGAGCGTCGACACGTTCGCGAGCAACGCGGGCTCGACGTTCTCCCCTGCCACGAGCAGCTCGACCGGCTCGACGCCTGCCTCCTCCGCCGCGGACACGAGGTCCTCGCTCTCGACCGCGAAGAGCCCGGTCTCCTCGCGGTGCTTGCGCTGCGAGAGGAGCTTGCGGACGAGCCGCAGCTTGGCGTTCTGCGCCGAGCTGATCAGGCTGCGTTGGAGCTCGGGCCGGCCTCCGGCTCGAGCGCCGCCTTCGCGCGCTCCGCGACGAGCGCGAACGCCTCCGGGTCGGAGACCGCGAGATCCGCGAGCGACTTGCGGTCGAGCTCGATGCCCGCCTTCCTCACCCCGGCCATGAAGCGGTTGTACGACAGGCCGTTCGTGCGCGCTGCTGCGTTGATGCGCATGATCCAGAGCGAGCGGAACGTCCGCTTGCGCGCCTTGCGGTCGCGGTACGCGTACGCGAGCGAGTGCTCGACCTGCTCGCGGGCGAAGCGGTAGCTCGACTTCTTGCGGCCGTAGTAGCCCTTCGCCTGCTCGAGGAGCTTCGCGCGCTTCTTGCGCGCGTGGACGGCTCGCTTCACGCGCGGCATCTCAGCTTCCCCTCAGCATCTTCTTGACGCCCTTCACGTCGCTCGGCGCGACGCCGACGGACCTGCGGAACCCGCGCCTACGCTTCGACGACTTCTTCTCGAGGTTGTGGCTGCGCATCGCGCGGCGGCGCAGGATCTTCCCCGCCCCGCTGATCTTGAAGCGCTTCCTCGCTCCCCGTGAGGTCTTCACCTTTGGCATCGGTCTTCACTCCTGCGTTCTTCGTCGGCGCGAGCACCATGACCATGTTCCGGCCGTCGAGGAGGGGCTGCTGCTCGATCGAGCCGATCTCCTTGACGTCCTCCGCGACCCGCATCAGGAGGTCGCGGCCCCGCTCCGGATGCAGCGTCTCGCGGCCCCGGAACATGATCGTGACCTTCACCTTCGCCCGCTGGTTCAGGAAGCGGACGATGTGCCCGGTCTTGGTCTCGTAGTCGTGGGTGCCGATCTTCGGTCTGAGCTTGATCTCCTTGACTTGGATCTGCTGCTGGTGCTTCCGCGCCTGCTTCGCCCGCTGGTCCTGCTCGTACCGGTACTTCGAGTAGTCCATGACCCGGGCGACGGGCGGATCCGCGCCTGGAGCCACCTCCACGAGGTCGAGCCCCTTCTTCTCCGCGAACTCGACCGCCTCGCGAGTCGCCACGATCCCGACCTGCCCGCCCTTCTCGTCCACGAGACGCACGCGGGGAACGCGGATCTCCTCGTTGATGCGCTCGGGCCGGGCGCGGGGTACGACCCGCTCGTTGATCGCGGGCCGGCGGCGCCGGGGTCTCAAAGGCCTATCACCAAGCTCTCGATTTCCTCCTTGCTGAACGACACAAACAAAAAGCCACTGCAAGCAGCGGCTCCTCGCTCACCCAAACCTTCGGCTCGGCTGAACCTCCGCGGACTCAAGTCCCGGAGGTGAGGAGGCTGTTCGCTCCTGCTTGCAGGCGGGGGATGGTAGCACCTAGGCGGGATCGTCCTCCGCTGCGAGCTCCCGGAAGCGGCCGAGGAGCTCGCCGAGCGAGAGCGTCGACTGGCCCGCCCCGCGCTCGCGCACCGCGAGCGCCTCGTCCGACTCGCGGTCGCCGTACACGATCGCGAACGGGACCTTCTCGAGCTCGGCCTCGCGGATCCGCTTCCCGAGCGTCTCGTCGCGCTCGTCGACGTCCGCGCGGAAGCCTCCCGCGAGGAGCCGGTCGCGCAGCGACCGCCCGTCCGCGCGATGGGCCTCCCCGACCGGGAGCACGCGCGCCTGCACGGGCGCGAGCCAGAAGGGAAAAGCGCCCGCGTAGTGCTCGATCAGGATCCCGATGAAGCGCTCGAGCGACCCGAAGAGCGCGCGGTGGATCACCCAGGGCGTGTGCTCCTGGTTGTCCGCGCCCGTGTACTTGCAGCCGAGCCGCTCGGGCTGCTGGCCGTCGAGCTGGATCGTGCCCATCTGCCACGCGCGCCCCAATGCGTCGTCCATGAAGAGGTCGATCTTCGGCCCGTAGAAGGCGCCCTCGCCCTCCTTCACCTCGTACGGGATGCCCTGCCGCTCGAGCGCCGTCCGCAGCACGCGTTCGGTGTGGTCCCACTGCTCGTCCGTCCCGAGCTTGTCGTCCGGGCGCGTCGACAGCTCCGCGTGCGCGAGCTCCCGCACTCCGAGGCGGTCGTACAGGTAGCCGACGAAGTCGAACATGCCGTCGATCTCGCCCTGGATCTGCTCCTCGGTGCAGAAGACGTGCGAGTCGTCCTGGTGCATCTGCCGCACGCGCAGCAGCCCGTGCAGGGTGCCCGTCGGCTCGTTGCGGTGGAGCGAGGCCGACTCGGCGTAGCGGATCGGGAGCTCGCGGTAGCTGCGCAACCTGCTCGCGAAGAGGAGCATGTGTCCCGGGCAGTTCATCGGCTTGAGGCCGAACGTGTGCTCGCCGTGCGGGACGAGGAAGAGCGCATCGTGGTACTTCTCCCAGTGCCCGGACCGCTTCCACAGGTCGACGTCCCACATGAGCGGCGTGCGCACCTCGACGTAGCCGCGGCGCGCGTTCTCGCGGCGCCGCAGGTCCTCGAGGGCGTTGAAGAGGACGGCGCCCTTCGGGTGCCAGAGCGCCATCCCGGGGGCGACGGACTCGAAGTGGAAGAGGTCGAGCTGCGGCCCGAGCCGGCGGTGGTCGCGGGCCTTCGCCTGCTCGAGCCGCTCGAGGTAGGCGTCGAGATCGGCCTGCGAGTAGAAGGCCGTCCCGTAGATCCGGGTCAGCTGCGTGTTCCGCTCGTCGCCGCGCCAGTAGGCGCCGGCGAGGCCGGTCAGCTTGAGCGCCTTGATCGGCGACGAGTCCTGCAGGTGCGGCCCGCGGCAGAGGTCGGTGAAGTCGCCCTGGGTGTAGAGCGAGATCGGCCCGTCCGCGTCCTTCGCCAGCTCGACCTTGTACGGCTGCTCCTCTGCCTCGAAGCGGGCGACCGCGTCGTCCTGCGCGATCTCCTCGCGCCTCCACTCACGCCCCTCGGCCACCTCACGGCGCATCTCGGCCTCGATCGCCTCCAGGTCCTCCTCCGCGATCGGCTCCGGGAACTCGAAGTCGTAGTAGAAGCCGCCATCGACCGGGGGCCCGATCGCGACCTTCGTTCCGGGGTGGAGCCGCAGCACGGCCTCCGCGAGCAGGTGCGCGGTCGAGTGGCGCAGGACGGAGAGCGCGTCCGGGTCGTGCGCCTGGCGCGTCGTCAGGAGCTCGACCCTCTGGCCGTCCTCGAGGGGGAGCCGGAGGTCCTGGACACGGCCGTTCGAGCGGACGAGAACGGCGTCCCGTGCGAGCTTCGGTCCGATCGCGCGTGCGGCGTCGAGGCCGCTCGAGCCGTCGGGAAGCTCGAGCTCGGACGAGTCCGGGAGCACGACTTTCATGGGGCCGGAGGATAGAGCCGTGGGGGCCGGGCCCCGGGAGCTATGCGCGCGCTGTGTCCCGGAGCATCACCTTCGGAGCGTAGCCCAGGCAGCCGCGTCTCGCCGATGGTGCTAGATACGCCCATGCGCCCGCAGAGCTGGCTCTGGACCGTGGCAGCCCCGCTCGCGATCCTCGCGCTCCTGCTCGCGCAGCCGGCGCTCGACGCCATCTGGGAGAACCACCAGGCCCACTTCTGGCTCGTGCTCGCGGCGGCCGCGATCGCGACGGCGCTCGGGTACTCGGTCACGACGGCGGCGCGCGCACGGCGCGACGCGCGCCTCCTGCTCATCTCCTTCGCCTTCATCGCGAGCTCGGGGTTCCTCGGCCTGCACGCGCTCGCGACTCCCGGAGTCCTCCTCGGCCCGAACGCGGGCTTCGAGCTGGCTACCCCTTTCGGGCTCGTCGTCGCGGGCGCGTTCGCGGCCGGGGCCTCGCGGGAGCTGAGCGGCGAGCGTGCGCTGGCGATCGTGCGGCGGGAGAGCACGCTGCTCGGCGCGCTCGTCGCCCTCATGGCGCTCTGGGCCCTCGTCTCGCTCGCGGAGCTCCCGCCCCTCGACGGGCCGCTGACGAGGGAGGAGCTCGACGGCTGGCAGCTCGTCCTCGCGGCCGCGGGCATCGGGCTGTACGGGCTCGCGACCTTCGGCTTCATCCGGCTCTACCGGCGCCGTGGAGCGCGTTTCGTGCTCGCGTTCGTCGTCGCCTTCGCGCTCCTCGCGGAGGCGATGGTCGCGATCGCGGGCGCGCGCAACTGGCATCTCTCCTGGTGGGAGTGGCACGTGCTGATGCTCGCGGCGTTCCTCACGATCGCGCTCGCCGCCAGGGCCGAGTGGCACGAGGAGCGGTTCAGCCCGCTCTACCTGGACGAGACGCTCGCCGGAGCGAAGGAGGTGAGCGTCCTCCTCGCCGACCTCGCCGGCTTCACGAGCTTCAGCGAGGAGCACGACCCGGCCGAGGTGACGGAGATGCTGAACGCGTACTTCGACCGGATCCTGCCGCGGATGGAGCAGGCGGGCGGCGAGGTGCACCAGATCGTGGGCGACGAGCTGATGGTGATCTTCAACAAGGCCGGGGACACGCCCGATCACGCGGCGCGCGCCTCGGCGGCCGCCCTCGCGCTCCAGCGGACGGCGGCGGAGGTCGCCCGCGCCCACCCGGGCTGGCCGCGCTTCCGCGTCGGCGTCAACAGCGGCGAGGTGCTCGCTGGCGT
>JBKPTS010000111.1:0-13838 GCA_046735575.1 Actinomycetota bacterium
CGCTGCATCGGCGCGCGCGCCGAGGGGGTCAGACCCCGGACGCGTCCGCAACGGACGAGGCTCGACGACGCAAACCCGCATCCCTCCGTGACCAACCGCACCGAAGGGCCACGTCCGGGGTCTGACCCCCCTCGGCCCTAGCTACGCGTCGCCGGCCGGCGCGCCCAGCGCGGCGCGGTGAAGGCGATGACGCCGCAGATCGCCGCCAGCGGCAGCTCGACGACGAGCGCGAGGACGGTCGCCTGCACGACGTCCCAGTCCGGCTGCGAGGTGACGATGTCGAACCAGGCGTCGGCGACGAGAAACGCCGCGGTCGCGCTCGCCGCGACGACGACGCGGGGATCGCGCCGCAGCACGAGCCAGCCGGTGACCACCAGCCCTGCGCATTCGAGCAGGTCGAACCCGACCCAGGCCTCGGCCCAGTTCCGGACGTGGGCCGTGTCCGGGAGCGTGACCGCGAGCACGCCGATCCAGAGGAGCAGCAGGACGGCGACGACGAGGAAGCCCCAGCCCGCGAGACGCAGGCTGGAAGGGCTGACGAGCGTCCTACGCGTCGTCGGCGAGGTGGCCACGCCTCACCCGCGGCTCCCGAGCCGCGGGAGCTGTCCCTCCGCGACCATCGCCGCGAGCCCGACCCGCGGCAGCCCCAGGACCCGCTGGTAGACGAGGTAGCGGGGCTCCCAGCGCGGCGAGAACTTCGCGTTGAAGCGGTACAGGCTCTCGATCTGGAAGAAACGGTCGCCGAGCGAGACGAGTCGCCCGAGGGCGCGGTCGAACCGGCCGCCCGGCCGCGCGAGCAGCCGCCCGAAGGCTGCGAAGTTCAGCGAGAGCTCCTCGACGCCGCGCTCGCGGAAGAGCTCGACGGCCCTGCAGACGAGGAACTCCGTGAGCCCGTTCGGCACGCTCCGGTCCCGGCGCATGAACGAGAGCGACATCGCGGGCCGTCCGAAGACGGGGACGAAGTGGAGGAACCCGCGCAGCGTGCCCGAGCGGTCGCGGGCGAGCACGACCACGCTGTCCGCCTGGTGCGCCCCGGCGAGCGAGTCCATCGCCATCGCGAACCCACGCTCGGACTTGCCCGCGAGCCAGCGGTCGGAGACCCGCTCGAGCTCGGCCAGCTCGCTTTCGCCGAGCGAAGCGAGCTCGACGGCGCGCACCGTGTAGCCGGCCTTCTCGAGCCTCGACACCGACTGGCGTACCTTCCGGATCGCGCGCCCCTCGAGCGAGAAGCGGGCCGTCTCGAGGATCGCCTCGTCGCCGATGTAGAGCGGCTGCAGCCCGGCGTCGCGCCAGAGCGGGAGGAGCCGGGCGCTCGCCCCGACCGCCGCCACCTCGAGCCCCCGGATCTCCGCGAAGCGGACGACCTCCGCCACGAGCTCGGGGAGCGACCCCGGCGGCCCGACCGGATCGCCCGCGACGAGCAGCACACGCCCCTCGACCCGGTAGCCGACGAAGGCCTTCCGGTCGGCGCTGAAGAGGTAGTGCAGGTCGCGGCGGAGCTTGAAGAAGGAGAGCGTGTCGCTCCCGTGCGCCCGCACGAGCTCGCACGCGGCGCTGTGGGTCGCGCAGTCCGGGAGCCGGCGCGGCGGCGGGAGCGGCCGGAAGAAGAGCTGCCCGCCGACGACGATCGCGGCCAGGCCGCTCAGGCCGACGGTGATCGGCACCCAGCTCACGTCGTCGCCGAAGGGCACGGAGCTGCGCGTCCACCCGAAGAGGTCGAGCGTGTCGAGGACGACCTGGCTCGGGGTCGCCGTTCCTCCGGAGGCGAGCCAGACGAGAGACGCCGCGAAGGCGGCGACGGCGCAAACCCCTGCGCCGACGAGCAGGAGGGGCGAGCGCCACTCGAGCCGCTCGTGGCGCACGACGAACGCGTCGCGGCCCCACACGAGGAACGCGGCGCCCGCCCACGAGAGCAGCGCCTCCTCGAAGTCGAGGCCCTTGAAGAGGTTCAGGAAGCCGAGCGCGACGAGCAGGACGAGGGCGACCTGCCAGGCGCGCCGACGCCGCCCGCGGAGGTGGAACGCCGTCACGATCAGCGCCACGCTCGCGGGCAGCGCGACCGTGTGCAGGATCGGCACCGTGCGCACCGGCTCGAGCTGGAGGAGCAGGTGGTGCCGCCAGGCGATGTTCGGCGTCAGCGCCGAGACGAGGTTGACGACGCCGATGGCGAAAGCCACCGCGCCCGCGAGCACCGGGAGCCCGTCGGCGTAGCGAAGCGCGCGCAGCGGGGCGAAGCGCCCGTGGATCCCGAGGCGCCAGGCGCCCGTGTCCCGCAAGGACGGGACGAGGTCGCGCCAGTCCTTGACGAGCATCCAGGCCCCGACCGCGGCGACGACCGCAAGCTCGTCCGAGGGCGGCCAGAGTCGAAGCAGAACCCCTGCGAGCAGCGCGGACAGCAGGCCGAGCCCGACGTGGCATTCGTGAACGCGCCGTCCGCAGACGAAGAGCCGCGGTCCGCGCACGTTCCGCTCGACCCGGACGACGCGTGCCCCCACGAGCACAGCATGCATCGCCTGCCGGTCTGCTTCGGCAAAGAAGCCGTTCAGCCCGCGACGGCGCAGAGCGCGACGCCCGGGAGGACGTAGCCGCCGTGGACGGCATAGGGAGCGAAGGCGTCGCGGATCTCGTCCTTCAGATCCTCCTGCTCGCCGTCCGAGGCCGCCGACCACGCCCGCGAGAACATCCCGCCCATCTCGCTCGAGCGCCGGACGTATTCGTCCACGCTCGCGTACTCCGTCTCCACCGCCACCTCTTCGAGGCGCAGGCCCGAGAACCCGGCGGCCTCGACGAGCCCCCGCAGCTCGTCCGCATCGGCGAGCACGAACATGCCGGGCTCGCCGGGCTCGGGCGGCGGCATGAGGCCGCGCGCGACGAGGATGCGGCCGGCGGCCGCGATCCACGGGTTCTGCTCGCCGCGCCCCCAGACCGAGAAGACGAGCCGGCCGCCCTCTCGCAGCACGCGCCGCGTCTCGGCGAGCGCCGTGCCCGGGCTCGGCATCAGCATGTAGCCCCACCGGCAGACGACGCCGTCGACCGACCTGTCCTCGAGCTCCATCGCCTCCGCGTCGACGAGACGGTGCTCGACGTTCCCGAGACCCAGCTCGAAGCTCCGGCGCTGTGCGATCTCGAGCATCGCCGGGCTGAAGTCGGTAGAGAGGAGCCGGCCGCTCTCCCCGAGCAGCGGCGCGATCGCGAACCCCACGTCGCCCTGCCCGGCCGCGAGCTCCAGGACCGTCTGCCCGGGCTGCGGCGCGAGCTCGCGCACGAGCCACTCGGTCACCGGGGCGGCGGCCTTCTCCCGCTCCTCGCGCGCACGCTCCCACCCCGGCGCCATCGCGGCCCAGTTCTCGAGCCGTGCCTGGCGCTGTTCCTCCTGGTCCACGCGCGGATCGTAGACGGAGGTTCGGCTCGGTCAGTTCGCGCCCGAGGGCTCCCGCGGCGAGGCGGGAGCCGCCGGATCTGGCGCGATCGGCCCGCCGCCCTCGTGCGCGATCCCGAGCTCCTTGATGGCGTTCCCGTACACGTCCCAGCCCTGCGGGTCCTTCTGCTGCGTCTCCGCGAGGTAGATGGAGAAGCCGACCGTGTGCGCAGCCTCGAGCATCCTCGTGTAGGCGTCGGGCGTGGCGTTGTCGACGTGGCTCTTGTAGATGCCGATCGTCGGGTGCACCGTGTCCGCGGGGAACCACTTCGCAGCGCCCTCCGTGCACGCCTCCGGCGTGACGTAGCCGCCCAGGTCGTTCACGTACGCCTGCGGCAGGAAGTCGAAGCCGGCGTCTGCCCACGAGCCCCAGTCGATGTCCTCGCGGTCTGCGCGGCAGTAGCTCGAGACCGCGGCCGGCAGGTCCGGCAGCCCGACGCGGAACGTGTCCACGAACTGGCGCGAGCGCGCGTAGCGGACGTCGCTGTAGCCCGTATCGCTCGAGTACTTGTACTCGGCCTCGGCGTCCGCGATGTAGAAGTCGAGCGAGTCGCGCTCCACGAGCGACTCCGCGAGCTGCGCCTCCGCGACGGGGTCGGTCCTCAGGACGCCCCAGCCGCCGACGGGAAGGCCGCCGCTCGCGTCGCGGAACCGCCGGATCCAGTCGTCTTCCACCGGGTCGACGGAGAGGCCGTCGTGGAGCTGCACCGCCACCCAGCCGAAGCCGTTGTCCTTCAGCTGCCGGCCGAGCGCCTCGGGATCGACCGCCGCCTCGTGCCAGACGAAGACGCCGGCGGTCTGCCAGATGCTCGGAAGAGTGGCGGGCGCGTTCGACGGCTCGGGCGCGACCGGCAGCGGCGGCTGGACCGGCTGCTCCGGCTGAACCGGCTGCTCCGGCTGCGTCGGCTGGGGATCGGGCGGCGGCTGAGCCGCCGGCTGCTCCGGCGCTGCGGGCTCCGCCGGCTCGGACGCGGGGCAGGGAGCGGTCGGCGCGATGACGACCGTCCGCTCGGAGGGCCTGTGGTGCGCATCGACCGCTTCGACTCCGAGGGAGTAGCCCCGGCCGCAGCCGAGGCCGTCCAGGGTGAACTCGGGCGTGCTCGTCGAGCCGACGAGGCGATCGCCCTCGAAGACGCGGTACGAGTCGGCGTCTTCGTCCGCCTCCCAGCGCCACGTGAGGCTGGTCGTCGTCGCCTCCACGACCGCGAGGCCCGACGGTGCCCCCGGCCCCTTCTTCTCGTGGCTCGAGCCGAGCGCAGGCGCCACGAGCGCTCCTGCGGCGAACAGGATCAGGGTGAGCTCGAGGAGCCCTCTCGGGCTCCGGACGCTGGCGGCGGACAGCATGTGCTCCTGGTTTCCTCGGCGCGGGGCGGCGGCCCGCGCTCCCGCGGAAGGGGGATCCCTCGATCGAGGGGTCGCTCCGGCCAGGACTCGTCTTTCGGCCAGTTGCCCTGCAGGTCATGGCCGAGAGAGCATTGGCCCATGCGGCACTGGCTGATCGTGCTCGCGGCTGCGTGCGCGGTCGTGCTCGCTCCCGTGTCAGGAGCGGCTCCCGCGCTGACCGTCGCGACCGTCGCGTACGTCTACGACGGCGACACCTTGACCCTGACGAGCGGCTACCGCGTCCGCCTCCTGCAGATCGACACGCCCGAGCTGGGGTCCGGCGAGTGCTATTCCCGCGCCGCGCGGACCGCGCTCGTGAACCTCGTCCCGGCGGGAAGCCGCATCGGCCTCGAGGCCGATGCGGCGCTCGACAAGGTCGACCGCTACGGACGCCTCCTGCGCTACATCCACCGCGGCTCGCTCAACGTGAACGTCGAGCTCGTGCGGCGCGGGGCCGCCGCTCCGTACTTCTACGACGGCGACCGCGGAAGGTACGCGAACGAGCTGTATGCGCTCGCCCGCCGCGCGAAGGCTGCGAAACGCGGCATCTGGGGGGCGTGCCCGGGCACGCAGCTCGCCCCCTACCGGGCCGTCGACACCGGCACGAGCGGCCCGACGCGCGCGACGCCGTTCGCCTCGGGCAGCTGCGACCCGAACTACGCGGGCGCCTGCGTGCCGCCCTACCCGCCGGACCTGGACTGCTCGGACCTGCGGGCGCTCGGTCTGTCGTTTCCGGTCCGGGTCGTGGGCAGCGATCCGCACCACCTCGACGGCGATCACGACGGCTACGGCTGCGAGTAGGCCCCCGCGGCCAGCACGATCAGCCGGTTGAGCGGAGATCAGCTTCCGGCGGAGGGCGCTTACCCGTCGCGAGCTCGATCTTCAAGCGCTCGTACGTGCGAAGTAGCGACTCAAGCCGTTGCTCGTAGCCTGCCCACTCCTCAGGCGTCAGGAGGACGATGTTCTTCCGTTGTTTCCTCTTCACCGTCGTCTTTTTCCTCTTCACCGTCGTCGTCTTCCATGTAGCTGAGAATCCGCAGCACCGCCATCTTGATGTCGGCGAGTGCTCCCTGTTCTTCGTCCACTCGTCGAGCATGCTCGGCCAGTGCGATTCGAGCAAGATGTCCGTTTTAGCGAGCGCGCTCATCGGCGATGAGCAGCGGCTCGGCGAGATGACGCGGCCTCGAGCCGTCTTCCGAGAGAATCGGCTCGCTCGAGTACTGCGCGAGGTAGACGCGGCGCATGCGATCGGTCGTGTTCGGGCCGCTGCGGTGGAAGACGGTGCTCGAGAAGCAGGCGATGCTCCCCGCAGGGACGAGCACCGGATCGCCCGGGTCGTCCCCGAAGTAGCCGACCAGGTCGTTCGTCTCCTCCTCGCGCACGTGCTCGACGACGTCCCGGGTGCCGGCGCGCGAGTAGGGGAGGAGGTAGACGGTGCCGTTCGCCTCGCTGACGTCGTCGAGCGCGATCCAGCACGTGAGGTACGGGCGGTGCGCGTAGGGGATGAAGCCGGAGTCCTGATGCCAGCCGAACTTCATCCCGCGCTCGGCGGCCTTGACGACGTACTGCTCGTTGAAGAGGTACACGCTGTCGCCGAGCGTCGCCCGCGCGATCTCGAGCATGAGCTCGGAGCGCAGGAACCGCTCGACCGCCGGGCTCTTCCCCCACGCGTCCACGAAGTAGCGCTGCCCGCGGTGGTCGAGGTCGATTGTGTCGACACCGAGCCGGTCCATCTCCGAGTCGCGCTCGTCGATGAACCGCTGGCACTCGTTCCGGAGCGTCTCGCGGTCGGCCGGCGGGACGACGCTCTCGAGGACGAAGTAGCCCTTGTCGCGGAACTGCCGGATCTGCTCGGGGGAGACGAGTGGGGCTGCGGCGGCCACCGGCCGAGCATAGAGGAGGTGTCTCTGCCTCAGCTGTACTGCGAGCGCTCGATGCTCTCGAGCCTCGCGAGCAGCTCGCGGAGTAGCGCGTTCGTCTCCTCGCGGAGCAAGCGCACCTCCTCCACGAGCTGCCGCAGAAGCTCGGCGTTCTCCTCGGCCACGGTCAGGACCGCCGGCTCGGCCGCTCGATCGAGCCTTCCCGCGCCGGCTCCCGGTTCGTGAACGCCGAGAGCTGCAGGAGCTCTCCCTCGAGCTCGAGCCCGGAGCCGATGACGCCGAGCCCGTCGAGCCGCAGGTCCTCTCCGAGCCCCGCCGACCGCTGGCGCCTCGCGCCTGCGGCCGAGACGGAGCCGACGAAGGCGGCCACCACGCCGGGCGCTGCGGCAGGACCGTCGAGCCGCTCGAGCGCGTCGAGCAGGTAGCCGCGCCTGAGCTTCGGCCAGAGCCTCGCGAAGGCGTCCGGGCGCGAGACCCAGTCGAGGCAGAGCGTGTCGCCGATGGCGAGCGTCGCTCCGCACTGGCCGGGCTCCGGCGGGAACGCCGCCTCGAGCTCGACGAGCGAGCGCTCGTGCGCCCGGTACGTGTCGGCGCTCGCGGCCGTCGGCGAGTGGACGCCGAGCCGCCGCGCCTGCTGGTCGACCGACGCCCAGACGGCGCCCTGCGAGCGTCCGAGCGCGAGCGGCGCCTCGTGCAGCGCGAGGTTCTTCTCCCGCCTGACGGCGGGCGACGCGGAGTGGCGCGCAGCCCCGAAGGCGGCGGAGCGCCGAGACCAGCGGCCCTGCTCGACGCACGAGACCGGGATCTGCGACGTCGACCTCGCCTCGACGAGGACGCTGACATTCAGGATCCGGTTCTGCTTCGCGCCGACGAGCTCCTCGCCGTCGTACAGGAGGACCCGCTCGTCCAGCGGGTTCTCGACCGCGAGCTGCGCCACCGAGCCGGACTCGCTCACCTCGGTCACGCGCAGCCCGCCCCCGAGCGCGTCGTCGAGCGTGACGTAGGCTGCGACCGGGTCGCGGAGCGGAAAGAGCGGGGTGATGACGATCCCGCGGTGCTCCCGCGACTCGCCGAGCTGGATGAGGTTTTCGATCACTACGACTCCTTTCGGTTCACGTCGGAGTCAGGTCAGCGGAGGGCGCTTCTTACGCTCCGGCTCACGCGAGTGCTGCCGTGACGTCGTCGAGTCGCTCGAGGCGGCGCTGTGGGAATTCGATCGCTCGTCCTCCTTCGAGCAGGGCGCGCTGCTCGCGGTCAACCTCGGGCACGGCGCCGACACGACGGGCGCTGTGTTCGGCGAGCTCGCAGTCGCCTTCTACGGCGAGGACGCGATTCCCGAGCGCTGGCGCGAGCGCGTCGCGATGCGCGAGGTGATCGAGGGCTTCGCGGATCGGCCCTTCTCGCAGGCGTCGGGCTAAGAATCCGCCGCCGTTCCGCTGATACTGAAGTGATGCGCCTCGCACGTGACGGCTCGCTCGCGCTCTCGCCCTCCGACCTGGCGAACTACCTCGCCTGCCCGCACCTGACGCAGCTCGACGTCGCGGTGCAGCGCGGCGAGCTCGTGCGGCCCGTCCGCGAGAACGCCCACGCCGACCTGATCCGCCGCAAGGGCGAGGAGCACGAGGCCGCGGTCCTCGCGAAGCTGCGCGGGGAGGGCAGGCACGTCGTCGAGATCGAGCGCGGCGAGAACGGGAGCTTCGAGGACGCTGCTCACGCGACCGAGGAGGCGCTGCGCGCGGGCGCGGAGGTCGTCTACCAGGGCGTCCTCGCCTCCGGGGGCTGGCGCGGGATCGCCGACTTCCTGATCCGCATCGACGAGCCGTCCGACCTCGGCCACTTCTCGTACGAGGCCTGGGACACGAAGCTCGCGCGCTCGCGCGCGAAGCCGGCGCACGTCCTCCAGCTCACGTTCTACTCGCACGAGCTCGAGCGGATCCAGGGGCGGTTGCCCGAGCGGATGTACGTCGTCCTCGGCACGGGCGACGTCGAGCCGTACCGACCCGCCGACTTCGGCGCCTTCTTCCGGCGGGCCTGCGTGCGCCTCGCGGGCGCCGTCGCCACCCGCCCCGAGACCTACCCCTATCCCGTCAGCCACTGCGGGATCTGCGACTTCTACGAGGTCTGCGACCGGCGGTGGAAGGAGGACGACCACCTGACGCAGGTCGCCTGGATCCGCCACGACCAGATCGAGCGCCTGAGCTCGGCCGGGATCGGGACGCTCGAAGCCCTCGGCGAGACGCCCGCCGGCACCGCGGTCGAGCAGCTGGCGCCGGACACCTTTGAGCGGCTCCGCCACCAGGCCGCGCTCCAGCTCCGGGCGCGCCGCAAGAACAGCCACCTCTACGAGCTCCTGCAGCCACAGGAGAAGCGCGGCCTCGGGCTCCTCCCGCCTCCCGACCCGGGCGATCTCTTCTACGACATCGAGGGCGACCCGTTCTTCGAGCCGGGTCGCTCGCTCGAGTACCTGCACGGGACGTGCGGCGCCGACGGCCAGTTCCACGCCATGTGGGCGCACGACCGCGAGGCGGAGAAGCGGGTGCTCGAGCAGGTCGTCGACCTCATCGACCGGCGGCTGGAGCACTTCCCGAAGCTGCACGTCTACCACTACGCCGCCTACGAGACGTCCGCGCTCAAGCGCCTCGCGGCCCAGCATGCGACGCGCGAGGAGGAGCTCGACGAGCTGCTGCGCCGCGAGGTCTTCGTCGACCTCTTCACGGTCGTCCGGCAGAGCCTGCGCATCTCCTACGACAGCTACTCGATCAAGAACGTGCGCGAGTTCTTCATGCGCGCGGAGGCCGAGCTCGCGGGCGGGGAGGACTCGATCCTCGTCTACGAGCAGTGGATAGCCGAGCAGGACCCGGCGCTCCTCGCGCGGATCGAGGCCTACAACCAGGAGGACGTGATCTCGAACCTCCGGCTGCGCGACTGGCTGCTCGAGCGGAAGACGGAGGCGGAGGGGAAGTTCGCGGTCGCGATCCCCTGGCGCGAGCCGCCCGAGCTGCGCGTCCCGAAGGAGGAGACGGCCGCGCTGCTCGGCGAGCGGGCCGAGCTGCGGGACCGGCTGATCGCCAGCGGCGAGCCGTCGCTCGTGCTCGCGGGCGAGCTCCTCGAGTACCACCGGCGCGAGGCGAAGCCCGCCTGGTGGTGGTTCTTCCGCCGCTGCGAGATGACGCCCGAGGAGCTCGTCGAGGACTCGGAGTCGATCGGCGCGGTCGAGCACGACGGGTCGGAGCCGGTCGAGGCCGCGCAGTCGAAGATCCACGGCTTCCGCTTCCCCGTGCAGCAGCACAAGCTCGACCCCGGCGACGAGGTGCACGACCCGGTCGAGATGACGCGGGCGGGCCACATCGTCGAGCTCGACTCGGTGGAGGGGACGCTGACGTTGAAGCGCGGGCCGAAGCTCGAGGACAAACCGCTGCCCCGGGCGCTGATCCCCGGCGGGCCCTGGAACACGAAGGACCAGCGGGAGGCGCTGGCGCGTTTCTGCCGCTCGCTCGAGCGCGGAGACAACCGCTACCCGCACCTGGAGAAGGTGCTCCGCCGCGAGCCTCCGCTCGGCGGCAGGCGGGTGCAGTGCGAGACGCTCGAGGAGATGGGGCGGCTCGTCCGCGAGGTCGAGGGCTCGTACCTCTTCGTCCAGGGCCCGCCGGGCGCGGGGAAGACGTGGACGGGCGCGCGGCTCATCACCTACCTGATCGCGGTCGGGAAGCGTGTCGCGATCGCGTCGCAGAGCCACAAGGCGATCCACCACCTGCTCGAGGAGATCGAGGCGGACGCGCTCGAGACGGGCGTCGAGTTCCGCGGGCTCAAGAAGTCGACGGGCGACAATCCCGAGACCGTCTATGAGGGCCCGCGCATCTCGAGCGAGCCGAGCGCGGATGTCGTCTTCGACTCCGACCACGAGCTCGTGGCCGGAACGAGCTGGCTCCTCACGCGGGAGCCGCTCGACTCCAAGTTCGACTACCTCTTCGTCGACGAGGCGGGGCAGACGTCGCTCGCGGACGCGCTCGCGCTCGGGACGTGCGCGCGCACGCTCGTGCTCCTCGGCGACCCGATCCAGCTCGCGCAGGTGACGCAGGGGATCCATCCCGCGGGCGCAGGCGCCTCCGTGCTCCAGCACCTGCTCGGCGACCGCGCGACCGTGGCGGAGGACATGGGGCTCTTCCTCGAGCGCTCGTACCGGATGCACCCGGACGTCTGCCGCTACATCTCCTCGGCGTTCTACGAGGACCGGCTCGAGTCGGCGCGGGGGTGCGAGGCCCAGGGCAGCTCGTTCGGGACCGGCATCCGCTGGCTTCCGGTCGAGCACGAGGGCAACTCGACGGCCTCCGAGGAGGAGGCGGCTGCGATCCGCGGCGAGATCGAGCGGCTGCTCACCGGGACGTGGACGGATGCGCACGGCGTCACGCGGCCGATCACGCCTGCGGACGTCAAGGTCGTGGCGCCGTTCAACGCGCAGGTGCGGCTCCTGACCGAGCGCCTGCAGGAGGGCGTCGCCGTCGGGACGGTCGACAAGTTCCAGGGGCAGGAGGCCCCGGTCGTGTTCTTCTCGATGGCGTCGTCGTCGGGCAAGGACGCGCCGCGCGGCATCGACTTCATCATGTCGCGCAACCGCCTGAACGTCGCGGTCTCGCGGGCGCAGTGCCTCGCCTACCTCGTGTGCGCCCCCGCGCTGCTCGACGTCGAGTGCCGGACGGTCGACCACATGCGGCTCGCGAACGCGTTGTGCCGCTTCGTCGAGCTCGCAGATCCGCCTCGTTAGCCGCCAACAAGGACAGCTTGTGAGGGTCGGCGGCGCGTTGTACGTTCACACGAATGCGACGACTTCCTGCGCGATCGACGCTTCAATCGGCAGCGGCCATCGTCGCGATCGTCTTCGCGATTGTCCTGGCTTTCACGAGTCTTTGGCCTTTCGATACGACACCGCCTCCCCCGCCTTCGGACCCAACGCTGTGGCAGCTGATGTTCTCCGACCACGTCACGCTCGGGTTCGTTCGGCTGGGACTTGCCTTGCTCGCCCTTTTCGTGGTCGCCAGCGTGCCGGCGCTCATCGTCGGTGGCCGCTGGATCAAAGCGTTCGGCACCGGCGGGCTGACGGCCGATGACGCAGCGAGTGCAAATGTCGAGCTCGAAAACGCGAAGAAGAAGCTCGATGATCTCGCGCTGGAACTCGACGCCGCGAGAGAAGAACGCGACCGTGCGATCGAGATGGCTCGAAGAGCCCTCGGCCGGCGTCCGAGCGACGGAGCGATCGACATAACATGAGTGTCATGCCGCTGAGCAAAGAAGAGGTCGAGCAACTCACGAGGGATCTCGACGAGCTGACCGACCAGGCAGCCGAGACGGACAAGCGGATCGCGGAAGCAAAGGAAGATGCGGCCGATGCGAAGGAAGGCTTGACGCGCATTCAGCGCCGGCTCACCGAATCCGCGAAGTCTTCCTGAGCTGACCCGCCGTATCCGACGCCCCACGCCTCGCGAGCCAACGGCTGGGCTCTGGCTGAAGCCAGACGCCGCGTCATCGTGAAGCCGGGGTCCGACTTCAGTCGGACCACCGCCGTGCGGTACGACCTCCCGGCACGCGACAGAATCCCGGACGTGTCCGATCTCGATCGCGCCCGCAGCGCCTACGCCCAGCGTTCCTGGCTCGAGGCGAACGAGTCGTTCGTGCGCGCGGACGAGCAGGAGCCGCTGGGCGCGGAAGACCTGGAGCTCTTCGCGACGACCGTGCGCATGCGCGGCCGAGACGAGGACGCCGTGCCGATCCTCGAGCGCGCCCACCACCGCTACCTCGAGCGCGACGAGAAGGCACGGGCCGCGTACTGCGCTGGCTGGATCGGGATGTCGCTCGCCTACCAGGGCGCGGTCGGCCCTGCGTCGGGCTGGCTGGCGCGCGCCGAGCGGCTCCTCGACGAGCTGCCCGAGGAGACCGCGGTGCACGGCTACCTCCTGTTGCCGGTCATGTTCCGGCACGAGGCGGCCGGCGACTTCGACACGGCTGCGGAGATGGCCGCCCAGGCGGCGGAGCACGGCAAGCGCTTCGGCGACGACGACCTCTTCGTGCTCGGGCTGCACGCGCGCGGACAGATGCTCATCAGGGCGGGACACGTAGCCGAGGGTCTCGAGTGCCTGGACGAGGCGATGGTGACGGTGACGACGGCCGACCTGTCGCCGTTCGTCGTCGGCCTCGTGTACTGCGGCGTCATCCTCGCGTGCAACGCCGTGTTCGAGGTGAACCGAGCGCGGGAGTGGACGCTCGCGCTGACGGAGTGGGCGGAGAGGCAGCGCGATCTCGTCGGCTTCACCGGGCGTTGCCTCGTCCACCGGGCCGAGATCCTGCAACTCGGTGGCGCGTGGGCTCAGGCGCTCGAGGAGGCGCGGCTCGCGAGCGAGCGGCTGATCGCGACGGAGAACAGCGCGGCCGGGCTCGCGCTCTACCGGGAGGGAGAGCTCCTGCGGCTCGTCGGCGACTTCACCGCGGCGGAGGCCGCATACCGCGAGGCGAGCCGCTTCGGCTGGGAGCCGCAGCCGGGGCTCGCCCAGCTTCGCCTCGTGCAGGGACGGCGCGCTGCGGCGCTGACGGCGATCTGCCGTGCCAGCGCGGAGGTCGGTGACGCGCTCAAGCGGGTCGCGCTCCTCCCGGCGCTCGTCGAGATCGCCCTCGCGGCGGGCGAGGTCGCGGAGGCGCGCCGCGCGTGCGACGAGCTGCGGGCGCTGGCGAAGACGTACGAGAGCGCGATGGTCGACGCCATGGTCGCGTACGCGGAGGGCGCAGTCGGGCTCGCCGAAGGCGACGCGCACGCCGCTCTCGTCAGTCTTCGGGCAGCCGCGCAGACGTGGCGGGAGCTGGATGCGCCCTACGAGCTCGCGCGCACGCGAGCTCTCGCCGCGGGAGCCTGCTCCACGCTCGGCGACGAGGAGGCCGCCGCGCTCGAGCTCGCGTCGGCGCGCGAGATCTTCGAGGAGCTCGGCGCGAGGCCGGATCTGGAGCGGCTGGAGGGCGGCCGCGCGGGAAAGACGCACGGACTGTCCGCACGCGAGCTCGAGGTGCTCCGGCTCGTGGCGGCGGGGAAGACGAACCGGGACATCGCCTCGACCCTCGTCATCAGCGAGCACACGGTCGCGCGGCACGTGCAGAACACGTTCCGGAAGATCGGG
>JBKPTS010000112.1:0-23232 GCA_046735575.1 Actinomycetota bacterium
CCGCAGGCCCGCCGCGAAGCGCGCGGCCGCCTGCGCCCGGCTCTCGCCGCCTCCGGGCGCGGCGAGATCGGGCGGGTGCGCCGCCGCCCAGGCGCGGTAGTCGGCGAGCAGTCCGCCGTCGAAGCTCCCGAAGTCGATCTCGTCGAGCTCGCTCACGATCAGCGTCGGCACGTCTCGGCCCTCGAGCGCGAGCTCGAGCGTCTCCTGCGTTCGCAGCAGGCGGGTCGCCACGCCGAGATCGATGCGCTCGTCGGCCAGGGCGGCGGCGAGCCGCCTGGCCTGCTCGACGCCTGCGGGCGCCAGGCCCTCTCCGGGCGCCGAGGACCACGCGAGCTCCTCGACGTTCGCCATCGAGAACCCGTGCCGCGTGAGGAGGAGCTTCTCCATCACGCCTAGAGCAGCACCGAGCGGTAGTCGAGCACGTGCTCCATCCCGACCGCCTCGTAGAGCCGGATCGCGGCCTCGTTCTCGGCGCGGACGAAGAGACAGACGGCGGGAACGCGCTCGAGGAGCAGGGCCAGGAGGTCGCGCAGCGCACGCGTCGCGTACCCCTTCCGCCGCACCGGCGGATCGACCCACACCTGCTGCAGCTGCACCGCCGAGGGCGTCCACGCCGACGCCTCCGCCTTGAAGCGGATGACGCCGTCCTCGGCCCAGATCCAGGAGCGTCCGTCCTCGATCTGCGCCCGTGTCCGCCAGCGGAAGCCCTCCGCGTCTCGCCGCATCGGGTCCACCCCGAGCTCCTCGGCGTGTGCCGCCGCGCAGGCCGGGAGCAGGAGGTCGAGATCGTCGAGCTCCGCCGGCCGTAGCCCCGTGAACCCCGGATCGGGCGCCTCGCGGATGACGAACACGGGCTGCCGCGGACGGTTCTCCCGCGGGCGCGGCAGCTGCGCCTGGGCCTCCTCCCAGAGCTCGCCCACCGCATTCGCCTCGCCGATGAGCATGCGCGGTGAGGCACGGGCGACGTCGCGGGCGAAGGCTGCGCAGCCACGCCCCGAGGGGACGGCGTTCACGCCCACGTGGCAGAGGCCCACGAGCTGCCCCTCGTCGTCGAGCAGACCGACGAAGCGGCCGAGGCTGCGCCGCGCGACCTCCTCGAGGAACACGCGCTCGATCGGCTCCCGCGCGCAGAAGTCGAGGATCTCGTCGGTGGTCGGCTCGACGAGCTGGGCACGCACGCGAGAAACTCTACGGAGTGGTTCAGCGCCCGCACGGCGCTTCCGGCCCATAGGCTTCCGCGCGTGCCGATCCACCTCCGCGCCGAGCCCGGAGACTACGCCGAGGCCTGCCTGCTCCCCGGGGACCCGCTGCGGGCGAAGTACATCGCGGACACGTACCTGAGCGACGTGCGGCAGGTGAACGCCGAGCGCGGGCTCCTCGGCTACACGGGCAGCTGGGAGGGGAAGCCGCTCTCGGTGCAGGGCACGGGAATGGGCTGCCCCACGGCGACGATCGTGGCCGAGGAGCTCGTCCAGCTCGGCGTGAAGCGGCTGCTCCGCGTCGGCACGTGCGGCGGCCTGCAGCCGGACCACGCGCTCGGCGACATGATCGTCGCGCTCTCGGCCGTGCCCGCCGATTCCACGGCGACGCACCTCGTCGGAGGCGAACCGCACTGCCCGACAGCGAGCTGGGCGCTCGTCCACGAGGCTGTGCACGTCGCGAAGTCGACGGACCAGAAGATCCGCGTGGGCCCGATCGTCTCGAGCGATCTCTTCTACAACCCGGACGAAGGCCAGTACGAGCGCTGGTCGAAGCGGGGGATCCTCGCCGTCGAGATGGAGGCGGCGGCGCTCTTCACGCTCGGGGCGCTCCGCGGGGTCCACGCCGGCTGCCTGCTCACCGTGAGCGACATCGTCGTCGAAGGGGAGTTCGTCCGCATCTCGGACGAGGAGCTTCAGGCCGCGGTCGACCGGATGACGCGCATCGCGCTCGAGACGGCAACCGCCGGCCATTAGCGACACCGTCTTCCTCGTCAACCCGGCGTCCGCCGCCGGCTCGACTGGCCGTCGCTGGCCGGAGATCGCCCACCGCGCGGCGGCGCTGGGGCTGACGGGCGACGCCCTCGTCTCGGCGCAGCCCGGCCAGTTGACGGGCCTGGCGCGAGACGCGGCCGAGGCGGGCGCGAGGCGGCTCGTCGTCGTCGGAGGCGACGGCTCGGTGAACGAGGTCGTGAACGGCATCGCGGAGCGCGGGGACGTCGAGCTCGCCCTGATCCCGCGCGGCACCGGCTGGGACTTCGGGCGCAGCCTCGGAATCCCCCGAGACCTGGACGCCGCCCTGCACACGGCGCGCGACGGCGATCTCCGCGCCCTCGACCTGGGGCGGACGACGTTCCGCGGCTGGGCGGGGGACGAGCAGCGGGCGTGGTTCGCCAACGTCGGCAGCGCGGGAATCAGCGGCGCGATCGCAAGGCGCGCGAACGAGGCCTCGAAGTCCCTCGGGGGCAAGGTCTCCTACTACTGGGCGACGCTCGCCGTCTACGCCCGCTGGCAGGTCGGCCACGTGCGGGTCTCCGTCGACGAGGAGCGCCGCGAGGGGCGGATGATCGACGTGCTCGCGGCGAACGGCCGCTACGTCGCGGGCGGGATGATGCTGTGCCCGGACGCCGAGCCGGACGATGCCCTGCTCGACGTCCTCCTCATCGGCGACGTGACGACGCGAGACCTTCTCTTCGTGCTCCCGAAGACGTACCGCGGGAAGCACCTGCCGCATCCCCGGCTCGAGCTCCTCCGCGGGCGAACGGTCACGATCGAGGCGGACGAGCCGCTCCCGCTCGAGCTCGACGGCGAGCAGCCGGGGACGACGCCCGTGCGGATCGAGCTCGTTCCCCGAGCCTTACGGGTGCGGGTGCCGCGGGACGAGCGCTAGGGCGTCGGCGGCGGCGAGGGCGGGTCCTTGGGCGTCGGGCGGCTCGCCGTGGGCTTGCGCGGAGCCTTCCCGCCTCTCAGCTCCGCCACCTGCTTCTCGAGCTTCGCGATCCGGAGCTCGAGCGCATCGATCCCGCGGACCTTCTTCGCGAGGTCGTCCACGCGGTTGCGAAGGTCGTTGAAAGCGGTGAGCGCCCTCGTTCCGCCCGGCAGCTCCGAGATCCGCTGCAGCGCGTCCTCCCCTGCATCCGTGAGCCGCGCCAGCAGCGCCTTCGGCTGTTCCGTCGTCTGTTCCGTCGGCTGGGTCTTCATGTCGGCCATGCGCTAGTCATACCACCCCGGGCGGCGGTCCTCAAAGCATGGCCAGGACGTCCGTCAGCGTGTCCCCTGCCGGGGCGTCGATCCGCAGTACGGCGTGCTCGTCGAGGGCAGTCGGCCCGACGTTCACGATCGCGAGCGAGGCGGCCTCGAGGGGAAGCCCGGCGACCGGCCACACCTCGAGCGAGGAGCCGACGACGAGCACGAGCTCCGCCGAGCGCGCGAGCTCCGTCGCGCGCGCGAGCGCGCCTGCGGGAAGGAGCTCGCCGAAGAGGACGACTCCGGGCTTGAGGACCTCGCCGCAGGCCGGGCAAGCGGGCACGTCACCCGCCTCGAGCCGGCCGCGGACGGCGTCGAGCGTCTCCTCCCGGCCGCACGCGAGGCAGACCGCGGAGCGAATCGACCCGTGCACCTCGACCACCTCGCGGCTGCCGGCGCGCGAGTGGAGGAGATCGATGTTCTGCGTCACGACGCCCGCGACCAGGCCGGCCTCCTCGAGGGCGGCGAGCGCGAGGTGCGCCCGGTTCGGCTCCGCCCGGAGCAGCATGTCGATCCGCGCGCGGTAGAAATCCCAGACGCGCTCCGGATCCCGGCGGAACGCGTCGATGGACGCCACCTCGAGCGGGTCGACGTCGGCCCAGATGCCGGTCGGCGAGCGAAAGTCGGGAATCCCGCTCTCGGTCGAGATCCCCGCGCCGGTGAGCACCACGCAGGGCTGCCGCTCGCGGATCAGCGCGGCCAGGTCGCGTAGGCTCGACGGAGCGACCCGAGAGCGAAGGCGCCGGCTTTGCCGGCGCCGTAGCGGGCCTCGGCCGACAGCGGACACCGCGGCATCTTAGGGTTGGCCGCTTGGACGGCTTCTCGTTCTCGACCGACGTCACCGTCCGGTTCGCGGAGACGGACGCGCAGGGCATCGCGCACCACGCGTCCTTCGTCGTCTGGCTCGAGGTCGCACGCGTCGCCTACCTCGACGCGTTCGCGGGCGGGTACCAGAGGATCCGCGATCAGGGCCTGGAGGCGCTCACGACCGAGGTGCACGTCCGCTACCACGATGCCGCCTACTTCGACGAGCGCCTGACAGTCTGGGCGCGCTGCGTCGGCGTCCGCGGCGCGCGCTTCCGCTACGAGTACCGGATCACGCGCGGCGACGAGCTGATCGCGGACGGCCATACGAGCCACGCGGTGGTGCGCCGCGACACCTATCGTCCGACGCGGATGCCCGACTGGCTCAGTGCGGCGATTGCGGCGGCGGAGTCGCCGCCGTCGTCGACGGCGTCGTAGTGGTCGTCTTCGTTGCCCCCGGAGCGGGCTGCTTCGTCTTCGCCGGCTTCTTCTTCTTCGCCGGTGGCGGCTTCGTACCCACGCGAACGATGCGCGGCTCCGCCGCGTAGCTCGTGTTCCAGGTCTCGGCCCGGACGAGCTTTCCGTCGAGGTCGTAGATCGTCCGTGTCACGGACGTCCTGCTCGGCGGCTGCCCCAACTGGTCGACCACCGTGGTCCCCTTCTCGAGCGTGCGGTCCGGCACGCGCTTCACCGGGACGGGCCCGGTGATCTCCTGCGTCCCGGGGGAGCTCACCACGCGGCGCCTCTCCCCACCGTACAGCGAGACGCGAATGCCGTCGGCCTCGGGGAAGCCTCTGACGAGGATCCAGTGCTTCGTGTCGTTCAGGAACTTCAGGTCGAGCGAGGGCCAGTAGACGGTGGCGTCGCGGCCGAGCGGGTACCTGCTGATGTAGAGCGCGTGTGGGTTGCGCTCGGTGATCCTCACCCCCGCCTCCCAGGCCGCGTTGAAGACCGTGGTCGCGACCTGCGACGTCCCTCCTCCGATCTCCTCCGAGTACTTCGTCCCGATGATCACCGGCGCGAGCTTGAACCCGCGCGCGGCGGTCCGCTCGCCGATCGCATGGTTCAGCGAGAAGGTGCCGCCCGGCGGCACGAGCGTGCCGTCGAGCGCCTCCACCCCGAGCCGGAGGTTGGTGATCCGGTCGTAGGTCCCTGCGTTGTACGTCTTGTACGACCCGAGCTCCTCCGTGATCCCGAGCGCCCGAGCCTCCGCCGTCGACCTCGCGGGCTGCACCTGCGTGACGGCGAGCGTCGCGACGCGGTGGGTTCGCGACGTCGCGGCCCGCAGCATGCGGCGAGCAGTGTCGATCGCATCGATTTCCACCCCCGGCCGCGCAAGTGTCACGCGGAGCGGGCTCGTCGAGACGTCCCAGCCGGCGTCGACAGGGGCGCGGTCGACCCGCCGCGCGAGCGCGCGGAAGTACGCGGCGGCGGCCGGTCCCGCGAAGGCGAGCCGGGTCGAGCCGCCGCTCGGGAGCCGGAGCAGGCGTGCGAGCCTGGAGCGCGGAAGGCGCCAGCTGCGCGCCTCGCCGCGGAGGACGAGCGGCGCCGAGAGGGCGATTCTCGCCCGACGTGCAGCGACCGCGAGCTCGGCGGCGGTGACCGCCGGCCGCGCGACCACGACCGGGAGCACGACGATCGAGCCGTCACGCTCGGTCGAGCCGAGGGCATGGACGATCGACTGCGCGGCTCGCGCGCGGTCGATCCGAACGCCGGTCCGGTCGCGCAGCAGCTCGATCCGCAGGCCGTGCCGCACGAGCGCCGCGTTCCTCGGCAGCTCGTCGACTTCCCGCGCGATCTGGTCGAGCGCGAACTCGAGCGCGTCGTCCGAGACGGCGAGCGGCGGGAAGACCTCGGCGCCGAACACCCGCGTGTGCAGGCGGCGGAAGCCGCGGAAGGGACCGAACCCGTCGTTCTCGCGCGATGCCGCCGCCACCGCGGCGCGCCAGTTCGGCTGCACGCCGAGCTGATCGGCGGAGAACCGGAACGTCGCGCCGCCGGCCACGAACGCGACCGGCTTCGCCTCGACCCGGGCGAAGCGCCTCTCGAGCTTCGAGACGGCCTCGCCGTGCGTCAAGCCCGCGACGTCGACGCCGTTGATGCGCGTCCCGGGGGCGAGCTCGCTGGTCGAGCCCGAGAACGCGAGGCCGAGGAGGATCGCCACGACCGAGACGGCGACGATTGCGCCGGCGACCCCGACGAGCACACGAGGTGCTCGGCGCGGCCGGGAGAGAGGTGATTGGAGAGGCGAGTCGGCCCGCACCGGACCGGCGATTCTAGCGTCGGCGTTTCCGCCGCTATCCCCGCGGGAGGAAGATCTCCTTGGCGATGACGAGCCGCTGGATCTGGGACGTCCCCTCGTAGATCTGGAAGAGCTTCGCGTCCCGCATGAGCTTCTCGACCGGGTACTCCTTGATGTAGCCGTAGCCGCCGAACACCTGCACCGCGTCCGTCGTCACCTTCATGGCCGTGTCGGCCGCGAAGCGCTTGGCGAAGGAGGAGTAGAGTGTCGCCCTGCGCCCGTAGCCGGAGTCGAGCATCCACGCCGCCTGCCACGTGAGCAGCCGCGCCGCCTCGATCTCCGCGGCCATGTCCGCGATCAGGAAGCTCACGCCCTGGTGCATGGCGATCGGCACGTCGAACGTCACGCGCTCCTTCGCGTACTCGACCGAGTGCTCGTACGCGGCCTGGGCGACGCCCACCGCCCCGGCGGCCGTGCCCGGGCGCGTGAAGTCGAGCGTCTGCATCGCGATCTTGAAGCCGTCTCCTTCCCCGCCGAGCCGGTTCGCGGCGGGCACGACGACGTCGTTCAGCGCGAAGGCCGAGGTGTCCGTCGCGCGCTGGCCCATCTTGTCGAGGTGCTTCTCGATCGCGATGCCGTCGACGTCCATGGGGACGACGAACGCCGAGAGCCCGCGATGGCCCTTGCTGCGGTCGGTCGAGGCGAACACGACCGACCAAGCGGCGTGGCCCGCGTTCGAGATGAACATCTTCGAGCCGTTCAGGACGTACTCGTCCCCGCGGCGCTCCGCGGTCGTCTTGATCCGCGCCGCATCCGAGCCCGCGTCCGGCTCGGTCAGCGCGAACGAGCACAGGATCGGGGCGTCGAGCAACGGCACGAGCCATTCCCGCCTCTGCTCGTCGGAGCCCGCGAGGAGGACGGGCGCGGCGCCGAGCGTGTTGGCCACGATCGAGACGGCCATGCCCGCACACCCCCACGAGAGCTCCTCGCCGATCAGCATTCCCTCGAACCCGGGCAGCCCCAGGCCGCCGAGCTCCGCCGGGATGTGCGGGTTCATCAGGCCGAGCTCGTGAGCCTTCGCGATCACGTCCTCCGGGTGCGTCTGGTGCTCGTCGTAGTCGGCCGCCCGCGGCCGCATCTCGTTCTCCGCGAACTCCCGCGTCAGCGCCCTGAGCTCGCGCTGCTCGGGGGTCAGCGCGAACGAGACGCCACCGGCGATGCTCGTCTCGGCGGTGGTCATGCGCTCGTCTCCTTCTGATTGAATCGTCAGTCAAGTGAGTGTAGGAGGCGCCGCCGCGGGCGGTCAAGCGCCAAGGGGGTCAGACCCCGGACATGTCCGGCCGCCGCGGGTGAACCCGGCTCGGCTGTGCGGGTTCGCCCTGCGGGCACCGTCCGTCGCGTACACGTCCGGGGTCTGACCCCTCGAGACCGCCCGTAGGATGTGCTCGTGGCGGCCACGACCACGGAGCTCCCGGCCCTCGACCCGCTCGACTTCCTCGCGCTCGATGCGCTGCTCGAGGACGAGGAGCGCGCGATCCGCGACACGGTGCGCGGGTTCGTGCGCGACCGGGTGCTGCCGGAGGTCGGCGACTGGTTCGAGCAGGGCGTCTTCCCGCGCGAGCTGATGCCGGAGCTCGCGCGGCTCGGGCTCTTCGGGATGCACCTCGACGGGTACGGCCTGCCGGGCGCGAGCGCCGTCGCCTACGGGCTGACCTGCCTGGAGCTCGAGGCCGGCGACGCGGGCGTACGCAGCGCCGTCTCGGTCCAGGGCTCGCTCGCGATGTTCCCCATCTGGCGCTTCGGCTCGGAGGAGCAGAAGGAGCGCTGGCTCCCCCAGATGCACGCGGGCGACGTGATCGGCTGCTTCGGGCTGACCGAGCCGGACGCCGGCTCGGACCCGGGCTCGATGCGGACGCACGCGCGACGCGACGGGTCGGACTGGATCCTGAACGGCGCGAAGATGTGGATCACGAACGGCACGATCGCCGACGTGGCGATCGTGTGGGCGCGCACGGACGACGGGCAGATCCGCGGCTTCATCGTCGAGAAGGGCACCCCCGGCTTCTCTGCGCCCGAGATCCACCGCAAGCTCTCGCTCCGCGCCTCCGTCACCTCGGAGCTCGTGCTGCAGGACGTGAGGGTCCCGGAGGAGAACGTCCTCCCGGAGGCGACGACGCTCCGCGGGCCGCTCTCGTGCCTGAACGAGGCGCGCTACGGGATCGTCTGGGGCGCCGTCGGCGCCGGCCGCGCCTGTTTCGAGTCGGCGCTCGAGTACGCAAAAGAGCGCATCGTCTTCGGCAAGCCGATCGCCGGCTACCAGCTCACGCAGGAGAAGCTCGCCGAGATGGCGCTCGAGCTGAACCGCGCAGCGCTCGTGGCGCTGCACCTCGGCCGCATGAAGGACGCGGGGACGCTCCGGCCGGAGCAGGTGAGCCTCGGGAAGATGGGCAACGTCCGCGGGGCGCTCGACGTCGCGCGCTCGGCGCGAACCATCCTGGGGGCCAACGGCGTCACGCTCGAGTACCCGGTCATCCGGCACGTAAACAACCTCGAGTCCGTCCTCACCTACGAGGGGACGCACGAGGTGCACACGCTCGTCGTCGGGCAGGCGCTGACCGGCGAGAACGCGTTCCGCTAGCTCACGCTCCTGCGCAGTCCGCGGGGCGAGCGCGACGCGCCCGCCCCGGGAAGCCGCCTCCGCCGGTGCTACGGCACTGCGCAGGCCGGCGGGTCGTCCTCGATCCGGAAGGGGCTGCCTTGCGGAGCCACCTGCGCGGCGAGGTCGACCGCAGGATCGACGGTGCTCGGGTTGCTGACCATCAGCGGCGCCGTACCGTGCTCCACGAACGCCTGGTTGGGGCCGTAGGTCCTCGTCTGGCAGTTCGCGTCGTGCACGACGACCTGACCGGACTTGACGAGCACGAGGATCACGCCGGGATGGTGGTGCCAGCCGGAGGTCCCGAGGGGCGGGAAGGTCACCTGCTGCATCATCAGGTCCGTCGGGTCCTTCGTCTGGAACTTGATGCGCTCGTCGTTCAGCTGGACGTCGTCCGACAACGTCGACCGGGCGCCCAGGACGAGCGAGGTCGTGTTCCCGGTGTTCGCGAGAGCGACCGCAGCTGTCGCGGCCGCGGAGATCACGAGGCCGCTCGCGACGAGGATGCGCGCTCGATTCCCTTTCATCTCTCCTCCTCCGTCTGAGCACCGGGCGCGTCACGACGCGCCCGGTGCTCGCGTTTGTGTGGATACGAGGAGGCTAGGAAGGCGCCCGAGGCGCGACCACGGCGCCAGCAGGTGAGTAGCCGGAAGCTGCCATCCCGGTCGTCCCGGGTGCCAGACCGCTTGACGGCGACCTGCTCATGAAGGACAAATCGGAAGATCAGCGAGCACGACAGGACCCTGGAGGCCGCCCACGGTGAGAGGCCGCGGGAGTCGCTCGCACGGCTGCGCGACGAGATAGACCACCTTCGCGCCTCCCGCGAGCGGCTCGTCCTCGCGGGCGATGCCGACCGCCGGCGAATCGAGCGCCGCCTGCACGAGGGCGCGCAGCAGGACCTCGTCGCGCTCGCAGTTGAGCTCCAGCTCCTGGGACGGGCGCTCGAAGGCCCTCTCGGGGAGACAAGGCGACTGCTCGACGAGGCGAGCGGCTCGCTCGAAGGGGCGCTGCGCGCGCTGGCGCTGCTCGCGGAGCGCATCTATCCGGCTCTGCTCGAGAAGAACGGCCTCGCGGCGGCGTTGCGGGCGGCGGTCGAGAGCCGCGGCCACTCGGTCTCGGTCGATGTCGCCGCTCCCCGCGAATACCCGCCGGAGGTCACTCGAACGGTGTTCTGGTGCTGTCTCGACCTCCTCGATCACCTCGACGCGGACGGGCGAGCGACGATCGCCGTTCGAGACGAGGAGACCGCGCTCGCGTTCGAGATCTCCGGCGAGAGTCGCGACGCCTCGACCGACGACCTCCGCGTCACCTTCGAGTCGATCCAAGAGCGCGTCGAGGCGCTCTCGGGCCGACTGAGCATCGATCCCCGCCCGGCTGGTGCCTTCGGCGTCGCCGGTCGGCTCCCGCTCTCGCGATGAACTTAGCCGCTCTCGGCGAGGTAGAGGATGACGGCCTTCACGCGCTTGTGAACGGCGGTCTCCCAGGTGAGCCCGAGCTTGAGGAAGATCGAATGGATCACCTTCTCGACCGACCGCTCGGTAAGGACAAGGCTCTCTGCAATCGCGGCGTTGTTCTTCCCCTCCGCCATCTCGCGCAGCACGTCGCGCTCGCGCGGCGTCAGGTCATTGAGCGGAGACTCCTCGCTGCGGGCGTTCTCCGCCACGAGGAGCTCGACCACCTTCGGATCGATCACGGACCCGCCCTCGGCGACGACCCGTATCGCGCCCACGAGCTGCTCGAGGTCGTTCACCCGCTCCTTCAGAAGATAGGCGCGCCGCGCGCTCCCGCCGTCGAGGAGCGCGAGAACGTAGCCGGGGCTCGCGAACTGGCTCAGGACGACGACGCCGACGTCCGGGCTCGTCTGCCGCAGCCGCTTGGCTGCCCGGATTCCCTCGTCGCTGTCATCCGGGGGCATGCGGATGTCCGTGACGACGACGTCGGGGCGCTCGGACTCCACCGCCGCGAGAAGCGAGTCCAGATCCCCGCAGACGGCGGCGATCTCGAGGTCGGGCTGCGTCTCGAGGAGCCGCCGAACCCCTTCGCGGACAAGGTAGTGGTCCTCCGCGAGCACAAGCCTGATCGCCATTCGCGGAGGATACGGCCGTGACTCCGGCGCCTCCAGCCGGCGACGGCGGTGAAGGCGGCGCCGGGGCCCCGCTCGTCCTCGTCGTCGACGACAGCGAGCGCAACCTCAAGCTGGCGCGAGACGTGCTGCGTGCCGACGGGCTACGGACGCTCGAGGCGCTGAACGGCGCCGAGGCGATCCGACTCGCGGAGGAACACGTGCCCGACGTGGTCCTCCTCGATCTGCAGCTTCCCGACCTCCACGGGACGGAGGTCGCCCGGAGGCTCGTCCGCGGCACACGTACTGCAGGCATCCCGATCGTCGCGCTGAGCGCCCAGCCCGTCGAAGCGACCCGGGAGTGGCTCGCAGCCACAGGGTTCGCCGGGTTCCTTGAGAAGCCGGTGCGTGTCGAGGCCTTCCCCGGGCAGGTCCGCGCCTACTGCAGGCGTGCACGGCGTTGACGCGAGGGCGGGACGGTGTGCCACCACACCATCGGAGATGCAGGCGACCAAGGTTGGCGCGAGCGCGGCATCGTCATATCGTCACGGGTATGGACCTCGCTGCAGAACGCACGAGCTTCCGCAAGCGCGTCCTTGCGGCGTCGCTCGGCGCGCTCGTGGCGCTCCTGCTCGCAGCGACCGGATGCTCGGGGAACGAAAGCGCAGCCGCGCAGCCGGTCAAGCGCGTCGGGCTGATGCACGTCGGCACCGACCACGTCCCTCCCTCGCTTGGCACGCTCGCCGCAGAGCTGCAGGAGAAGTACGGCTGGGACGTGCCCGTCGCCGCGGTAGACAAGTGCCAGAAGGAGATCCGCAAGAGCTGCGACTTCAAGGGCAAGGACATCGAGCTGCTGTGGCGGAACCTGACGCCGGAGGAGGCTCCCGCTCAGGCCGAGAAGTTCGTCCGCGAGCACGTCGACGTCATCGTGGCGTTCGAGGACCAGTCCATCCGGGCAGCGCAGGACGCGACCGCGAAGCCCGGGGACCGCATCCCGATCGTCTTCCTGCACCCCTCCGACCCCGTCCGCCAGGGGCTGGTGAAGAGCCTCGCCCGCCCCGGCGGCAACCTGACCGGCGTCTTCGGGCCGCGCGACGTCGTCGCGAAGCAGCTGGAGCTCTACCACCTCCTCGTCCCGCGCCTGCACCGCGTGCTCACGCTCGTGAACCCCGACGACCCCGCGAGCGGAAAGCTCCTCGCCCAGTACGACCTCGCCGCCTCCCAGCTGCGCCCGAGGGTCAAGCTCGAGGTTCGGAACGCCTCGAGCGCGCGAGACCTCGCGCGAATTTTCCACTCGCTGCAACCAGGAGAGGTCGATGGCGCCTTCCTGCTCTCGCCGACGCTGCGGCTCAACTACTCCGGGGTGACGATCAACTTCGCGCAGCGCGCGCACATCCCGGTGCAGGCGCACCGCAAGGAATGGGTCGAGAATGGGGCGCTCTTCTCGTACGGCGCCGACCTCGGTCCGATCGGCCGGGCCGGAGCCCGTTACGTCGACAGCCTCCTGCGCGCGACCCCGGCCGCCAAGCTCCCCGTCGAGGAGATCCCGACCATCGACTTCGCGATCAACCTCA
Organism: Actinomycetota bacterium; assembly: GCA_046735575.1. Lineage (GTDB taxonomy): Bacteria > Actinomycetota > Thermoleophilia > Gaiellales > Gaiellaceae > GMQP-bins7. The sequence continues at coordinate 12,563 of JBKPTS010000112.1, forward strand.
AGACCGCAAACAGGCTCGGGATCAGGGTCCCGGAGGACATGATCATCCGGGCGAACGAGGTCTACCGCTAGCCCGGGGGAAACGCCTCGGGAGCACCTCGCGTGGAAGGGCCTGCACAGCCTCACCGGCGCCTCATCTGGAAGTACACGGCGGTCGTGGTCACGCTCGTCGCCGCTGCCGTCCTCTCGGTGGGGCTCACGGAGCTCTACTTCTCGTCGCGCGACGTCAAGCGCGAGGTGACCCGGGTCGAGCAGGACAAGGCGTCGACCGCCGCCCTCTCCATCGAGCAGCTGATGCAGGGGCTCCTCCGCGAGCTCGACGGGGTCGCCCAGCCGACGGTGGCGAGGGGAGCAGCCGGGTTGCAGGAGCGGAACCAGGACTTCCACCAGCTCCTCTACCACGAGAAGCTCGTCGGCCGGCTGACCTACCTGGACAGGAACGGTCGGGAGCAGGTCCGGACCTCACCGCTCGAACTCGACCGCATCGGCAGCGGGATCGATCGCTCTCGAAGTGCCGAATTCGTGCGCACGCGGGCCGGTCGGCGCTACTTCGGACAGGTCTACTTCGAGCGCGGCTCGCAGCCGTACATGACGATCTCGGTCGCCGAGGGAGCTCCCGGCCGCGGAGTGGTCGTGGCCGACATCGACCTGAGCTCGGTCCGTCAGGTGATCGACCGGGCGCGGATCGGGAGCACGGGCTACGCCTACGCCGTCGATTCCGGCGGATACCTCGTGACCCACCCCGACCTGAACCTCGTTCTGCGGCACACGACCTTCTCGTCGCTCCCGCAGGTGCGGGCGGCGCTTGCAGGTGCGAGTGGCTCCGGATCCGGCCGCGTGACGACGGGACACGACGAGAACGGCACAAGGGTGCTGAGCGCCTATCGCACCGTCGAGCCCCTCGGCTGGCGCGTCTTCGTCGAGGAGCCGACGAGCGAGGCGTACGCCCCCCTCAAGGCGGCGATCTGGCGCACGGCACTGCTCCTCGTCGCCTTCCTGCTCCTCGCTGTCGGGACGAGCGTCCTGCTCGCCCGCAGGCTCGTCCGGCCCATCGAGTCGATCCAGGCGGGCGCCGCGAGGATCGGCGGCGGGGCGTTCGACCAGCGGATCGAGGTGCGCTCGAACGACGAGCTGGGGGCGCTCGCCGAGGAGTTCAACCTTATGGCCGCACGGCTGCAGGAGTCGTACTCGAGCCTCGAGCACAAGGTCGAGGAGCGGACGCGCGAGCTCGCGACGGCGCTTCGCGAGCTCGATGAGAAGAGCCGCGAGCTCGAGGCGGCGAGCCGGCACAAGTCGGAGTTCCTAGCGAACATGTCGCACGAGCTGCGGACCCCGCTGAACGCGATCATCGGCTTCTCCCAGGTGCTGCGCGAGCGGCTGTTCGGCGAGGTGAACGAGAAGCAGGCCGAGTACCTCGACGACATCCTCTCCTCGGCGAACCACCTGCTCTCGCTCATCAACGACATCCTCGACCTCTCGAAGGTGGAGGCCGGTCAGGTCGAGCTCGACGTGGCGCCCTTCTCGCTCGAGGAGGCGCTCGAGAGCGGCGTCGTGATGGTGCGGGAGCGGGCGACGAATGAGCACGTGCGCCTGGTCGTCTCCCCCGCGCCCGACCTCGACGTCGTCGCCGGTGACGAGCGGCGAGTCCGGCAGGTGATCTTCAACCTCCTCTCGAACGCAGTGAAGTTCACCCCCGCCGGCGGCGAGGTCGACGTGTGTGCGCTGCGCGTCGACGGCGAGGCGAGGATCTCCGTCTCGGACACGGGGCCCGGAATCGCACCCGAGGATCAGCAGCGGATCTTCGAGGAGTTCCAGCAGACGGACACGGGCATCGAGCAGCGCGAGGGCACCGGTCTCGGGCTCGCGCTCTCGAAGCGGTTGGTGGAGCTGCACGGAGGCAGGATCTGGGTCGAGAGCGAGGTCGGGAAGGGAAGCACGTTCGTCTTCACGCTCCCGCTGAGATCGGCGGAGCCATGAGCGAGTGCCTCGTCCTCGTGGTCGAGGACAACGAGAAGAACCTGAAGCTCTTCCGCGACGTCCTGCAGGCGAACGGCTATCGCACGCTGGAGGCGAGGACGGGCGGGCAGGCCGTGGAGCTCGCGGCCCGGCACGAGCCGGATCTCCTCCTGATGGACATCCAGCTACCCGACGTCGACGGCGTGGAAGCCCTCCGGCGGCTTCGCGCGGACAAACGCACCGCTCGGATCCCCGTCCTCGCCGTGACCGCCCAGGCGATGCAGGGCGACCGGAGACGTTTCCTCGACGCCGGCTTCGACGGGTACGTGTCCAAGCCCGTCGACATCGGCGAGCTCGTGCGCACGGTCGGCGAGCACTGCGCCGGAGGTGCGCGTTGAACGGGACGGAGCGGACGACGATCCTCGTCGTCGACGACGTCGCGGAGAACGTCCGGTTGCTCGAGGCCGTCCTCGCGCCCGAGGGCTACGACGTCGTCTCGGCGAGCGACGGCTCGACCGCGCTCGAGCTGCTGGAGTCGGCCGGCCCCGACCTCGTCCTCCTCGACGTCGTCATGCCCGGAATCGACGGCTACGAGGTCTGCCGGCGGATCCGGGGGCGCGAGAAGACGGCGGTCCTGCCCGTGATCATGCTCACCGCGAGCCTCGGTCCGGAGAAGAGCCGTGCGATCGAGGCCGGAGCCGACGACTTCATCCAGAAGCCCCTGGACAGGCACGAGCTGCTCACGCGAGTGCGCTCGCTGCTCAGAATCAAGCGCTACCACGACATGATCAGGCGTCAGGCCGAGGATCTCCTCGAGCTCAACCGAACGCTGGAGGAGCGCGTGCGGACGCAGGTCGAGGAGCTCGAGCGGCTGCACCGGCTCCGCCGCTTCCTCTCGCCGCAGCTCGCGGAAGCGCTCGTGTGCTCGGGCGACGAGTCGATCCTCCGCAGCCACCGCCGCCAGGTCGCGATGTTCTTCGCCGACCTCCGGGGCTGGACGAGCTTCGTCGACGCGGCCGAGCCGGAGGAGCTGATGCGGGTGCTGCAGGAGTTCCACGGGGCGATCGGCAAGCTCGTCCGGCGCTTTGAGGCGACCGTCGGCTTCATCGAGGGCGACGGCGTGCAGCTGTTCTTCAATGATCCGATCGAGGTTCCGGACGCCGCGCTGCGCGCGGTTCGTCTCGGCTGCGCGCTCCGGGAGGAGATGGCAGAGCTGACGCCGGAGTGGCGGAAGCGGGGCTACGACCTCGACTTCGGCGCAGGCGTCGCCCTCGGCTATGCGACGTGCGGGGAGGTCGGCTTCGAAGGGCGCTCGGACTACGCGGCGATCGGGGCGGTGACGAACCTCGCCTCCCGGCTCGCGGACGAGGCGGTCGGCGGGCAGGTCCTGATCGCCCAGCGCCTCTACGCGGAGGTCGAGGACGAGGCCGAGGTGGAGGCAGTCGGCGCGTTCGACCTCAAAGGGTTCCGGCAGCCGGTCACCGCATTCAACATCCTCGCGGTTCGCGCGGACGCGGCGGAGCTCTCACCCGCCGAGGCCTAGTTTTCGCCCTCCCAGTAGTCGAGCTCCGGCCCGGGCCTCGCGAGCAGGATCCGCTCCCCCGCGACGCTGCGGGCGCCGATCTTGCCCGTGTCCAGGTACTCCACGATGTCCGGCGCGACGAGCGTCGACAGCATGAGCACGCGGATCGGGGCGTCGGTGTCGTTGCGAACCTGATGCGCGCCCTCCTTGCCGCGCGGGAACGCGACCACGTCGCCCTCCTCGAGCTGCTGCTCGCCGTCGTGCGCACGCAGGGTCGGACGGCCCCGGACGACGAGCAGCCACTCCTCGTTCGCGTGGTGCGTGTGGTACGGCCAGAGCCGGTCCCCGGGCTCGAGCTCGTACAGGCTCCCGCCGATCAGCTCCCCGCCGATGCGGTGCCCCACCCAGGCGTCTTTGCTCCTCCACCCGTCGCGTTCCTCGACGCGGTCCCACTCGTCCCCGTGCAGGTTGAAGACCTTCATCCGCGCGCAGCCTAGTCGGCCCGGAGCCCCCCGAGCGCCAGCGCGACCGCCGTCCGCTCGGCGCTCGTGACGGCGTCCTCGCCGTCCGGGAGCCGCCCGAGCACCCAGCCGGTGAGGACTTCCTCGAGCCCGCCGTAGACGAGCCAGCTGGCGAGCTGGGGGTCGAGATCGGGTCGGAAGCGGCCCTCCGCCTGCCCCTGCTCGACGATCCGCTGCACGACCGCGAACGCCTCCCCCACCCCCTCGACCTCCTCCTGCACGAGGCGGCTGCGGGCGACCTCGCGCACCATCACGGTCACGAGGTGCGGATCGTTCCGCCATGTACGCAACAGGATCTTGGCGATGCCCTCGAGCTTCTCGTCGGCCGGCTCGTCCGCTGCCTCGACCGCGCGGAAGCGCTCGAGCAGCTCTCCCCAGTTCTCGCGGAAGATCGTCCGCAGGACGTCCTCCTTGGACGCGAAGTAGTGGTAGAGGAGGCCGTGCGCGACCCCGGCCTCCGCGGCGATGTCTCCGACCCTGGCGGCGTGGTATCCGCGGCGCGCGAAGACGCGGACTGCGGCCTCCAGGATCACGTTCCTCTTGTCCGCGGTGCCGATTGAACGGTCGGTCAAGCGCGCGAGGTTACAAGGGCTCGAGCGCCAGCGCGGCCGGGAGCGCGAGGAGCGTGTCGATCCGATCCTCCGCCTCCGGATGGCGCCCGTCCCGGTCGAGCAGGACCGCGCGCATGCCGAGGGCCCTCGCGCCCTCGATGTCGTCCTCGTACGAGTCGCCGACCATCGCCGCTTCCACTGGCTCCACGCCGAGCGCGGCGAGCGCGGCGAGGAAGATCGACGGGTCCGGCTTGATCCTCCCGTGCGCCTTCGAGCCCACCGCCACGTCGACCTCGAGGCCGTGGTGCGCGACGAACTCGTCGAGGTCTCGCTGCCCGTTCGTGACGAGGCCGATCGTGAGACCGTGCGCTCGCAGGGCCTGGAACGCCGGCAGCGCGTCCTCGTACAGCGAGAAGTTCTCGTGGCGCTCCCACTGCGCGACCATGTCCGCGGCGCACGCGCGGGCGCCGGAGGGGTCGCCGCCCATCCCGAGCACGATCTGCTCCGTGAAGGCGAGCCACACCTCCTCGTCGTGCACGAGCTGCCGCGCGCCCTGCAGCTTCTCGATCGCCCGCAGGCGCGCCTCGTCGTAGCGGGCCGGGTCGAGCGTCAGCCCGTGCCGCTCGCCGAGGCGCCTGTAGCCCTCCGGGCCGAGCTCCGGCCCGGGCCGGAAGAGCGTGAAGTCGACGTCGAAGAGAACCGCCCTGAGCACCGGCTCAGGCCCCGAGATCGCCCGCGGGCGCCCTTCGCTCCACCGCGAGGACGAGACCCTCTCTTCCCACGACCGTCACGGCCTCGCCCGCCTCGGCCCCGCCGGGACAGCTCGCCGCCCAGATCTCGCCGTCGATTCGCACCTGGCCGTCGGGCGCGCACGCGGAGACGACGGTCGCGGTCCGTCCGATCAGCGTCTGCGGCCCGACCTTCCTGCGCTGCCGCCGCACGGTCCGGTTCCAGAAGAGCACCTCCACGACGAACAGCATGAGCCCGACCACGAAGCCGAGATAGCGCCACGGCGACGGGAGGACCACCAGGAGCACGACCGCGACGATGAAGAGCATCGCGGAAGCGTAGATCCGCTTCGTCTACGCGGCTGCCGCGGTCTCCCGCGCCTCGGCCTCCAGCACGTAGGCGCGGCCGTCGACGTGGAAGCGGATCGCCTGCAGCCCCGATTCGGCCACGTAGGCCTCCACCTCGCGGAGCAGGAGCGCGAGGTCGTTCTTCCGCCCCCGGAGCCGGGCGGACACGAGCCACACGTCGTCCTCCAGCTTCGTGGAGCCGGGCCAGCGCGGGCGGATGCGGCGGCAGAGCTCGTCCACGCTCACGTACTCGGGGAGCTCGAGGCGGACGGTCTCGCTCATCGGGTAGGCGCTTCCATTCATGTCTCCAGGGTGCCCGCCTGCAGGGAGTGCCCGCTTGACCCAGGCGCGTCAATCGTGACCGCCTGCGTCAGTGGGTCGGGAGCGGCTCTCCGCGGGCGAGGGCGACCGCCTCGAGCCGGGAATGCGCGCCGACGGCGTGCAGCAGGTGGCGGACGTGGTTCCGGACCGTCTCCCGGCTCAGGTGGAGCTCCTCCGCGATCTGCGCCGTCGTGCGACCTCGTTCCAGCATGTGCAGGACCTCGGCCTGGCGGGGGGTGAGGTGGAGCTCAGGGTGGGGTCGTGGCTCTTCGACGACGTCGAAGACCTGCCCGAAGATCCCGACCACGTGCTCGCCCTGCTTTAGCGCCACGGAGCTCACCTCGACCGCGACGCGCCTGCCCGTGTCGTCGACGAGCACGACCGAGGCGTCGCGCGAGTCGGCGCTTCCGAGGAGCTTGCGGGCGAAGAGCTCACGGGCGCGCCGGCCTTCTTCGGGAGCGACGACGGACGTGAACTGCCGTCCCTCGACGTCGCCGACGAGCCCGCGGGCCGCCCCGTTGAGCCAGCGGACGACGCCGTGCGCGTCGATCAGGTAGCTCGGGACGTTGATCTGCTCGAGGGCGTGGGCGACCTCCGCCTCCAGCAGACGCAGGGGCGATTCCTTCATCGGACGGCCTCGCGCCGCTCCTGGAGCACACGGTTCAGGGCCGCTCCTCCGGCGGCGAGCGCGGCGATCGTCTCGGCGAGCGAGGGCTCGCCGGGCAGCTGCGACGCTCCGGCTCGAACGGCCATCGCCCCGAAAGTACCGGGCGGGTCGGCCCGGGAATGGGCCTCTTCGCGTCGAAACCGAGGGCGTGAGAGCACGCACGTGGCTCGGAGGCGCCTGCACGGCGCTGCTCGTGCCGGCGCTGCTGCTCGTCCCGGCGCGGGCGGGTGCGAACGCGACGCTCGGCGACGAGCAGGCGCTCGCCGCACGCTACGCGCCGGTCGTGCGCCTCGTCGAGCAGCAGGAGGAGTGCGGCCCCGGCGAGCCCTACGAGCCGATGGACCTGAACGCGCTCTTCGGGCAGCCGACGGTGGCGCTGCGCGGGCCGTGGAACCCGACCGACCTCGTGAAGATCGGGCCCACGGCGAAGGACCTCGTCGGGCGCTACGAGTATCACCTGGACTTCCCCGGAAGCGCCCTCGAGCCGGGGTGCGACTACGAGCGCTGGGCGCGGCTCATCACGAAGGGCCACGAGCCGACGGTCTATGCGCACGTGGCGACCGACCCCGCGAGCCCGGGCAAGCTCGCGCTGCAGTACTGGTTCTTCTACGCCTTCAACGACTTCAACAACCTGCACGAGGGCGACTGGGAGATGATCCAGCTGAACTTCGCGGCGCGGGACGCGAAGTCGGCGCTCGCGACGCGGCCGACCGAGGTCGGCTACAGCTCGCACGAGGGAGCGGAGCACGCCGCCTGGGGAGACGACAAGCTCGAGCTCGTCGGCGGCACGCACCCGGTCGTGTATCCGGCCGCCGGCTCGCACGCGAACAAGTACACGGCTGCCCTCTACCTCGGCAGCTCTGCGGAGGCAGGCGTCGGCTGCGACGACACGGAGGGGCCACACGTCCAGGTGAGCCCAGCCGTGAAGACGATCCCGAGCGATCCCGCGGCCGCCGTCCGGGCCTTTCCCTGGATCGGCTTCGAGGGCCGCTGGGGCGAGCTGCAGAAGGCGTTCTTCAACGGCCCGACCGGCCCGAACCTGAAGACGCAGTGGGCGGAGCCGATCGAATGGTCGAAGGGCTGGCGCGAGCGCAGCTACGCGGTTCCGACGGGAGGCGTCCTGGGCACGGGAGCGACCGACTTCTTCTGCACGGCCGTCGCCGCCGGCTCCCGCGGGCTCGTCAGCCTGCTCCGCAACCCGGGACTGACGTTCGTCGTTCTCACGCTGCTCGTCGCGGTGCTCGTCTTCGTGGCGACGCGGACGCACTGGCGCCCCGCGGCACCGCTCCGGCTCGCGCGGCGGCGCGCCTGGGGCCAGACGCTCTCGGCCGCCGGGCGGATGTACTGGCGTCGCGCTCCGCTGTTCCTGGGCATCGGCGTGCTGCTCATCCCGCTGGGCGCGCTCATCTCCGCGCTCCAGGCCCTCGTGCTCGGAGGGTTCGGGCTTCTCGGCGTGGACACGACGGGGGAGTCGGCGGGGGCGCTCGTCCTCCTCGTCGTCGCGATCGGCACTGCGCTGGCCCTGCTCGGGTTCACGCTCGTGCAGGCGGCGACGGCGTGGGCGCTCGTCGAGATCGACGCAGGCCGTCCTGCGGGGCCCGTCGGGGCATACAGGGCCGCGCTCCGGAGGAGCGGCCCGCTCCTCGGCGCTCTCGGGGTCGCGGTCCTCGCCGGGGTGCTGCTCAACGCGACGACGTTCCTGATCCCCGTCGCCGTCTGGCTCGCGGTCCGCTGGATCCTCCTCGCTCAGGTCATCGTGCTCGAGGATCGCTCGGCGCTCCCCGCGCTCCGCCGCAGCTCGTCGCTCGTGCGCGGGCGCTGGTTCCGGGTCGCGACGCTCGTCGGCGTCGGCGGTGTGCTCGCGCTCGCAGCCGGCCCGCTCCTGGGCGCGCTTCTCATCCTGCTGACGAACGCGCCGCTCCCGCTCTTGAACGTCGTCTCCGGCGTCGTCTACGCGCTCGCGATGCCGTTCGTGGCGCTCGCGACGACGTACGTGTACGCGGATGCGAGAGCCCGCGAGGAGCTGGAGCCGAAGGAGAGGCCGAAGCTGCTTCCAGCCGAAGCCGAGCTCTTCACGGCCTGAGGAAGGGCGTCCCTCCGCGCCAGTCCATCCTCAGCTCGGGAGGGGGTCATTGGGGAAACCGGGATTCCCCATATCCAAATAAGGTGCTTCAGGCCGAAGCCGAGCTCTTCGGCGCCTAGGAAAGCCGTCCCTCCGCGCCAACCCGCCCTTTAGTCGCGGGAGGGGGGTCATTGGGGGAACCGGGGTTCCCCCATATCCAAATCGGGGTGCCCAGATTTGAACTGGGGACCTCTCCGACCCGAACGGAGCGCGCTACCAGGCTGCGCCACACCCCGAGCCGGGTAAGGGTAGCGGGTGATTGCCGAGGCGGTCCGGACCGGAGTATGCTGCGAGCGAATGGATGTCTCTGCGGAGCGGGCCCTGTGACCCGCACTCGAGTCGGAATGACCAAGAGCCCGGCTGCGCGCCCTGCGCAGGCGGGCTTTTTTGCGCCCCGGCTCCGCCAACCCGAAGACCATGCTCTGCACCACGTAACCGGGAGGACCTGATGGCGAACCACCTGACGCCCGACGAGCTCGCGAAGGAGATGGGGATGGACCGCGAAGAGGTCATCCGCATCTGCCTCGAGGAAGGCGTGCCGATCTACCACGGCAAGATCGACAAGACGCTCTTCCAGGCGTCGCAGGAGGCCGTCAGCGCAGGATCCACGTCACGTACGTAGACGGGGTTCCCGGGTGGCGGAGAGCAGGCGTACTTCGTCCGAGGAAGCCCGGCGCGTCGGCGACGAGATCGGGGTCGACTGGCAGCGGCTCGACCTCGAGCAGTTTCGGGCGGGGATGGACGTCGAGCTCGAGCACGGGTCGCACGACCCGCAGACCGACGTCACAGGCGACGACCCGATCCTGACGGGAAAGATCGCGCTGGCGCACATGAAGGAGTTCCCCGACTACTACGAGCGCCTCGGGCGAATGGAAGCGGAAGCCGAGCGGGACTGGGCCGGAAAGAAACCCTGACGCTCGTCCTCACGCCGACGAGCGGCGTACAGAGCGGTCTTCGAAACGCCAGCGCCCGGCCGCTCCGCGGCCGCGCTTCAGGGATTTGACGCGCGCAGAACTAGCGCGCCCGAGCCCTTGCCTTGCCGCGTGAAGCGGCCTTGCGAGCCCGGGCAGGCTTCTCCTCGCCCGCGCCCTTCGCCGCGGCCACGCTCGCCTTGAGCGCCTCCATGAGGTCGATCACCGGCGCCTCTTCCTCCGGCTCCTCCGGCACCGCGATCTCCTCGCCTCGCATCTTCGCCTCGAGCAGCGCGCGCAAATCGCGGCGGTACTCGCTCCGAAGCTCCTCGGGCTCGAAGCCGCCCGCGAGGCTCTCGATCACCTGGCGGGCGAGCGCGAGCTCCGAGTCCTTCACCTCCGCGTCCGCCACCGCCTCCGTGATCTCGGCCTGCGAGTACACGTCCTCGGCGAGGAACAGGGTCTCGAGCGCGAGCGCGCTGTCCCGCGCCCGTACCAGGCAGAGGCTCTCCCGCCCCGCGCGGACGAAGCGCCCGATCGCAGCGGTGCCGGTGTCCCGCATGGCCTCGAGGAGGAGGACGTACGGGCGGCGCTGGGCCGGGTTCGCGCCCGGCACGAGGAAGTAGGTGCGGTCGAAGTAGATCGGGTCGACGTCGCGCTCCTCGACGAAGCGCGTGATCTCGATCGAGCGGGAGTCGTCATGCCGCTCGAGCGCCTCCAGGTCGGCGTCCTCGACGACCAGGAACTGGCCCTTGGTGACCTCGAAGCCGCGGACGATCTCGTCCTGCGTCACCTCGCGGTCGTGCGTCGGGCACCAGCGCTTCTGCTTTATCGGCGTCTTGCACTCGCGGTGCAGGAGCCGGAAGGAGACGTCCGACTGCCGCGCAGCCGGCTTCGTCGCCGGAGCGAGGCCGACGGGGATCGAGACGAGGCCGAAGCTGAGTGAGCCGTTCCAGGATGTCCGCATGAGCAAGAACTGTAGGTGGACCAGCCGGATTCGTGGTGAGGAATCGAACCCCTCCCT
>JBKPTS010000113.1:0-23417 GCA_046735575.1 Actinomycetota bacterium
GACGACCCGGTCCGCTTCGGCGCCGGCCGCCTTCTTGACGCCGTCCTGAGCCGCGCTTACGCTCCGACGCGCTGAACGGGCCGTGGGGAGCCCGTGGGGCTGGGTGAAACGTGGGACGTCTCGCTGCGGCAACCGTGCTCTCTGGTGCCCTTCTCGCCGGGGCGCTGCTCGCTGCCGCGGCGCCGGCCGCCGAGATCGGCGCGAACGACGACTCCGGGAAGTTCGAGGCCGACGCCGGCGCAGCTCAGTACGCCCGGATGGCCGCGCTCGGCCTGCGCCAGGTCGTGATCCCCGTTCGCTTCCGACCGAGCGAGCCGCTCGTCATCCAGGACAAGCCACTGCTCGACCAGACGATCCCGGCCGCGCTCTCGGCCGGCCTGAAGGTCGTGCTCGCCGTCTATCCGTACCCGCCGCGGGAGCTCGAGGCCCGCCTCGGCTCCGCGTCGCTCTTCGGCTCGTACGCGGCCGCCGTCGCGGAGATCTACCCGCAGGTGAAGCAGTTCACGATCGGGAACGAGCCGAACCAGCCGGCCTTCTGGCGCCCGCAGTTCGGCTCGAGTGGCGAGAACGTCTCGGCGGCCGCCTTCGGCCAGTACCTCGCGACCGCCTACGACGCGCTCAAGTCGGTCGACCCGGCGATCACCGTCGTCGGCGTCGGGCTCTCCCCGCGCGGGAACGACAAACCGCACGCGAGGAGCAACGTGTCGACGTCGCCGATCCGCTTCCTGCGGGCGCTCGGGTCCTGGTACCGATCGAGCGGCCGCGACCGGCCGCTGATGGACGCGTTCGGCTTCCACCCGTACCCGAACCGCGCCACGGATCCGCTCGACCGCGGCTACTCGTGGCCCGACGCCGGATTCGTGAACCTGGACCGGATCAAGCAGGCGCTCTGGGACGCATTCGAGGGAACGCCGCAGCCGACGACGCTGCAGGGGTTGAAGCTCGATCTCGACGAGGTCGGCTGGCAGGTCGCCACCGCGGGCGAAGGCGGGTACACGGGGGCGGAGAACGTGCCGGTGACCGACGAGCAGATCCAGGCGCGGATCTACGGCGACCTCGTCCGGCGCGCCGCGTGCGACCCGGACGTCCCGCAGGTCAGCTTCTTCGGGTTCCGCGACGACGGCTCGCGCCTCGGCTTCCAGGCCGGTCTCGAGCGGCTGGACGGGAGCCTGCGGCCGTCCGCGGCCACGGTTGCAGCCGCTATCGCCGACACGGCGGCCGGGTGCGCCACACCGCTTCCCGCGTGGGCGCCGGCACAGGATGTCCTCGGGGCACGGATCGCCGTGGCGAGGCGGCCCAAGCTGCAGGTGGAGGTGCAGGCCGGCGAGGACGCGAGTGCATTCGTCTGCGTCGCGCGGCCGGGAAGGGCCTGGGCGCGGGGGGTCGCGGGCATCTCCGTGACGACGTGCAAGACGACGACCGTCGCGGGGCTGCACACGCTCTCCGTCCCCTTGCAGAGACCGCTCGGAGCCCCGAGCGTCCGCGTGCGGGTCCTGCTCCGCGCGCAGGCGAGCTTCCTGCGCCGCACCGAGCTCGTGAAGGACGTGCGAGCCGGAGGTTGACAAGCGAACATGTGTTCGTGTACCTTGGCGAACACATGTTCGTTCGGCTCGGGATCGTGCTCCTCTCCGCGGTTCTGCTGTGGGCTCTCTTCGCGCGCGAGACCGGGGCCAGCGGTACTCCGTCCCACTATCGCGTGCGGGCCGGCGACTCGCTCTGGACGATCGCGGCGGACCGCTACGCAGGCGATCCGCGCGAGGGCGTGTGGCGCATCGAGCGGGCGAACGGTCTGCCCGGAGCGACGATCGTGCCGGGGCAGGTGTTGCGCCTGCCGTAGGCTGGTTCTCGTAGGCCGGTTCTCGTAGGCTGGCGCCCGATGGCGAGTGAGCGCATCCTCGAGCTGCTCCGGCGGCCGGTGGAGGAGGGCGAGTACGCCGAGATCCGTGAGCTCTGGAAGCGGCACTCGATCGCCGAGGACAACCGAGACCTGCCCGGGCTCATCTCGACCCTGACCGAGGACTGCGTGTACGAGGTGCGGGGGACGGACGCCCGCTGGGAAGGGCACGAAGGCGCCGCGCGCTTCTACACCGAGCTCCTGACGGCCTTTCCCGACATCCACTTCGACCTCGAGTTCATCGTCGTCGGGCCCCAGGGAGTCTGCGAAGAGGCGAGGGTGACGGCGACCCACGAGGGCCGCTGGCTCGGGTACGAGCCGAGCGGGGAGCGGCTCGAGTGGCGGAACGCGATCTTCTTCCCCTGGGACCCGGATGCCCGCAGGTTCCGCGGGGAGACCGTCTACACCGACCTCGTCCTCGGGGAGGGAGCGAACCCGAGCTGAACCGCTGTGCCCGCGGCCGCCGGCGGCCGCGCTACAGAGGACTCGGCGCGATCAGAAGCTGCGCGAGCGGATCTCGATCTTGCGCACAGGTCACACGATCGCGACGGTGGCCGTCGGCGTGTCCGGCGGGAGCACCTCGGCCGGGCGCTGCCTCGCGACCTGCCAGAAGGCGTCGACCACGGCCGGGTTGAACTGCTTCCCGCGCCCGGCGCGGATCTGCATCATCGCCTCGTTGAGCGAGAGGGCGGTCGCGTACGGACGGTCCGTCGTCATCGCGTCCCAGGCGTCGGCGAGGCCGATGATGGCCGCCTCGAGCGGGATCGCGTCGCCCGCAAGGCCATCGGGATAGCCGAGCCCGTCCCAGCGCTCGTGGTGGTGGCGCATGGCGGGGATCGCGCTCTGGAAGGGCGGGAACTTGGCGATGATGTCCGCGCCGCGCGTGACGTGCTCGCGCATGAGGGCCGCCTCGGCCGGGGTGAGGTGGTCGGTCTTCGTCAGGATCGAGTCCGGCATCCCGATCTTCCCGATGTCGTGGAAGAGCGCGGCCGTGCCCAGGATCTCGAGCTGCCGCGGCTCGAGCTGCAGCGAACGACCCACGGCGAGCGCGACTCGGCGCACGCGCTGGGAGTGCCCCGCGGTGTAAGGATCGCGCGCCTCCACCGCTGCGTTCAGCGTCTCGATCGTGTCGAGCAGGCTCTGCTCGAGCTGGCGGGTCGTGAAGTCGCGTGCAGCGGACCAGCGGAAGAGCGATGGCATTTCGGTCCCTTATCGGCGGGTAGGACGGGAGGTATGAGGGTTTCGCCCCTTCCGCCATAGAATCCTCCGCGGTGGACCTCGACGTCGTCTTTCTCGGGACGTCCGGGGCCACGCCGACTGCGCAGCGGGCCCCGGCCGCAACGCTCGTCCGCCGCGGCGGGGAGCGGCTCCTCTTCGACTGCGCGGAAGGCACGCAGCGGCAGCTCCTGCGCAGCGACGTGGGGCTCGTCGAGCTGCAGGAGATCTTCCTCACGCACTTCCACGCCGATCACTACCTCGGCCTGCCGGGCCTGCTCAAGACGTACGCCCTGCGCGGACGCGAGCTCCCGCTCACGATCTACGGCCCGCGCGGCCTGCAGGCGCTGCTGACCTCGCTCCGGCGCATCTTCGGCCGGCTGACGTACCCGGTCGAGACGATCGAGCTCGAGCCCGGAGAGCGGCTCGAGCGAGGCGGCTACGTCCTCGAGCCGTTCGCGGTGAACCACGGCGTCAGCGCCGTGGGCTACGCGCTCGTCGAGCACGAGCGCCCGGGCCGCTTCGACGGGGGCGCCGCGGACGCGCTCGGCGTGCCCGACGGCCGCGAGCGAGGGGTTCTGCAGCGGGGAGAGGCTCTCACGCTGTCCGACGGGCGGACGATCGAGCCGGCGCAGGTGCTCGGGCCGCCGCGCGAGGGGCGGAAGCTCGTGCTCACCGGCGACACCGCCCCCGCCGAGCAGGTGATCGCCGCCTCGGCCGGCGCCGACCTGCTCGTGCACGAGGCGACGTTCCTTGCGGATGAGCGCGAGCGGGCGCGCGAGACCCTCCACTCGACGGCGGAGGAGGCCGCGCTCGTCGCCCGCGACGCCGGCGTCCGCATGCTCGCGCTGACGCACCTGTCGACGAGGTACTTCGGGCACGAGGTCGCGGAGGCGGCGCGCGAGCACTTCGCAGATTCCGTCGTGCCGCGGGACTTCGACGTCGTCGTGCTCCCGTTCCGCGAGCGCGGGGTTCCCGAGCTCGTGCGCGCCGGCGCACGTACCCGCAGGGCTGCGGTAGGGTCCGGCGAGCCGTGACGACGAGACTCGTTCAGGTTGCGGTCGCCGGCGACGTGACCGAGGCGGAGCAGCTTCAGGACCTGCTCTCGGCCGCAGGCATCGACGCGACGCTCGAGCCGGCGAGCGAGCACGACCCGACGGCGACGGACGACCCGCCGCTCAAGGTCCTCGTCGCGGAGACGCACGTCGACGACGCCCGCGACGCGATCGAGGCGCTGACGGACGACGACGAGCTCGAGGACTAGCTACCCGCGCACGAAGTCGACCCGCGTCGACCCGATGAGCCCGTCGCTCGCGATCGTGTAGACGCACGTCCGCGATCCGTCCGCCGAGGGCGGCGCGGGGACGCTCGGGCGCCAGACCCCGCCCGGCGGGATCGAGCGTTCCGCAGCAACCTTGCCGTCGAGAAGGATGCGCGTGGGCAGCCCCTGCTTGCCGAGGAGCGTCAGCTCGAGCCGTCCACGCGCGCAGCTGAAGACGCGCACCCGCGCATACTCGTGCCCGTAGATGTCGCCGTTCGGCTTGAAGCCGGCGAGCCGGTACGACAGCTCGAGCGGCGTATCGGTCCGCCAGAGCTGAATGCCCACCTGGTCGAACGAGGGCGGGACGGTGGCGACGAGGTCGCCGACGGGGGCGACGGTCGCCGGCGCCGCCACGTAGGGCGCCCGGACGACGTCGTGCGCCTTCGTCCAGAGCCTTCCCCGGCCGTCCGGTGCGACGACGACCTGCGGCACGACACCCGGGTTCTCCGTCCCGCGCAGGCGCACGACCTTCGTGATCGAGGGGTTCCAGAAGAGCTCCTCCCAGGCGCTCGGCCAGTACCGCTGGCCCGTGAGGAGGAGCGCGACGTCCTTCCCGCCCGCATCTTCGATCCAGGCGACGGGCGCGCCGGCGAAGGTGCGCGCCCGCTCGACGTGCGAGCGATCGCGGATCTGCGTGGAAGCGACGAGGGAGGCTCCGACGAGCCCTGCCGCGACGAGCGCGGGAAGGAGCATCCACGCCCGCCTGGGCAGCAGCACCGCCAGGAGCAGCACGCCGCCCGCCGCGCATGCGTACAGGGTCTCGAAGGTGCTGTGGCTCAGGTAGTGGCTGAGCCGCTCGAGCGGGATCATCGACGGCGAATCGGCGTACGCCGCCGGCACCGTCACGCGGTTGAGCGGGATGAGGAGCGCGGCAGCGGCGATGGCCAGCGTGACGATGGAGGTGAACGGCTGCGGCCGCGGCAGGCCGCGCTGGAGCCAGACGGCAAAGGCGACGAAGACGGGCGGGACGACCGAGAGCAGCTGGCGTTCCGTCACGTGCTCGACGAAACGGGAGGCGAACGCGCTCACCTCGACGACCGTCACTACCGCGTAGCCGGCCGCCGCCGCGGCGAGCGCCCGCACCCGCGGGTCCTGCTCCTCGCCGCGGAGGACGCGCCAGGTCAGCACCGCGAGCGAGACGAGCGGGATCCCGAGCGTGAACAGGACGAACGCCCCTGTCTGCCAGGCGAGGGACTGTCCGACGTCGGCGAGCGAGTACTTGCGCGCCTCGGTCAGCGGCGCGTAGGCGCCCAGGAGCTGGCCGACGCCGCCGAGCGCGAGGCGGGAGCCGATCCAGCCGACTGCCACGACGGCGAGGAGGAGGAGCGTTGCTCGCAGGCGGCGGAACGGCGACCACGACCGCTCGGCGACCGCGAGGAGCGCGAGCGCTCCCACGAGCGCGGCTGCGAACCCGACCGCCTGCAGCCGGGTGAGGAGCGCGACGGCGACCGTGCCGAGCAGGAGCCCCTGCCGCCGCCAGGTCGGCTCGGCCAGCGCGAGCGCGAGCGCCCACACGGCGAGCGTCGCGACCGGGAAGTAGAGCGCCTCGCTCATCAGCAGCCCGCTGTAGACGAGCCCCGGGATGAGGACGGTGAGCGCGGCGGCGAGGAGCGCGAAGCGCGGGCCGGCCAGCGGACGCGTCCAGAGGAAGATCGGCACGGCGGTGAGCGACATCAGCAGGGCCTGCAGCGCCTGCACCCACGAGACGGCGCCGGCCGTGTCGCTCCAGAGCGTCGGAAGCCCCACGAGCAGCGGGTACAGGAGGCTGTAGTAGGGGACGGAGTGCCCGAGGACCTCGAGCCCGCCGCCGTCGACGAGCGAGCGGCCGAGCAGGCCGTAGAGCTGCTCGTCCGGGGCGATCCAGGGAGCGTCGACGCCCCTCGACAGCGCGAAGCGGACGATCGTCGAGGCGAGGACGAGAGCGACGAGCGCGACGAGGGGGAGGTCCAGGTGCCGACGGCGGAGCACGCGCGGAAGGGTGCCAGGGACGGTGGCCGTGCTCCGCGGCGACCGTCAGTCCGTGCGGCTAGACTGGCTCGACCTTTAACCCGGTCCAGCGAGGCCGGAAAGGAGCGAGATGTCGACGCACGTCCCGAAGTCCCCGCCTCGACGCGAAGCTGCCGTTCCGAGGGAGCGCCCGTTGCAGGATGCGAGCGAGCTTCTCGACTCGGCGGCGATCGGACGCACGCTCGCCCGCCTCGCGCACGAGCTGATCGAGGGCTCCTCGGACCTCCACGACGTCCTCCTCGTCGGGATCCAGACGCGGGGAGTGCCGCTCGCCAGGCGCCTGCAGAAGCTCGTCGCGGAGCGGAGCGGGGTGGAGGTCCCGGTCGGAGAGCTCGACGTCACGCCGCACCGCGACGACCGCGAAGGGCTGGAGCGCCCGGGCGCCGAACGGGGAGACGAGCGCGCGACGGTCGTCCCCGTTCCGCTCGCCGGGAAATCGGTCGTGCTTGTGGACGACGTGCTCTCGACGGGGCGGACCGTGCGGGCCGCGATCGACGCGCTGCTCGAGCTCGGCCGCCCCGCGCGGGTGCAGGTGGCGGTGCTCGTCGACCGGGGCCATCGCGAGCTGCCGATCCGACCGGACTACGTGGGCAAGAACGTCCCGACCGCGGCCGAGGAGCACGTGCAGCTCGAGCTCGTCGAGGTGGACGGTCGCGACCGGGTCGTGCTGCAGCGGGAGGCCGCCGATGGCTGAGGGCGAGCGGAGGCATCTCCTGTCGGTGCGCGACCTCGAGCGGGAGGACGTCGAGCGGATCCTTGCCGGCGCGCGGGACCTGCAAGCCGCGTTGGCCCGCCGGCAGAAGCCGGCGACGTTGCGCGGGCGGACCGTCGTGAACCTCTTCTACGAGTCGTCCACCCGGACGTCCACGAGCTTCGAGCTCGCGGCCAAGCGGCTCTCCGCGGAGACGACCACGATCCGGGCGGCGGGCTCGTCGGTGGACAAGGGCGAGTCGCTGCGGGACACGATCGAGACGCTGAGCGCGTACGACCCTGACGCGATCGTCGTCCGGCATCCGTCGGCGGGAGCGCCGACGCTCGTCGCGCGCCATACGAGCGCGCACGTCGTGAACGCGGGAGACGGCAAGCACCAGCACCCGACGCAAGCTCTGCTCGACCTCTTCACGATCTCCGAGGCGCTCGGCCGGCTCGACGGCGTGCACGTCGCAGTCGTCGGGGACGTTCTCCACTCGCGCGTCGCGCGCTCGCTCCTGCAGGCGCTCGAGCTCGTCGGCGCCCGCAGCACGGTCGTCGGGCCGCCCACGCTCGTTCCCGCCGAGATCCGTGTGCTCGGCTGCGAGGTCTCGACCGACATCGCGGCGATCGCGGCCGCCGACGTGATCTACGTCCTGCGCATGCAGCGCGAGCGCATGGCGGTGGGCGAGGCGTTCATCCCCTCGCTCCGCGAGTACACCGCGCTCTACGGGATCACGCCCGAGCGGGTGCACTCGGCGCAGCTCGTGCTTCACCCGGGCCCGATGAACCGAGGGATCGAGATCGATCCGCGCGTGGCCGACTCCGCGCGCTCCCTGATCACGGCGCAGGTCCGCTCGGGGCTCGCGGTGCGCATGGCCGTGCTCGCCGACCTGCTCGCGGTCGAGTCGCCGACGCCGGTCCTCGCCCTCGTGGAGCCGGCGTGAGGCTCTGGTGCCGCAACGGGCGGCGCGACTCGCTCACGCTCGAGGGCCGGGTGGTCGCGCCCGCGCAGGGGATCGACGAGTGCCTGCGGATCACCGTCGAGAACGGGGTCATCGCGCGGCTCGAGCCGGCCGCCGCCTCTCCGCTCGTCCTGGCGCCCGCCTTTGTCGACCCGCACGTCCATCTGCGCACTCCTGGCCGCGAGGACGAGGAGACGCTCGCCTCCGGCACGGAGGCGGCGGCGGCCGGCGGCTACTGCGCGATCCTCGCCATGCCGAACACCGACCCGGTCGTCGACTCCGCGGTCGTGCTCGCGGGCCTCGCGCAGCGGGCGGCCGAAGAGGCGGTCGTGCCCGTCGGCTTCATGGCCGCGATCTCGAGAGGCGAGCGCGGCGAGGAGCTGACCGAGATGGCGGCGCTCGCCGACGCCGGAGCCGCCGCGTTCACGGACGACGGACGACCGGTCGTCTCCGCCGGGCTCATGCGGCGGGCGCTGCAGTACGGCGCGCTCACCGGCCGCCCGCTCGCGGTCCACTGCGAGGAGCCGACGCTCTCGCGGCACGGGCACGTCCACGAGGGTGTGGTGAGCGCCGAGCTCGGGCTCGGGCCCTACCCCTCGCTGGCGGAGAGCGTCATGGTCGAGCGCGACCTCGCGCTCGCGGAGTCGGAGGAGCGGCAGCTCCATCTGATGCACCTGAGCGCGCGCCGCTCCGTCGAAGCGTTGCGCGCGGCGCAGGCGCGCGGCGCTCGAGCGAGCGGGGAGGTGACGCCGCACCACCTCTGCCTGACGGACGAGGCCGTTCGCTCCCTCGACGCGAACGTGAAGATGAACCCGCCGCTCCGTGCAGAGGACGACCGGCAGGCGCTCGTCGACGCGCTCCGGGAAGGAGTCATCGCCGCCGTCGCCACCGATCACGCGCCCCACGCGCGAGAGGAGAAGGACGTTCCCTTCGAGGAGGCGCCGTTCGGGGTGACGGGGCTGGAGACGAGCTTCGCCGCTCTCTACACCCACCTCGTCCGCCCCGGGGTCCTGCCGCTCGAGACGCTGCTCGAGCGCATGTCGACCGGCCCGGCCCGGACCTTCGGGCTCGAGGAGCCTCGCATCGAGGTGGGTGCGACGGCGAACCTCGCGGTCCTCGACCTCGAGGCGGAGTGGGTGGTGCGCGAGGACGGCTTCCGCTCAAGCTCCGCGAACTCGTGGCTCCTCGGTCGCTCTCTGCGCGGCCGCGTCCTGCAGACGGTCGCGGACGGGCGGGCGGTGTTCGCGCTGTGAATCGGGGCTACCTCGTGCTCGAGGACGGGACGGCCTTCCGCGGACGCTCCGTCGGCGCACCCGGCGCCGCCCTCGGCGAGGCGGTGTTCACGACCGCGATGACCGGCTACCAGGAGACCGTCACCGACCCCAGCTACGCCGATCAGCTCGTCTGCTTCACGGCGCCGATGGTCGGGAACTACGGAGTCGCGGACGACCATGCGGAGTCGGGGCAGGCCCATGCGAAGGCGGTGCTCATGCGGCAGCTCGGTGGAGGCGAATGGGCGGAGTGGCTGCGCGCGCGCGGCCTCGTGGGCCTCGACGGGATCGACACCCGGGCGCTGGTGCTGCGGCTGCGCGAGGGCGGCGCCATGAGGGCGGCCGCGGTGGCGGACGAGAGCGCCCTTCCGGTGGAGGACGCGCTCGCGCTCGTCCGGGCCGAGCCCGGGATGGAAGGGAAGGCGCTCGTCGCAGCCGTCTCGACTCCAGAGCCGTACGCGTTCTCCAGCGGGGGAGGGCCGCAGATCGCACTCGTCGATTACGGCACGAAGCGCTCGATCGCGCTCCGGCTAGCGAACGCGGGCGCCGCGGTCACCGTCTTCCCGCACACCGCCTCCGCCGACGAGCTCGCCCGCTTCGACGGGGTCGTGCTCTCGAACGGGCCAGGCGACCCCGAGCCGCTCGAGGCCGAGGTCGAGGCCGTGCGCGGGCTGCTCGGGCGTGTCCCGGTCCTCGGCATCTGCCTCGGCCATCAGCTCCTCGGCCTCGCGACCGGGCACAGGACCTACAAGCTCCCCTTCGGGCACCGGGGCGCGAACCACCCCGTCCTCGACCGCCGCAGCGAGCGCGTCCTCGTCACGAGCCAGAACCACGGCTTCGCGGTCGAGCCCTCGGACGCGCGGGAGGCGACGCACGTCTCGCTCTACGACGGGACGGTCGAGGGGCTCGAGTTCCCGGAGCTCCGGGCGCGCTCGGTCCAGTTCCACCCCGAGGCGGGGCCCGGGCCGCACGACGCGTGGCCGATCCTCGACGAGTTCGTCGTGGAGGTCGCCGGTGCCCGCTAGGCGCGACGTCGAGAGCATCTGCCTCATCGGCTCGGGCCCGATCGTCATCGGGCAGGCGTGCGAGTTCGACTACGCGGGCTGCCAGGCGCTCAAGGTGCTGCGTGAGGAGGGCTACCGGACGATCGTCGTCAACTCGAACCCGGCGACGATCATGACCGACCCGGGTTTCGCGGACCGCACCTACATCGAGCCGCTCGACCTCGAGGGAGTCGCGTCCGTCCTCGAGCGGGAGCGGCCGGACGCGCTTCTGCCCACGCTCGGCGGGCAGACGGCGCTCAACCTCGCGGTCGCGCTCGCGGAGGGCGGGATCCTGGAGGAGCTAGGCGTCGAGCTGATCGGCGCGCCCGTCCACGTGATCCGGCGCGCGGAGGATCGCGAGGAGTTCCGGGAGGCGGTCCGCAGCTGCGGCCTCGAGGTGTCGGCCTCGCGCGTCGTCACTTCGCTCGAGGAGATCGCGGACGTGCCGCTCCCGGCGGTGATCCGCCCCGCGTTCACGCTCGGCGGCCACGGAGGGGGGTTCGCAGACACCTACGGGGCGCTCGAGCGGCAGGTCGCCCGGGGCCTCGACGAGTCGCCGATCGGGCAGGTGCTCGTCGAGGAGTCCGTGCGGGGCTGGGACGAGTTCGAGCTCGAGGTCATCCGGGACCGGATCGACAACGTGGTTGTCGTATGCTCGATCGAGAACCTCGACCCGATGGGCGTGCACACGGGCGACTCGGTGACCGTCGCGCCGCAGATGACGCTCTCCGACGAGGCGTACCAGGAGCTGCGCGACGCGGCCGCCGCGATCATCCGCGCGGTCGGGGTCGAGACCGGGGGGTCGAACATCCAGTTCGCCCGCGAGCGTTCCGGCGGCGATCTGCGCGTCATCGAGATGAACCCCCGCGTATCGCGCTCCTCCGCGCTCGCCTCGAAGGCGACGGGCTACCCGATCGCGAAGGTCGCGGCGAAGCTCGCCGTCGGCTACACGCTTCCCGAGATCCCGAACGACCTGACGAGGACGACCCCGGCGAGCTTCGAGCCGACGCTCGACTACGTCGTCGTCAAGTTCCCGCGCTTCGCCTTCGAGAAGTTCTCCGGAGCCGACCGCGAGCTCGGGACGCAGATGAAGTCGGTGGGGGAGGCGATGGGCATCGGCCGCACGTTCGCCGAGGCCTTCCTGAAGGCGTACTCCTCGCGCGAGCTCGACGCCGTCGACGCGGCGCCCTGGGCGGGGCTCGAGGACGAGGACCTGCCCCCGGGCCTGCATCCCTGGTTTCGCGGGCAGATCGCGGGAGCGCGAGAGGAGCTCGCCTCGGGCGATCTCGTGCGAGCGAAGCGGGCCGGCTGGGGCGACGAGGCGATCGCCCGGGCCTGGGGAGTGGAGGCGGCGGAGATCGGCCGCCGTCGCCGAGATCTCGGTCTTCGTCCCGTCTACCGGCGCGTCGATTCCTGCGCGGGCGAGGTGGAGGCCGCCTCGAGCTACTTCTACTCGACCTGGGGCGAGCACGAGGAAGCCGCCCCGGGACCGGGCCGCGAGCGCGTCGTCATCCTCGGCTCGGGCCCGAACCGGATCGGGCAAGGCATCGAGTTCGACTACTGCTGCGTGCACGCCGCGCAGACGTTCCGCGAGCTCGGCTTCGAGGCGGTCATGGTCAACTGCAACCCGGAGACGGTTTCGACGGACTACGACACGTCCGACCGGCTCTACTTCGAGCCGCTGACCCCGGAGCGGGTGCTGGCGGTCTGCGAGCGCGAGCAGCCGCTCGGCGTCGTCACCCAGTTCGGCGGGCAGACGCCTCTGCGGCTCGCGCGCGCGCTGGAGAGCGCGGGCCACCGCATCCTCGGCACGCCGCACGCCTCGATCGACCTCGCGGAGGACAGGCAGCGGTTCGGGTCGCTGCTCCGGGACCTCGGCATCCGCTGCCCGCCCTGGGCGATCGTCTCCGAGGTCGGCGAGGCCATCGCGGCCGCGGAGGAGATCGGCTACCCGGTGCTCGTCCGGCCCTCGTACGTCCTCGGCGGGCGCGCGATGCGCGTCTGCTACGACGACCGGCAGCTCGAGCGGGCGCTGCAGGCGGTGCGGGGGCCCGTGCTGCTCGACCGCTTCGTCGAGCACGCGATCGAGCTCGACGTGGATGCCCTCTGCGACGGGGAGGACGTCTACATCGCCGCCGTGATGCAGCACGTCGAGGAAGCCGGCGTGCACTCGGGCGACTCGGCGTGCGTCCTCCCGGCGCCGTCGTTGACGCTCGCGGCGGCGCTCGAGGTCGAGCACGTCGTGAAACGGCTCGGTCCGGCGCTCGGAGTCGTCGGCCTTCTGAACGTCCAGCTCGCGCTCGCCGACTCGGCCGTCTACGTGCTGGAGGCGAACCCGCGCGCCTCGCGCACGGTGCCCTTCGCGAGCAAGGCGCTCGGCGTCAATCTCGTCGGCGCCGCCTGCCGGCTCGCCGCGGGGAGCACGCTGGCGGAGCTCGCGCTGCCGGCCCCGCGGCCGGCGCAGGTGAGCGTCAAGGCCGCGGTCCTCCCGTTCTCGCGCTTCCCCGGCGCCGATCCCGTCCTCGGCCCGGAGATGCGCTCGACCGGCGAGGTGATGGCGAGCGCGGCCGACCTGCCGACGGCGCTGGCGAAGGCCGAGCGCGCGGCCGGGCGACCGCTGCCGACCTCCGGCACCGTCTTCCTCACCGTGCGGGACGAGGACAAGCCGGCGGTCGTCCCGATCGCCGCCGCCCTCGCCGGGCTGGGCTTCCGCCTCGTCGCGACGGAGGGGACGGCGAGGACGCTGCGCGCCGCGGGCCTCGAGGTGGCCGAGGCGGCGAAGGTCGCCGACGCGGAGGCAGGCGAGGAGACGGTGGTCGACCTCGTGCGTCACGGGCGCTGCGACCTCGTCGTCAACACGCCGCAGGGGAGCGGCGCCCGCGCGGACGGCTACCTGATCCGCGAGGCGGCCCTGGTCGCCCGGGTGCCGTGCGTGACGACGATCTCCGGCGCGGCGGCTGCCGTGCACGCGATCGCCAACGCGCGGACGGAGTCGGCCCTCTCGCTGCAGGAGCGGATAGGCGTGGGAGTGGGAGCGTGATCCCGCCCGCCGCGACGGCGCCGAGCTACGAGGTGTCACGAGGGATCGGGGGCGCCCGGCGCGAGCTGCTCCGGGTGACCGGCGTCGAGCCGGTCGGCCTCTACACGCTCGTGCGTCTGGAACGGGGAGGGCTCGACCCGGGAGCTCCGGGCCAGTTCTTCATGCTCGAGGCGCCCGGCCGCCTCCTGCCGCGGCCCATGAGCCTGTGCCTCGCGCCGCCGGGCGAGCTCGCCTTCCTCGTCGACCCGGTCGGGCCGGGGACGCGTGCGCTCTGCGCGCTGCGCCCGCACGACGCGCTTCACGTCCTTGGGCCTCTGGGGAACGGCTTCGATCTCGGGGCTTTCGATCTCGATGTCGCGCGGCCGCTGCTCGTCGGCGGAGGGATCGGGATCGCGCCGCTCCCCTACCTGGCCGAGGCGCTCGCGGGCGCTCCCGCTGTCCTCGGCTTCCGGAGCGACGTGCACGCCGAGGCCGCGAGGCTCCTGCCCGGGGCCGAGGTGGTCGTCGAGCCGCGTCTCGTCACCGAGCTCATCGGCGAGGGGGCCCAGGTCCTCGCGTGCGGCCCGGAGCCGATGCTGGAGGCGATTCGCGCGCGTCTCCCGGACGCGCAGCTCGCCTGGGAGGCGCCGATGGCCTGTGGCTACGGCGCCTGCTACGGCTGCGTCGTCGAGATCGACGGGTCGCTGCAGCGCCTCTGCATCGCGGGCCCCGTCCTGCGAGGGCGCGGATGACCGTCGCGATCCTCAACGCGAGCGGGTGCCTCGACGCAGTCGCGGCTCCGGAGGTCGCGGAGACGCTGGACGTCTTCGTCACGAAGACCGTGACGCCCCTCCCGCGCGAGGGCAATCCGCCGCCCAGGATCGCGGAGACGGAGCTCGGGATGCTCAACTCGATCGGGCTCCAGAACCCGGGGATCGACGCATTCGTCGAGGACGTGCTCCCGACGCTCGCCACGCTCGGGCGCCCGCTCTGGGTCTCCGTGGGCGGGTTCAGCGCCCGCGACTACGAGCTCGTCTGCGCCCGCCTGGACGTCTGCGCCGACGTCGCGGCGATCGAGCTGAATCTCTCCTGCCCGAATGTGGAGGAGGCGCCCGAGACGATCGTGGAGCTCGTCGAGGCAGCCCGGGCCGCGACGGGCAAGACCCTCTACGCGAAGCTCTCGCCGGCGGCGTGGGACATCGCCGAGACGGCTCGAGCCGTCGCCGCCGCGGGAGCGGACGGCCTCTCGCTCGTCAACACCATGCGGGGGCTCTCGCTCGCGGCGACGTCGCTCCGGCCGACGCTCGCCCGCGGCGCAGGAGGGTACTCGGGCCCTGCGCTGCGGCCGATCGCGCTCGCCTGCGTCCATGCCTGCGCGTCGGCGGTGGACCTGCCCATCGTCGGCATGGGAGGGGTGTGGTGCGGACGCGACGCGCTCGATCTCGTCGCCGCCGGTGCGAGGGCGATCGCGCTCGGGACGATCTTCTTCTCGGACCCGTTCGCGGCCGTCCGGGTACGCGCCGAGCTGTCCGCCGCAGCCGCGTCCCTCGGGTGCGACTCGCCGGCCGAGCTTCGAGCCAGAGCCCTCGAATCGCTCGTCTCCGCCAACTCGTTTGCTTTGGAGAAAACGCAAAAAGTCCTGCAAATCGCGCAAAACGGTTCAGCTTGACCCGCGAGGCGATCTTGCTAGACTCGTGCGGCTCATGGTCTCGAAGACGCACGCGCAGGCGCCCGCCCGCTCACTCGACCAACGGATGGAGGCCCTGCAGAGAGCCAACGACGTGCGTGTGCAGAGGGCCCAGCTGAAGCGCGACCTGAAAGCCGGCCACGCCCAGATCGAGCAGATCCTCCTGAAGCCGCCCGAGTTCGTCTCCACGGCCAAGGTCTTCGACATGCTGATGGCAGTGCCGAAGTTCGGCCGCGTGAAAGCGGCGCGGCTCCTCAACCAGTGCCGGATCAGCCAGTCGAAGACGGTCGGCGGCCTCTCCGAGCGTCAGCGCACCGAACTCGTCGAGCTCTTCAACCACCGCGGCTGAGCTCGGCGCGTGCCTGCGCGCCCCGTCTTCGTCGTCACCGGGCCCTCCGGCGCGGGCAAGGGCACGCTGATCGGGGAGCTCCTGGAGCGCATCCCCGTGCTCGAGGTCGCGGTGTCGGCGACGACGCGGCCGCAGCGCGCGGGAGAGGTCGACGGGCGCGAGTACTGGTTCCTCTCGGCGGAGGACTTCGAGCGGCGGGTGCGCGTAGGCGAGTTCCTCGAGCACGTCGAGTACGTCGGACGCCGCTACGGGACGCTCTGGAGCGAGCTCGACCGCATCCGCGCGGAAGGGCGGGTCTGCGTGCTCGAGCTCGAGCTCGAGGGCGCGCTCGCGGTGCAGGACGAGGTGCCGGGAAGCGCGACCGTCTTCATCTCGGCGGACGTCGCCGAGCTCGAGCGGCGCCTGCGCGAGCGCGCGACGGAGAGCACGGGCGAGATCGGCGAGCGCATCGAGCTCGCGCGCCGGCAGCTCGAGCAGGCCCATCTCTTCCGGTACATGGTGCGGAACGACGATCTCGAGCGTGCGAGTGCCGTCCTGGCCGCGATCGTCGAACGCGAGCTGGACATCGCCGGCATCGCTACCATGGCGCGACCGTGATCTACCCACGCATCGACGAGCTCCTCGAGAAGGTCGAGTCGCGCTACGCGCTCGTCATCGTCGCCGCGAAGCGTGCCCGCCAGATCAACAACTACCACCATCAGCTCGGCGAGGGCATCGGATTCGAGGAGGCGCCGCCTCCGCTCATCGAGTCGCGCTCGAAGAACTACTTGACGATGGCGATGGAAGAGATCGCAGGCGGCAAGCTCTCGCACCACTCGAGCTAGCGGAGCGGCCCTCGTGGCGCGAATCCTGCTCGGAGTCACCGGCGGGATCGCGGCCTACAAGGCATGCACGCTCGTCCGCCTCCTCGTGCGGGCGGGCCACGACGTGTACCCGGTGCTGACGGCGTCCGCCGAGCGGTTCGTCGCGCGCGAGACGTTCTTCGCGCTGGCGAGGAAGGCGCCGTCCGACGACCCATATCCGCATCTGGAGCGAGCAGACGTGCTCGTCGTCGCCCCGCTCACGGCGAACACGCTCGCGAGGCTCGCCCACGGGCTCGCCGACGACCTCCTGACGGAGGCCGCGCTCGCACACGCAGGGCCCGTCCTCGTCGCGCCGGCCATGAACGTCCGCATGTGGGGGCACCCGGCGACGCAGGAGAACGTGGCGACGCTCCGGACGCGCGGGGTCGAGCTCGTCGGCCCGGTCCTGGGCGAGCTCGCCGAGGGAGAGGCAGGTCTCGGGAGGATGGCGGAGCCCGACGAGATCGCCGCCCGGGTCGAAGAGCTCCTCGCCGGCGCGAGCGGCGCGACGCTCCGGGGCCGCCGCGTCCTCGTCTCCGCGGGCGGGACGCGCGAGCCGCTCGACGCCGTGCGCTTCGTCGGCAACCGTTCCTCCGGGCGCATGGGGGCCGCGATCGCCGAGGAGGCGAGACGGCGCGGGGCGGAGGTGACCCTTCTCGCGGCGAACCTGTCGGTGGCGGCGCCAGCGGGTGTCTCCGTCGTGCAGACGCCGACGGCAGCCGACCTCGAGCGCGAGGCGCTCGCACGGGCGGACGCGGACGTGATCGTGATGGCGGCTGCGGTCGCGGACTACCGGCCCTCGGAGGCGAGCGAGGCGAAGCGGCCGAAGGACGGGAACGCCTGGCGGCTCGACCTCGAGCCCACGACGGACATCCTCGCCTCGCTCGGCGCGAACCGGCCTGACGGCCAGGTCCTCGTCGGCTTCGCAGCCGACGGGGTCGAGCCGGGGCTCGAGCGCGCGCGCGAGAAGCGGCGCGCGAAGCACGCGGACCTCTTCGTCTTCAACGACGTGACCCGTCCGGACATCGGCTTCGACTCGGACGAGAACGAGGTGGTGCTGATCGGCGAAAGCGGCGAGCGCACGCTCGCGAAGGCACCCAAGCGCGAGATCGCCGCCGCCGTGCTCGACGAGGTCGAGCGGATCCTCGGGAGTTGATGAGCGTAGGCTCGACGGAGCTCATGAGAGAGCGAAGGGGCCGGCTTTGCCGGCGCCGGAGCGGGAAAGGCGTAGGCTCGACGGAGCTCACCCCCGGCGTAGGCTCGACGGAGCCGGCCAAGAGCGTAGGCCCCGGCTTCGACGGGGCCGGAGCGGGGAAAGCGCGGAGGGGCCGGCTTTGCCGGCGCCGGGAGCGGGCATGAGCGACACCTACGAGCTCTTCCAGCTCGGGCGGAGGCACCTCCGGGAGGGCATGGCCGCGCAGGCGACCGTCGCGCTCGAGAAGGCGAAGCGACGGGAGCCGCGCTCCCGCTCGATCCGCGAGGCGCTCGGCATCGCCTACTTCCGCCTGCGCCGCTGGCAGGAGGCAGAGGCCGAGTTTCGCGTCCTCGTCGAGCTCGCGCCCGCCGACGACTACGCGCACTACGCGCTGGCGCGGACGCTCGTGAATCAGGGCCGGCGCCGGGAGGCGACGCCGCACCTCAAGCTGGCGCGGTCGCTTCGTCCTCGTCCGCGAACGGAACCGGGTCCGGAGTCGCCGTAGACGCGAGCTCCGGGTGCTCGGAGGTGACCCGCCGGAGCTCCGAGACCGTCGTCACTCCCTCCAGGCAGAGGCGCACGCATTGGTCTCCGAACGTCTGCATGCCGGAGGAGACGGCCATGCGCTCGATCTCGTCGGCAGCCGTTCCGTTGGCGAGGCCGGCGCGAATCTCGTCCGTGAGCGAGAGGATCTCGAACACAGCCACTCGCCCGCGGAAGCCAGTCCCGCCGCACGCGACGCAGCCGCTGCCGCGGGCGAGGAGGCGTCGTCCGGCCTCTTGCGGCGAGCGGCCGAGCTCGGCGAGCTCGTCCGCAGACGGGTAGTAGGGCTCGCGGCAATCCGCGCAGATGCGGTGGACGAGGCGCTGGGCGACGACGCACGCGAGGGTCGCGGCGAGCGGCCCGCGCTCGGCTCCGAGCTCGAGCAGGCGCTCCAGGGCGGAAGCGGGAGTCGAGACGCCGAGACGGGTGAGAACGAGGCGGCCGGCGACGGCGGCGCGAACCGCGCCCACAGCCGTCTCGGGGTCGGGGAGCTCGCCGACGAGCAGGACGTCGGGATCGGAGAGCAGGATCGCGCGCAGGCTCGACGCGAAGCCGAGGCCGGAGTCGTCATCCACGGCGACCTGGTCGACTCGGGAGAGCACCTGCTCGACCGTCTGCTCGATCGTCGCGAGCGCGCGCTCCGGCGTGTTCAGCTCGCGGAGCATCGCGTACAGCGTCGTGGAGCAGCCGCTCTCGGGCGGTCCGCAGACGACGACGAGCCCCGAGGGCTGAGCCAGCGCGCTGCGTAGCGCCTGGTCACCCTCGTCCGTCAGCCCGAGCTCGGAGAGCGAGATCGGCTGGGAGAGCTCGCTCAGCAGGTGCAGCGTCGCCTTCTCGCCGTGCGCGGTGGGGAGGACGACGAGGCGAAGGTTGGCGCCGTCCGCGTTCTCGAGCCGAAGATGTCCTTCCTGGGGCGCCCGGGACGTGTCGAGGTCGAGGCCGCCGAGCTGCTTGAGCCGCCCCACGATCGCTTCCCCGCGCGAGGTCGGGAAGGTCGCGAGCTCCCGGAGCATGCCGTCGATCCGGACGCGGACCACGACCGCATCGGGCTGCGGTGTGAAGTGGACGTCGGTCGCCCCCAGCACGAGCGCGCGCTCGAGCGCCTCCTCGACCTCGGGCGCGGTGATGTCGCGGACCTCGGCGACCGCCGGCCGCATCTCCGGCGCAGGCCCGTCGAAGGCGTCCACGGGCTCGTCGCCGCTCACGAACGCGTCGTCGGTCGGAATCTCCTCGAGCCAGCGCGCGACGCCCTCGTCGGCCTCGTCCGTCTCAGGCTCGTCCGGCTCGAGTGTCTCGGTCTCGGCGACGTCCTCGACGAGCTCGAGGCCCGGCGCGGCGCCGTACACGCGCTCGAGGGCCTCCTCGATGGCGTGCGGAGGGGCGACGACGAAGCGCACGGGGAGCTCGAGTGCATGCCGGAGCTCGTCCGAGTAGAGGATCGCGGCCGGATCGGCGATCGCGACCCGAAGGGCTCCGTCCTGCTCGAACCCGATCGGGAGTCCGGAGTGGCGACGCGCGATCTCGGCGGAGAGGAGGACGGCCGCGTCCTGGTCGACCTCGGACGAGTCGAGGTCGACGAAGGGAAGCTCGTACTGCTCCGCGAGCAGCCTCGCGACCTCGGCGCGCGTGACCGTGCCCCGCTCGACGAGGATCTCGCCCAGCCGCTTGCCGCGCGACAGCTTCTGCTGCGCGAGCGCCGCGTCGAGCTCCTCGTCCGTGATCAGGCCCTCGCGGATGAGCAGGGCGCCGAGCGGCGGCCAGAGCTGTGCGGCGGCGCGTGACGAGCCGAGGTAGCTGCCGTTGGACGACGACTCCTCCGTCTCGAGCACGGGCTCCACGAATGCGAGCTCAGTCGACTCCCCGTCGGCGTCCTCGGCCCGCCACCACTCGGCTGCGAGCTCGTAGACGCGGTCGATCTGACCCTCGAGCGCGTCCTGGGGGACGACCGCGAACCGCAGAGGCGCCTCGCCGAGCGCCTGGCGGAGGTCTTCGGCGAAGAGAACCGTCGCGGGGTCGGCGATCGCCACGAGGACGGAGCCGCCCGGGAGCGCGCTCAGGGGCAGCGCGCTGAACGTGCGGGCGAGGTCCTCGCCCAGCAGGCGGGCGACGGTGACGTCGACGTCGTCCTCGCTCAGCTCGATGTACGGCAGCTCGTACTGCTCGGCGACGAGCTTCGCGACCTGCTCGCGGGTGACGAGGCCGCGATCGACGAGGAGCTCGCCGAGCCTCGCGCCCGACAGGCGCTGACTACGCGAGTCACGCTGCGCGTCGAGTACGGACTCGAGGTCTTCCTTCGTGACGATCCCGTCTCTCAAGAGCAGGACGCCGAGCGTGGGCCACGGGTGGGAGGCCGCCTCCATGAACCGCGTTATCGGCTCATCGCGCGCCTGCCTTTACAGGGGCGAGAATCGGGTCGTGCGAGCGGTCGTGCAGCGGGTTTCCGAGGCGTCGGTGTCCGTGGAGGACGAAGTGGTCGCCCGCAGCGGAGCCGGCGTGCTCGTGCTCCTCGGCGTCGGCGCGAGCGACCTCGACGCCACCGCAGAGCGCCTCGCGTCGAAAATCGCCCACCTGCGGATCTTCGAGAACGAGGAGGGCCGCTTCGACAGGTCGCTCCTCGACGTCGGCGGCGAGGCGCTCGTCGTCAGCCAGTTCACGCTCCTCGCCGATACGGACAAGGGCAACCGCCCGAGCTTCACGCAGGCGGCAGCGCCCGGGGCGGCCGAGCCCCTCTACCAGCGCTTCGCGGAGGCGCTGCGCACTCTCGGCGTGCCCGTGCAGACCGGTCTGTTCGGAGCCCGGATGCAGGTGTCGCTCGTGAACGACGGGCCGGTCACGATCGTCCTCGAGCTGTAGGGTCGGTCGCCGCCTGCGATCCGACGAGGACGACGCTGAAGCCGTCCGGGTCGAGAAGGGTGACGCCGTGCGCCTGCCAGAACGGGTTCGCGGGCTCGACTGGCTCCCTGCCCGCCCGCTCGCACGTGCGCGCGACCGCCTCTTCGCTGCCGAGGTAGAGGACGAGGAGGGTCTCCGGGTGCGCCGGAGGCGCCTCGTGCGCGCCTCCGCTCGTGAACTCGAGCTCCGCGTCGGCCCCGTGGACCGCGAGGACGACGCCGTCGTACCCGTCGTGGCCCTCGAAGCGTCCGATCTCCGGCAGGCCGAGGCCGTCCCGGTAGAAGCGGACCACCTCGTCGAGGCGGTTCGTGTGCCGTGCGATGCGCAGTTGCATCACGACGGCAGTCTGGGTCGGTCTTCGCGAGGCTCGATGGTGCTATCCTGCCCGCACCACATTTCACCGGCT
Source organism: Actinomycetota bacterium (assembly GCA_046735575.1). Taxonomy (GTDB): domain Bacteria; phylum Actinomycetota; class Thermoleophilia; order Gaiellales; family Gaiellaceae; genus GMQP-bins7. Next base: position 21,340 of record JBKPTS010000113.1, read on the forward strand.
GGACGAAATGGGCGCCTGGCGCCCATTTGTTTTGAAGGCCCCGATTCGCCCGCAAGAGGTACCGGATGACCACGATGTACGCCCGAGAGAAGACGCTGCAGGAGGAGATCGCTCCGGCGGTCGAGGAGCGCCTGCCGGGCGTCGAGGTGCTCGCGGTCGAGCTGCTCTCGCCGAGCCGCTTCTGCGTCTACGTCGACCATGCCGACGGCGTCGACCACGCGCTCTGCGAGCGGGTCAGCGACGTGCTCCGCGGATACCTCCAGGACTTCACGGTCGAGGTCTCCTCCCCGGGCCCGGAACGGCCGCTCCGCAAGCCGGAGCACTTCGCGTCGGCGGTCGGGCGTCGGGTCGCGATCCGGACCGGTGACGAGGTGGAAGGGCGCAGGAGGTTTCGCGGCGCCGTGCTCGCCGCCGGCGACGAGGCGGTCACGCTGGAGGTCTCGGGAGCGCAGGCACTCGACATCCGCTACGACACGATCGTGCGCGGGAATCTGATCGACGAGGGGAACGGAGCATGAGCCAGGAGATCATCGAAGGCATTCACAGCATCGAGAAGGAGAAGGGCATCGAGGAGGGCATCCTGATCGCAGCCCTCGAGGATGCGCTGCTCGCCGCGTACAAGAAGACGCCCGAGGCCACGCGCCACGCCGAGGTCAAGCTCGACGGGGACGGCGAGTTCCGCGTCTACGGGATCGAGATCCCGACCGACATCGAGACGGTGCTCGTGGAGGACGCGCGCGAGGCGCGGATCCAGGAGCTCGAGCGCATCGAGGAGGAGACGGGCGAGCGGCAGCACACGTACATCGCGGACGAGGACCTGATCCTCGACTGGTCGCGTGTTCCCCCGCACCAGATCGTCCGCACCGATGTCACGCCCGACAACTTCGGCCGCATCGCCGCGCAGACGGCGAAGCAGGTGATCCAGCAGCGGATCCGCGAGGCCGAGCGCGCGATCATGTACGAGGAGTACGTCGACCGCCAGGGTGAGGTCGTGACCGGGATCGTCCAGCAGGCGGGCGACCGGAACAACGTTCTCGTCGACCTCGGCCGCGTCGAGGCGCTCCTGCCGCGCTCCGAGCAGGTGGACGGCGAGCGGTACGAGCAGGGAAGCCGGATCAAGGCGGTCATCGCCGAGGTCCGCTCGGGGACGAAGGGGCCGCAGGTGATCCTCTCCCGCCGCGATCCCGAGCTCATCCGCGCCCTCTTCGAGCTCGAGGTGCCGGAGATCGCGGACGGCCTCGTCGAGATCCGCGGCGTCGCCCGCGAGCCGGGGTACCGCTCGAAGATCGCGGTCGAGTCACACATGCAGGGTGTCGATCCCGTGGGCGCGTGCGTCGGGCCTCGCGGCTCGCGCGTGCGCATGGTCGTCTCCGAGCTGCGCGGCGAGAAGATCGACATCATCCCCTGGAACACGGAGCCGGCGCGCTTCGTCGCGAAGGCGCTCTCGCCGGCACGCGTGCGCGAGGTGTACATCGACGACGAGACGCGCGAGGCGACGGTGATCGTCCCCGACGACCAGCTGGCGCTCGCGATCGGCAAGGAAGGGCTCAACGCCCGGCTCGCGACCCGGCTCACCGGCTGGAAGATCGACATCGAGTCCGAGACGGAGTTCGCGAAGGCGGAGGCCGAGGCCGCGTTCGTCGGCGCCGCCGACAACGAGGAGTACTCGGGCCGCTGCGCCGCCATCCTCTCGAACGGCAAGCGCTGCCCGAACGCCGCGCTCCCCGGCTCGCGCTACTGCGGAGTCCCTGCCCACCAGGCGCTCGCGGCCGTGGAGCACGAAGTCCACGAGGACGCGGCGCCGGGGAACGGCGACGTCCACGCGGACACCGAGGTTGTGGTCGAGGCACCGCTCGAGGTCAGGTCCGAGGAGGCCGAATAGAGGCCGCGAAAGGCCTCTAGACTGCTGACCCATGGCCGACGGACGCTCGAGACCCAATCGTCCCATCCGGCCGCGCGGCGGCTCGGGAGGCCGCAAGCGGCGCGTCGTCATCGAGGGCGGCGCCGCCCGCGGACGCGACGGGCGTCAGCCTCGCGATCGCGCAGCCGCCGCTCCGACCCCGCGCCCCCAGCCCGCA
>JBKPTS010000114.1:0-6914 GCA_046735575.1 Actinomycetota bacterium
CCGCTCGACGTGTTGAACCCGACGTGCAGGTACTCGACGGCCTGCGTGAGCAGGAAGGCGAGCCCCATGACGAAGGTCAGGGTCATCCCGGCGAGGAAGGCAGGGCGGTTGCCGCGCTTGATCGACTGCAGCGCCCAGTGCATGGTGAAGCTCGAGGTCACGAGGATCGCCGTGTTGACGCCGGCCACGAAGACCGGGAAGTGGTACGGATGCGGCGGCCACGTGCTCGGAGCGCCGGGGTTCACCACCCGGACGAAGAAGTAGGCGGTGAAGAACGAGCCGAAGAGCATCGTCTCCGAGGCGATGAACAGGAGCATCCCGAGCACGCGCGCGTCGACGCGCGAGCTCTGGTTCGCGGTCGGCGGCCCGTGGTGGTGCGCGGCTTCCGCGTGTGCGCTCATGCCCGCTCCCGGCGCCGGCAAAGCCGTCGCCTGCGCTCTTGGATGAGCTCCGTCGAGCCTACGCTCATACCGCGACTCCCTCATCCGCGGTCTCCACGATCACGTGCTCGACAGGAACGCCTGCGTGCGCGCGCAGGCGCCCCACGAGGTCGCGGCGCAGCCAGCCCGAGCGAGCGCCCGGATAGGTGGAGACGATGATCTCGTCCGTCCGCTCGTCGTGGACGGCCTGCATCGCAGCGGTGTACGGATCGGGATGGGCGACCTGGCCGTGGACGTCGATGCCCTCCGAGCGCAGGCCGAATACCGCGGCCCAGAGGCGGCTCTCCGCGTCCGGATGCCGCCGGCGACGCGGGTCGCTCTGCGGACAGACGATGAGGAAGCTCGCCTTGCCCTCCTTGGCCCGCGTCCTGATCCGGTCGAGCAGCTCGTCGCCGAGCACGGTCTCGTTCGCGACCACGAGCACGTTGGCGCCTTCCTGCTCGGTCACGTCGGTAACGACGTGCTCCACCGGCCGCTCGCCGGCAGCGCGCCGGATCTCGTCGAGCAGGTTGCGGCGCAGCCAGCCGGACCTCGACTCGGGATGCGTCGAGACGACGATCTCGTCGATCTCCTGCGTCGCCAGCGCGTCCCGCACCGCGGCAGCGGGATCGTCGTCGACCACCTCGCCGTGCGCGGGGATGCCCGCCGCGCCGAGCGCGGCGAGGGTCTTGCTCAGGCGCCGCGCTGCGGCCGCCTGCCGCGAGTCCCGGTACACGACGTAGCCCTGCCGCGGAGCGCTGACGGGCGCGACCACGCTCACCTTGATCGGGCCCCGGTCCGCCCGACGCCGCAGCGTGTCGACGATCCTCCCCCCGGCCAGCGTCTCGTTCGCGACGAGGAGGATCGACGTGGCATCCGGCGGCGCCTCGATCATTCCCGCTCCGTCGAGCCTACGCTCATGCGTGCACCGGCTCGGCGTGCTCGGCCTCACGAGCCGGGGCGAGGACGGCGTGCCGCGCTCCCGGCACCCCGTACTCGTACGGCCCGCCGACGACCTGCGGGATCTCGTCGAAGTTGAAGATCGGCGGCGGCGAGGAGACCTGCCACTCGAGCGTGTGCGCATGCCAGGGGTTCCCCTCCGCCCGCGGCCCGTGGGCCCAGCTCATGATCATGTTGTAGAAGAAGATGACGACCGAGGCGCCGAGGACGAAGGAGGCGATCGAGATGACGAAGTTGAGATCGCCGAACGCCGACGGATAGTCGAAGACGCGGCGGTTCATGCCGCGCAGCCCGAGGTAGTGCATCGGGAAGAAGGTCACGTTGAAGCTGACGAACGTGAGCCAGAAGTGCGCCTTCCCGAGTCGCTCGTCGTACATGCGGCCGGTCATCTTCGGGAACCAGTAGTAGACCCCGGCGAAGATCGTGAACACTGATCCGCCGAAGAGCACGTAGTGGATGTGGGCGACGATGAAGTACGTGTCGGAGGCGTGGATGTCGATCGGCACGGCGCCGAGGTAGATGCCCGAGAGGCCGCCGATCGTGAACATGGTCACGAACCCGAGCGCGAAGAGCATCGGCGTGTTCAGGTGGATGCGGCCTCGCCACAACGTCGCGATCCAGGAGAAGATCTTGATCCCCGTCGGCACCGCGATGAGCAGCGTCGTGATCATCATCGGCACCCGCAGCCAGTTCGCCATTCCGGCCACGAACATGTGATGCGCCCAGACCGAGAAGCCGAGGACGAGGATCCCGATCAGGGACAGGGCCATCAGCCGGTACCCGAAGATCGGCTTGCGCGCGTTCGTCGAGATCACCTCGGAGACGATCCCGAAGCCGGGCAGCATCATGATGTAGACGGCCGGGTGGCTGTAGAACCAGAAGATGTGCTGGTAGCCGAGCACGTAGCCCCCGCCCGCAGGGGTGAAGAAGCTCGTGTGCAGCATGCGGTCGAAGAAGACGAAGAACTGCGAGCCCGCGATGAACGGCGTCGCCAGGACGACGAGGAGCGAGGTCGTGAAGTTCGCCCAGACGAGCAGGGGCATGCGCCAGAAGGTCATGCCGGGCGCGCGCATGGTGATGATCGTGACGAGGAAGTTGAGGGCCGTCATGATCGACGAGGCCCCGGCCCACTGCACGCCCATGTTGAAGAAGACGTTCCCGACCGGGCCGTCGACCGAGAGCGGCGCATAGCCCGTCCAGCCGGCGCCGAACGCACCTCCGGGCGAGACGAAGCTCGCGAGGAACATGACCCCCGCGATCGGGAGCAGCCAGTACGAGAGCGCGTTCAACCGCGGGAAGGCCATGTCCGGCGCGCCGAGCATGAGCGGGACGACGAAGTTCGCGATGCCTGCGAACGCCGGGATGATGAAGAGGAAGATCATCAGCGTCGCGTGCACGGACACGAGCCCGTTGAACGACTGGGAGTCGAGGAACTGCAGGCCCGGCCGCGCGAGCTCCGCGCGGAAGAGCATGGCCATGAAGCCGCCGATCACGAAGAAGACGAAGGTCGTGCAGAGGTACTGGATGCCTATGACCTTGTGGTCGGTGTTGACCCGGAAGTACCCCTTCCAGCTCGTGGCCCCGTGGCCCGAGTGGTCCTCGGGCCGGGTCGGGCGCCCGGAGACGTAGTGCAGCCAGTAGTCGAAGGCGCCGATGCCCGCGAGAAAGCCGATGGGGGCGGCGATCATCCCGCCGACCGTGTAGATGACCGTCCAGTCCCAGACGGGGTCCCAGCTCCACCAGTAGCGGAGCCCGACCACGAGGAACATGCCGAGCGCGAAGAAGAGCGGGGTCATCCACAGCGCACGGCCGAAGCCGGGTCCGAAGAAGAGCCGCCAGGTCGGCCCGCGCGGGGGCTCGAACTCGCTCGGGTAGAGCTGCGGCGCGCTCGGCTCGTGCGTCGCCGTCGTCACGCGGACTTGCCCTTCGCCCACTTCTCGAACTGTGCGCCGGTCACGACGCTCGCTTTCGCGCGCATCGTCGCATGGCCCAGGCCGCAGAGCTCGGCGCACACGACCTGATAGTTACCAAGCCGCGTGGGCGTCACGTAGATCGACGTCGTGATGCCCGGGACGGCATCCATCTTCTGCCCGAAGTTGGGCACCCAGAAGGAGTGGATCACGTCGACCGAGGTCAGGGTGAACTTCGCCTGCCGGTGGATCGGGAGCACGAGCTCGCCGGTCGTCTTGTTCCCGTACTGGGGATAGGTGAATTTCCAGGCGAACTGCTGCCCGACGACGTCCACCTGCAGCGGTTTCGCGGAGCTCGCCTCGCCGTTCTTCGCGAGCACCACGGCGCTGACGATTCCGATCGCGATGACGAGGACCGCCGGAACCGCGGTCCACGCGATCTCGAGGCCGGTGTTGCCATGGATCGGGGGCCCGTCCGCGTCGTCGTCCAGCGGGACGCGCCACTTCCAGACGGAGAAGATCACGACCGCGGCGACGACCGAGAAGATCCCGATCGCGATCGCAGTCGCGAACCAGTAGACGTCCTGGATCCGGTCGAACTCGACGGACGCCGACGTGGGCAGCCACTTGAAGACGAGGGCCACCGCGATGAGGATCCCGGCCACGACGAGGCCGATCGCGACGAGCTGGACGATGCCCCTGCGCACCGCTGCGAGAGTATCCCAGCCGCACGCCCCGTGTAGCGGGAGGATCGTGCGGTTCGGAGCGAGATCCCCCCGGTATCCTTCGCCCTCCGCCGGGCCGTTAGCTCAGCTGGTAGAGCAGGGGACTCTTAATCCCAAGGTCGAAGGTTCGAATCCTTCACGGCCCATCCGAGCGAGGGCTGCGGATCGCCCTCGCCGACCCTAGGGCAGGAGGTTTCCCACGGGCGGCGGGAGCGCGGGGAGCGGCGAAGGGGGCGGGTCGGAGGTCGTGGACGGCGCGTCCTGGCCGGGAAGCAGGCCGGTCGCCGTGGAGACGACCGTCGAGACCGGCGGCGGGAGATCGACGGGGAGCGGCAGGCTCGGGTCCGGGACCGTCACGGCGGGAGCGGGCGGGAGAGAGGGCGCCGGAGCGCTCGCCTTCGCCGGTGCCGAGGCGTTCGGGGACGAGCTCGTGGGCGCGGTGGTCGAGGCGGCCGGCCTCCCGACGCCGGACTGAGCGCCGTGGCTCGTCTCCCGCGGTACCTCCGTTGCCGTCCGCACCTCGCCACCGCCGCGGCTCTGCGGATGGGCGGTCGCCCTCGGCACCGCGGCAGCAAGTGGGCGTGGCCCGCGATGGACGAACCGGGGATGCGGGCGCGTGCTCGAGGCCGCGACCCGGTGAACCGGCGCCGCCTGCCGCGGTGCGTGCGCGACGACCACCTGCGCCGGCTTCGCGGAGTGGTGGTCGCCGACCGCGTGCTCGACGGTGACGCCCGCGATCCCGAGCCCGGCGACGGCAACTGCGGCCGCCCCGACCGTCGCGGGAGTGCCGGCAACGAGCGACCTGAGCTGCAGCACGAGCGAGCCGAAGTCGAGACCGAGCACGGGGCGCCTCGCCGCGGTGGTGAGGGCCGAGGCGACCGAGCGCCGGGCCCGGGTGAGGAGCGCGTAGGTCTCGCTCGTGCTCGCGCCGACGCGTGGAGCGATCTCGCTCGGCTGCAGGCCCTGCCATTCCCGCAGGAGGAGCGCCTTCCGCTGGCGCTCCGGAATCGACGCGAGCGCCTCCTTCAGATCGGCGACCGTTCCCTGCCGATCGGTGTCGTCTCGCGCGGGAAAGACCGCGATGTCGAGCCCGTCGGATACCGGCGCCCGGCGAGCCTGCGTCCTGCGCTGCGAGCGGCACGCGTTCTTCGCGATGGCCGTGAGCCACGCCGATTCGCACTCCGGCACGACGCCGCGCTGGAGAGCACGGTGCGCGTGCAGGAACGTCGTCTGGAGCGCGTCCTCCGCGTCGCTGCGCGACCCGAGGCTGTGCAGGCAGTAGGCGAAGATCTGAGCCGAATACCTCGAGAAGAGGCCGCCCGCGTCCGGAGCCGGAGGCTCGAGCCCCTCGGTGCTCGCTGGTGCCGCCGCAGCGGGGTTCACAGGCGCGCTCTCTCCTTGCGTCCGGTTTGCTCTGAGTACGCGCAGGGGTCGGCGCTCACGTCCCCCGTCGGGGGCATCTCCGGGCAGAAGGAGTGATTTCGCCGACCGGGGCCGTCGGTTTCGGAGCAACCCGGCTTCGTAGAGGGCGAATCGATCATCCGAACAAGGAGGCTCCTCGTGTCACCCCACTCGCTTCACCTCCCGCGCAGCTCCGAGAAGCTCTACGCGCTCCGAACGTTCTTCTTCGTCGTCGCGGCCGCCGCGATCACGTGTGCGATCGTGCTCGCGGCAGGGGCGCGTGCCGACGTCCTCGGCGGCGGCATCGAGCTCGGCCCCGTGACGGTGGCCGACGGCACCGCCGTCGTGCAGGGAACCGTCGGGGGCGAGCCGGACGCAACCGCGAAGCTGGACGTCAACGGCAAGCCGATCGGCGTCGACGCGTCCGGGCACTTCTCGGCGGTCGTCGATCTCGACGGCACCTCCGTCGTCGTCCTCACTCTCGCGACCGGGCACAACGAGGTCACCACGCTCCGCATCCCGGTCACGCTGCTCCAGAACGGTGGGCACGGCGTCCTCGACGACCTGCAGGCGGCAGGCGTCTCGCTCCTCGTCCCGCCCGACGGCTTCCAGAACGTGGACGGGAACGTCCCGACCATCACCGGCCGCGTCCTCGACAGGTCGAAGCTGGCGAGCCTGACGGTCGACGGACGGGAGATCCTCGGCCTCATCGGGCCGGACGGCCTCTTCTCGACGCCCGCTTCCGGCGGCTCCTCGGGCCAGCTGACGGTCGTCGCGACGGACCACCGGAACGTCTCGCAGACCACGAGCTACCCGGTGACCAACATGACCTCGGTCATCAAGACGCGGTTCGGCAAGAGCGTGTCCGCAGCGGGCGCGCGCGGTATCGCGATCGCGAAGATCCGCTTCGACCGGCGCGGGATCCTGTCCCACGAGAGGCTCGGCGTGCTCGTGACGATCAAGGACCGTCGCGGCTACCTCGTCCGGGGAGCTGCAGTCCGGCTCCGCGGCATGCCTGCGAGGTACCTGGCCAACGGGGCGACGCGGGCCGGCTTCACGAACCGGTTCGGCGTCACGCGGTTCGGCTACCTACTGCAGAAGCGGGCGTTCACGGATCGTTTCCCGCGGAAGCTCACGGTGCGCGTGCGTGCGAGCACCCCGAGCGCGGCGGCTCGGAAGATCGCGCGGGCGCGTCTGCCACTGGTTCCGGCCACCTGAGCCGCAGTCGGGTGGGCCGGGCGTAGGCGCCTCCTCCTACGCCAAGCCGCTGGACGACTACTGGCCCCCGGCGGTGGGCCAGTAGTCTCCGGCGGCGATGAAGGTCGTCTCCGTCGTCGGTAACAGGCCTCAGTTCATCAAGTCGGCGGCTCTCTCCCTCGCTCTGCGCGAGGCCGGGATCGAGGAAGCCGTCGTCCACACCGGCCAGCACTACGATCGGGAGCTCTCGCAGGTGTTCTTCGAGGAGCTCGGACTCCCGGAGCCCCGCCATCGCCTCGACC
>JBKPTS010000115.1:0-11418 GCA_046735575.1 Actinomycetota bacterium
GGCCGGAGCTCGAAGAGCGGCGCTCCCTGGCCCGGCACGTACTCCCCTCGCTGCAGGAGCAGCTCGGTCGTGTCCGGGGCGAGGCGGACGCCGATCCCGCGACGGTGCGCCGCGTCGACGATCTCGAGCACGGCCCGCTCATCGAAGTCGGCCTCGGCCAGGATCACCTCGGCCGGCCGCACCTCGTCGAGGACCCGCGGGAGCTCGTCCCGCGAGCCGAGCAGCTGCAGCCCGGGCACCGCATCGTCCGCGACCGCGCCGACGAAGTCGTACGAGAGGCCGCTGCGCGAGGCGCCGAGCGAGCTCCTGAGCCACGACAGGCTGTCGCGCTCGCCCACGAGCACGACGCGCCTCCGGATCCCGGCCGAGCGCATCAGCTCGAGCGTCGCGGACTCGTAGGCGGCGCGGAGGAGCGAGATCGTGATCGCCGAGACGAGCACCGAGGTCGGGATGAGGCCCGAGGTCGTGAAGTCGTAGCTCGTGCCGAGCCCGAAGGCGAGGACGATGAGGGCGACGACGATGAGGGACGAGAGCACCCGCCCGGCGCCGGGGCGTCTCTCCCGCGCCCGGTAGAGGCCCGCCTGCGCGAACACGAGCACCGTGATCGGGGCCGCGAACTTCAGCCACTCCTGCGGCCCCTCGCGCCAGAGCAGCCCCCAGAGGATGTCGGTGTCGCCGTGGACGAGCTCGCGGACGACCAGGGCGAGGTAGATGCCGAGCGCGAGCCCGACGACGTCGAGCACGACGAGCGACGCGACCGAGAGCGCCCGCCGGACGAGGGAGAGGAGCGGCCGCCTCGAGAAGACGTACAGGCGCGAGGCGCGGACGTCCTCCGGCTCGAGAGCCGGAGCCGGGGGAGCCGGCCGGACCGGCGGAACGGCCTTGCTTGCCACGATCGAAGCTTAGAGTCGTTGCACGTCGGCCCACGCGATCTCCGGCGCCTCGCCGCGCACGGAGGCGGCGACCGCGTCCAGATCGGTCGGACGCGCCCGGCGCGCGAGGAGGCGCAGGACGACCTCGAGCAGGACGCGGCGCCTCCGGTCGAGGAGGTCCGTGTCGTGGAAGTACACGTGCACGAGCGAGGGGAGCGGCGAGCGCGAGATGAGCGCGCGCGCCGCGTCTCCGAGCGAGTGCGTCGTCGGGATCGCGAGGAGCCGGCGCGCAGACGGAAGCACGACGCCGGCCGGGGCCGAGAGGCATGCCCAGCCCGCGCGGGCGGACAGGTATCCGGGCCGCTTCGCCCGTGGGGTGCAGTCGACGTAGCCGAGCTCGGCGCAAGCCTCCGCGACCTCGGCGTCCGTGTACCAGCCTCCCCCGCAGAAGAGTGTCGGCCGGAGCCCGAGCTCCACCAGACGGCGGCCCTCCGCGAGCACGCGCTCGCCGGTCCCGCCGCTCGTCGGCCGCGCGTGGTCCGGCGCCGTCCAGTGCGTGTGGTGACCGAACGGCCCGCGCGCGGCCGCGTCGCGGGCCCGCTCGAGCCAGCGTTCCTCGTCCTCGCCGGCGCCCGGATCGGCCGGTCGGACGAGCGCCGCGACCGCGAGCCCGTCGGGGCGCCGTTCCTGCAGCTTCGAGAAACGCGCCCACGCGTCGTCGTCGAGAAGTCGTTCGACGTGGCAGGAGACGACCGCGTACCGTTCGCGCGTCGTGTCGGCCATCCCCGCCGAAGTATCGTCGCGAAGGCCGTCGCGCGGCTGGCTCGCGGTCGTCGTGGTGGCGCTCGCGGCCGCCGTCCCCCGTCTCCTCGTCCTCGAGCGGGAGCGCGGGACGATCCTCACCTCCTTCGTCGACAAGAGCGACCGCTTCGCCCTGACGCTCGTGCGCAGCGGCACCTTCGGCTACCTGCCCGGCAGGCCCTCGGCCAACACGCAGCCCCTGTACGGCTGGTTCCTCGCGGGGATCTACTGGCCGTTCGGCCACTCCTGGCTCGGGGTCGGGCTCGCGCAGACCGCAGTCGCCGTCCTCACGGCGCTCACCGTCCTCGCCATCGGGACCCTCCTCCGCTCGCTCGCCGTCGGCACTGCCGCGGCGCTGATCACGACGCTCCACCCGTACGTCGTCTGGCATGACGTGCACGTGAACCGCGAAGTGCTCGACGGGCTCGTGCTCGCCGTCCTCGTGCTCCTTGCGCTCGTCGCGTACGCGGACGGCTCGTTCGCCTCCGTCGCGCTCGCCGGCGTCGTCGCCGGGATCGCGATCCTCGGAAACGCGAGGCTCGCGCTGCTCCCGCTCGTCCTCGCGCCGTTCGTCGTCTGGCGCATCCGCCCACCCGGGCGCGCCGTCGGCGCCGCGCTCGTCTTCGTCCTCGCCGCGGCCGTCGCCGTCTCGCCGTGGGTGATCCGCAACCGCGTGCAGGTCGGCTGCTACACGATCGAGACGGACACACGCGCGCTCTGGAAGGCGAACAACCCGAACACCTACGACGTGCTCGCCCGGGGCGGCTGGATCGACGACGTGCCGAACCTGCCGGGAGGGCCTCCCTGGCCCGAGCTCGCGGCCGACCGGACGCGGGAGGGAAATCCGACGCCGGCCGACGAGTGCGCGCAGATGCGGCTCTACCGGCGCCTCGTGTGGCGCTTCTGGCGCGACCACCCGCACGAGAAGCTCCTGCTCATGGGCCAGGCGGCGCGGATGCTGTGGACGCCGAACTCGACGGTGAAGTCCGACAACGAGGGCAACGGCCGCCTCGCCCGTTTCGGGCGCGACGCCGTCGATCCCGCGTACGTGGTCGTCCTCTACGTGCTCGCGTTCGTCGGCCTCTTCGTCGCGCCGAGGGCCTACACGGCCCTCGCCCTCCTCCTGCTCGCCTACAACACGCTGGCGGCGCTGGTCTTCGCCGGGGCGGTGCGCTACCGGGCGCCGTGGGACTTCCTGCTCGCGCTCTTCGCCGCGTTCGCGCTCGTGTGGCTGTGGAGCGCCGTGCGGCGGAGGCTCGGCTACTCGGCGGGCGAGCCCGCCCCGGCGAGATAGAGCTGCTCGATGCGGGCGGCCGCGCGCTCCGGGGTGAACTCGGAGAGCGCGCGCACCCGCCCGGCGGCCCCCATGGCCGCCGCCCGCTCGAGATCGCCCGCGAGCGCGACCATCGCGTCGGCGAGCGCCTCGGCGTGCCCGGGAGGCACGACGAGCCCCGTCTCGCCGTCCGCGACGATCTCGGGGAGGCCGCCCACGGAGCTCGCGATCACCGGGCGGGCCCGCTCCATGGCCTCGAGCGCGACCATCCCGAAGCCTTCGCCGAGCGAGGGCACGACCGCGATCGCTGCATCCTCGAAGACCTTCTCCACGGGCGCGACGAAGCCGAGGAAGCGCACGGCCTCCTCGAGCCCGAGCTCGCGGGCGTAGGCCCTGAGCCCCGGCGCCAGCGCCCCCCGGCCGGCGACGTCGAGCGTGAGCCCCGGGACGCGCAGCCTCGCCTGGGCGAGGGCGCGGAGGAGGACGAGGTGCCCCTTGATCGGGATGAGCCTCCCGACGCACACGAGTCGCGGGTCCGCCCCGGCGTAGGGCTGCGCCCCGTCGCGCGCGGAGATGCCGTAGTGGACGATCTCGAAGCTCGACTCGTCGAAGCCCTCGGTCTCGGCGAGGTAGTGCGCGAGGCCCTGCGAGATCGCGATGTGGACGTGGGCGAGCGAGCCCACGCCGCGGTCGGCGAGCGCGAAGAAACGGCCCTCGCGGAACTCGTTGAAGCCGTGCTTCGTGGAGAGCCGGAGCGGCACGCCCGCAAGCGTCGCCGCGAGCTGCCCGTAGACGTCGGCGTGCACCAGGTGCGTGTGCACGATCCGGGGCCGGCGGCGCGCGAGCCGGCCCGCGACCTCGCCGAACGCGATCGGGTCGACGTCCGCCCGCAGCTTCACCGCCTCCAGCCTCACGCCGCGGCCCTCGAGCTCGCGGGCGAACTCCCACGCGCCGGGCTCGTCCTCGTGCAGCATCAGGAACTCGACGTCCCAGCCCCGCTCGCGGAGGTCGGGCAGTAGCCGGAGCAGGTGCGCCTCGGAGCCCGAGATCCCGGCCACCTTCTGGACGTGGAGCACGAGTCCGTTCCTCATCCGCCGCCCGCCGCGGCGAGGACGCCGTCCGCCCACGATTCCACCGAGTGCCCCGCCTCGACGCGCTCGCGCAGCCGCCTCCCGAGCGCCGACCGCTCGTCCGGCGAGAGCGCCGCCAGCTCTCGGATGCGCTGGGCGAGGTCGGCCGCGTCCTCCCGCTCGAAGCGCTGCGCGGGCTCGAGCAGCGTGTCGAAGACCGGGTTCGACGCGAGGACGGGAAGGCAGCTCGCCGCGGCCTCGTACACGACCTTGTCGGGCGCCCCGGCCCGCATGTTGTTCACGAGGGCGTCGTGGGCGGCGAAGAGAGCGGGGACCTCCGTCCGCGGGACCGGCCCCGCGAGCTCGACCCGGCCGTCGAGCCCGAGCTCCGCGGCGAGGCGCTCGAGCTCCGCCCGGTGGGCACGCTCCTGCTCGGACAGCGTCGGCCCGAAGACGTCGAGCGCGACGCCGTCGTCCATGCCCGCGACCGCCCGCAGGACCGTCACGAGGCCTTTGGCCGGCGAGTAGCGGCCGAGCGCGAGCAGCCTGAGGCCGGCGCTCGGGCTCGCGGGGGAGCACGTGAGCTCGCCCGTGTCGATCCCGTGCCCGATCCCACGCAGCTTCTTCGAGGGGAGGGGGAACGAGCGCTCGTCGACCGAGACGACCGCGGTCGAGGCGCGCTCGGCCGCTGCCAGCAGGCGGCTCGTGCGCCAGTGCGTGAACCAGAGGATGAGCGGCACCCCGAGCGGGCGCACGAGCGGCGCGGCGAGCACGGCGTAGATCGGGCACATGTGTGCGACGACCGCACCGCCGCGAAGGGACGGCAGCTCCCGCGCGAGCGCGGTCTCGAACCTTAGGCCGCGGCTGAGCTTGCGGCCCGCGCGGAACGTGCGGACCCGGCAGTTCGCGGGCAGCACGCCGGGCACCGCGTCGTCCGTGAGCACGACCACCTCCTCCACCCGAGCCGCGAGCGCACGGATCTTCGGGATCGTGGCGGCGAGCGCTGGGTGGCCCGGGTCGACCTGCTGCGTGATGAACACGAGCTTCCTGACCATCAGAAGAAGTCGAAGTCTCCGAGCGTGAAGTGCCACGCGCCCGCGCGCTCGTCCAGCTGCGCGGCCGGTGCGAGCGTCTTCCCGATGAAGCGGAGCGTCTTGTTCGTGGGCAGGAAGCCCGAGCGGACGAGCGCGCGACGGTGCGCGCCGGCCGGGGGCGGGAGAAGGACGAGTGCGTCCGCCCCGCCGCGGACCTCGTCGACCGCGCGCTCGAGCAGCGCCCTCACCGCGTCTCCGTCCTCCGGCGCCGCGACGAGGTCGGCCAGGAAGCCGGCCGAGACGCCGTGCTTGAACGTGTGGCCCACGATCCCCGTGCCGACGAGCATCCCGTCGCGGTAAGCGCCGAAGCAGCGGTAGTCCCGGGGCGAGTCGAGGTAGCGCCAGTTCAGGTAGTCGGCGTCGCGGACGAAGTGGTGGCCGTAGGCGGCGCCGGCGCGTCTGCCGATCTCGTCGAAGCCCGCGTCGAAGCGCTCGAGCGGGCGCACCTCCAACCCGCGAAGCGTCCGCGCTCCCGCCTCGCGAGGGCGCAGGTCGCCCTTCTCCCCCGAGCGCCCGAGCATGTAGCGGAGCACGCCCCCCGCCCGCAGCGGACGCGCCCACATGCGCAGCCGCGGGAGATCGCTCCAGCCGAGGCGGCGCACGAAGATCGGGTACGACCTCCCGTTGGGGAAGGTCACGCTGAGCGGTGATCCCGACTCCGCCGCCGCCCGCTCGTTCTCGCGCTCGAGCGTCGAGAAGACCCCCTGGCCGCGGAACCGAGGGTCGGTCGCGACGTTCACCGGGACGGCGAGGCGGGTGACGCCGCCGTCGAGCGCGGTGCGGAAGTAGCTCATGGCTGCGACCCCGACGACCTCGTCCTCCGCGACCGCGAGCGACACGATCCCCTCTCCCGCCGGGTTCCGCTCGAACCACCAGCGAAACTCCTCGTCCGAGAGCTGCGTCGTGCCGACCCTCGCCAGGAGGCCGACGAGCGCGGCGCGACGATCCGGCGTGTAGCGGACGACCTCGAACATCAACGAGACGCGGTGCCGAGTGCGGCGTTGAGCGCGCGCCGGCCGTGCGTTCCGAGCACCGTGTCCTTGATCGCGATCAGGTCGCACGCCCCCGCGAGGACGAGCTCGAACGTCCGGGGCGGGTACGGCTCCACGTTGTAGCGCCGGAGCCGGAACCTGTCGCTCCGGCGCCCGTTCGCCCCCGAGACGGACGTGAACGCGAGCTCGTAGCCCGCCTGCTGGACGAGGCTCGCGTGCTCGGGCCGGAAGTCCGCCCGCGACCCCTTGACGTACGCGTACGCCTCCACTTGCCGCCCGAGGCGCTCCTCGAGCCGGAGCTTCGACAGTGCGATCTCCCGGAGCGCGTCCGCCGGCTCGAGCGACGTCAGCGGCCGGTGCCCGACACCGTGCGACTCGACCCGCAGGCCCGCGGCTTCGAGCTCCGCCAGCTCGCCCCAGCGAAGCGTCGGATTGCGCACGCCGCGGCCGAGCAGCGGCTCCTCGTGCGGAAGCGGACGCCCGTCGTCGAGGTACCCGACCGAGACGAAGACGACCGCCGGGTAGCCGCGCGCACGCAGGATCGGCACCGCGTTCTCCAGGTTGTCGCGGTACCCGTCGTCGAAGGTGACGAGGACGGCGCCGTCCGGGAGCGGGTCCCCCCGCAGATAGTGGTCGCGCACCGCCTCGAGCGAGACGGGGACGTACCCGAGCTCACCGAGGAGCGCCATCTGCTCCGCGAACACGGCTGTCGGCACCGTGGTCGGGTTGGGCGAGACGTCGTTGACCTTGTGGTACATGAGCACGCGCAGTGTGTTTTCGTCTCCGTTGCTCGCGATGCCGAGCCCGCTGGTCGCCTCGCCGAGGGCGCGGTAGACGCCGTTCTTCAGCTGCTGCTTCGCCCGGTCGGCGCGCATGCGGCGGAGTCTAGGCCGCTCTAGGAGACGACCTTCTCGACCAGGTCGCGGACCTGTCCCGCGTACTCCTCCGGAGTCGAGACCCACGGCTCGACACTCACGCGCGCTCGCGCCCCGAGCCGTTCTGCGAGCGGTCGCTCCGAGAGCACGCGGACGAGCGCGTCCGCCAGCGCCTCGACGTCTCCGGGCTCGACCAGCAGGCCGTTCTCCTCGTCCACGACGAGGTCCGGGATCCCGCCCGCCCTGCTCCCGACGACACCGCGGCCGCGGCAGAGCGCCTCGACGACGATCCGCGGCAGCCCCTCCGAGCGCGACGGCAGGACGAGCGCGGTCGCCTCGTCGAGCGCTCGCGCGACGCCTTCGGTCGGTAGCGACTCCGTCCAGCGCGTCCGCGCCGGCAGCTCGGCGACGAGCCCCTCGACGACCGGACGGAGCGGCCCGCGGCCGACGAGGTGCAGCGTCGCGTCGGGAACCCGCGGAGCCGCCCGCCGCCACGCCTCCGCG
This sequence comes from Actinomycetota bacterium, assembly GCA_046735575.1. Lineage (GTDB taxonomy): Bacteria > Actinomycetota > Thermoleophilia > Gaiellales > Gaiellaceae > GMQP-bins7. Next base: position 7,482 of record JBKPTS010000115.1, read on the forward strand.
AGGATGTCGACGGCCTTGTAGCGCTCGAGCACGCCGACGAAGAGCGCGAGCGGCCGCTCCGGGAGCGGCGTGGGCGGCGAGAGGAACGGCTCGAGGTCCATGAACGCGGCGAACGAGGCCGTCGGCTCGGCGCCCGCTCGGCGCACGGCCGCCTCCGTGAACGGGGAGAGCGTCCGCACGCCGTCGGCTCCGCGGAGCCCTCGGCGGGCGAGGAGGTCGACGAGCGGGGAGAGCGCCCTGCGCAAAGGCGAGCCGTACAGGCGCGTCGCGGACCGGGGATCGCCGTGCACGTCCGCGATCACCTTCGCCCGGCTGCGGGCGAGGGACCTGCCGAGGAGCGCGAGGGCGGTCTCCGGCGCGCCCTGCACGAGGACCGCTTCGGGTCGCCGGCCGCGGAGCTCGCGCGCGACCCGGAGCGGGAGCAGGGCGTAGAAGGCGGCGCCGTCGGCTATGTGCGGCCGGACCGGAGACGCCAGGCTGAAGCGGGGATCGCTTCCGTCGAGCCTGGCCGCGCTGCCGAGCACGTGGACGTCCAGCTCCTCGCCGAGCGCGTCGAACTTCCGCTCGAGCGACGGGGAGAGCGGGAGCGAGTACCGGCTCCGCCCCACGAGCAGCAGCTTCCGTCTCAGCGCGCGGCCTCCTCGAGCGCGGCCTCGATCCTGGTGAAGACCGACTCCTCCGTGTGCTCCGAGACGGAGGCGCGGGCGCCTTCCCGGAGCCGGCGGCGAAGCTCCTCGTCGCCGAAGAAGCGCGAGACCGCCGCCGCCAGCGCGGCCGGCTCACGCGGAGGGACGAGGAGGCCGTTCTCGCCGTCGCGCACGACCTCGGGGACGCCGCCGACCGAGGTCGAGATCACGGGCGTGCCCACCGCCAGGGACTCGACGACCGTGTGCGGGAAGTTCTCCCAGGAGGAGCTGAGAAGGGACGCGTCCGCGGCGCGGAACAGGCGCAGCACCGACTCGCGCCCGACGCCCCCGAGGAAGCGGACGCGGCCGTCGAGGCCGAGCTCGTGCACACGCCGCTCGAGCGCAGCCCGCTCCGGCCCCTCGCCCGCGACCACCAAGCCGACCCGGGGCTCGCGCGCGATCGCCTCGAGTGCGACGTCGAGGGACTTCTGCGGACCGAGCCGGCCGGCGAACGCGAGCACCGGGCCCTCGAGCGCGAGCTCCGCGCGCAGCTCGTCCCGCCCGGGGAGCGGCGCCACCTCCGGCGCCGGGTTCGGGAGCACCGAGACCCGCTCCGGGTCGAGACCCCAGTCGAGCGCGATCCCGCGCAGGTAGGCGCTCGGGCAGAAGACGCGGCTCGAGTAGCGGAGCGCGCGGTTCCGCGTCGCGCGCAGGAACGAGACCCGCGCTCCGCCCACCGCCTGGAACTCCTCGATCGTCCCACGGAAGCGCCCGCTCCGCTGCTGGCGCTCGAAGACCTCGTCCGAGACGAGCTTCACGACGAGCGGCCTCCTCGCCACCGCTGCTCCGAGCGCGCCCCGGCGGACCATGCTCGTCGCGTACACGACGTCCGCCCGGCGGGCGTGCGTGCGCACGACGTGGCCGACGCGCAGATGGCGCACGAGCGCGGAGCCGCGCCGCGGCACCCACTCGACGGCGAAGCCCTCCGGCGCGGGCGCGGCGTCGGCGGTCGTGACCACCTCGACCCCGTGCCCGCGCCCGTGGAGGAACCTCGCGAGGGCGGGGGCGTGGCTCGCGGGGCCGCCCGGGTCCGGGGGCCAGATGCCGCTGACGACGAGGACGTTCACGACGTGGTGCCGCGGGCGAGGCGCGTGGGGTCGGCCCCCATGCTCACGCGCAGGCGGGCGAGTGCGACCGCCCAGGCGGCGGCGAAGACGACCGTCGAGACGAGGACGGCCACGGCGGCTCCGGTCACGCCCCAGCGGGAGCCGAGCACCGCGACGAGCGGGATGACGACGAGCGTCTCGAGCCCGTGGGTCACGATCCTGAGCCGCGGTCGGCCGACCGTCACGGGCAGCGACTTCGTCCAGCCGATCGCGAACTGCACCGCCGCCGCGAGCAGGATGATGCGCGCGGCCGTCACCGCCCCGGAGTACTCGCTCCCGAAGACGACGCGCACCAGCCAGGGCATCGCGAAGAAGAAGACCGGCACGGCGACCAGCATCAGGGCGCCGGCGCCGAGCGTGTACTTGCGGATGCCCTCGAGCACGCTGATCCGCCTCCCGCCCTCCCAGTCGCGCGTCTGCTCGGTCAGGAGGACGAGCCGCGCGGGCGAGCTCGCCGCCGCGAGCCCGGTCTGCGGCGTCTGCGCGATGCGGAAGAGGCCGACGGCGTTGGTCGAGGACACGACTCCGAGGACGAGCGGGACGAGCGTGGTGCGGAGCGAGATGACCCCCGTCGCGATCGTGGACTGGAAGACGAAGGACCGGATCGTCCCGGCGTCCTCGCCGAGCTCGCGCTCGGGCGCCTCCGGGAAGCGCGCGAGGGCGGAGCGCCCGACGAAGACGACGACGCCGGTGGCGGCAACCTGGGCGAGGACCATCGCCGCGAGCGCCGCGTTCACGCCGTGCGTCGCCCCGATCGCGATCGCAGCGAGCCGCAGGCCCGCGGATCCCGCCTGGTACAGGCCGCGCAGGTCGTAGCGGCTGTGCAGGAGGAGGGCGGTGGCGGCGACGTTCTCCGGCGCCTGCACGAGCGGGAGCAGGGCTCCGGCGAGCAGCGCCGCACCGACGCCCTGCTCGCCGAACACGCTGTCGCCGAAGGGCGCGAGCACGAGCAGGATCGCCGTCGCGAGCGCTCCCCCGAGGAGCTTCAGGAGCAGCGTGACGCGGAACAGCCTCCGCAGCCGACCCCAGTCCCGCGCGGAGACGTACCGGAAGCCGTACTTCGACAGCGACTCCTCGACGGTCACGTCGAGCAGGATCTGGAAGAAGCCGACCGCCGCCAGGGCGGTGGCGTAGACGCCGAACTCGTCCAGCCCGAGGACGCGCGCGGCGACGATCGTCCCGAGGATCCCGAGGCCGACCGAGGCATAGAGCGAGAGCGCGGCCGTCGAGCGCCGCTTCAGCAGTCCCGCCTTCATCGCCGACCCAGTGTAGGAGCGGATCAGGCGCGTTCCGGCGCGGCGAGGGCTTGCCGGTTTGCCGTCTAGAGTTGCCGCGGTGCGAAACCCGCCGCTCGCAGCCGCGCACCTGCCGCGCCGCCGGGTCGGCCCCGCCCTCGTCGACAGGGAAGCGGCCGGGGCCCTCGTCCTCGCCGGCGCCCTGCCGTTTCTCTTCCTGCACAAGAACTACCAGCCGGATCTCGCGGTCGGCATCTCCTCGACGACGCTCGACATCCGGCTCTCCGATCTCGCGGCGCTGGCGGTGGTGGCCGCTGCGGCCGTCGCGGCGGCCCGGTCCGGCTTCGCCCCGCTCAGGGCGGCACGGGGGCTGTGGGTCGCCGGCGGCCTGCTCCTCGGGTGGCTCGCGTTCGAGACGGTGCGGCCCGCCTCGGTGCACGACGACCTCTTCGCGAGCCACGTGGTCACCGCCCTCAAGCTCGCCGAGTACGCGCTCCTCGCGCTCGCAGTCCCGCTCCTCGTGCGCAGGGTGACGGACCTGGGCATCGTGCTCGCGGCGGCCGTCGTCTGGTCCGGCCTCGCCACTGCGGTGGCGTCCGCGCAGTTCTTCGGCCTCGACGTCTTCGGGGCCTGGAACCCCGGCTGGCGGCAGCCGTCGTTCCTCGGGCACCACGACTTCGCCTCCCTCTCCGCGCTCGCGGTCAGCCTCGCCGCCGGCGGGATCGTCGCCGGCGGGAAGCGGATGCCGGCCGCTTCGCTCTTCGCGCTCGCGCTCGTCGCGGGCGCGCTCGGCCTCGTCATCGCGGGCTCGGTGACCGCGGCCGCGGGATTCGCCGCCGGAGCGCTCGTGCTCGCGCTCGCCTCCCGGCGGCGCTTCTCCCCCTCCCCGCGCAGGCTGCTCGCGCTCGGC